>NZ_JACCCW010000001.1:370364-740728 GCF_013410065.1 Granulicella arctica
AACCCACCGTCAATATGGTTGGTAACAACCCCTTCAAATACCGTTCCCTCGAAGACGCGATAAAGACGGCCCTGATAGTTATCGAAGTCGTATTCAGCCATCGGGTCGGCCTTGGAATCTGATTTCGACGGCTTGGCAGAAGTGGTTTGTACGATTCCGGGTTTGTCGCTTGCGCTGCTGGAAGATGTCCCAGCGGCCACCTCCGTAGCCGTCTGGGAGCGTGCCTCCTCACGCTCCCCCATGACAGCCGTTGCCGCTTGCGGCGGAACGGCGGCACCGGGTGCTGCGCCCGCGTGGGCAAAGTCGATAGCGACCGTATCGCTGTTGATGGCGTCCTGCGCTTGTTTCTCCTTCGCAAGCTGTTTTTGCTTGGCCTCTGCCTGGGCCTGCGAGATGTTCGAGGTGTGCTGCGGTGCATTCGGGCTATTGCCATAGATCGCATCGCGCTGCGCAGCCGTCATCGGCTGTGTCCCGGCGGCCTCTGGGCCGGGGACACTTTGTTCGGCCTGGAGCTGCTGCATCGCAGCGGCCAACTCCTGCTGATGTTGGCGCTCCTCCGCATCCCGTTGTGCCTGTACCTGCTGCTGCGTCGAAAAGCTGTTTACCTGCTGGGCATTCGGCGAAGCGGGGCGCATGGTCATTGAGCTTGCCGGGGCTGCTTTCTTGTTGCCGCTCAACAGGCTCGACACATTGGCAACGCCGATCAGGGCAATGATGACAACTAGAACGATCACCACAGGCATACCCTTTTTTAGTGGTGATTTCGCTTCCGGCTGCTCCGGGACGGTCGCGGGCGGATTCTGGTTTGGCTCCGTCATGGCTATTTCGCCCCTCCCACGCGGTGGAACTCCACCTTTTGTTTGCCGATGGCGAGATAGCCGTTGTCCAACTTCTTCGGCACCGTATATAGGCCAGCGTTGAAATCGAAGTTGATGAGCGAGCCCTTACCGTCCTTCAACTCATAGAGAGCCGGACTCTCCTGAAACTGCCCGCGCAGGTACGTGAACTTGTCGTCGCGCCATATCTGCTGAAGGCCAAGAGCCTTACCCTTCGATTGGTCCCATGTGTAATCGAAGTGGAGGTTGCCCGGATACTGGCTCCGATACTGCTCGGCTTTCGTCTCTTCTGCCTTCAACTCCGCTGCCTGCGCTGCTTTGGCGGTAGCTGCCTCCTGCTTGGCCTTGTCCAAATCAGCGGCAGGCACGAACACAGGAAGCTGCGTCAGCCGGTCCTTTGCCGCCTGGTCACCGGGAGCAATGAAGATTTTGGAATCGAAGTGGGCATCCGGCTCACTGGAGACTTCATGGAGCTGCAAGGTGTACTCGTTTCCGTGGTCAGAGACGATATGAATGTCTGTCGATCCATTCGCCACCTTAGGCTTGACGCTGATGAACCGGCTCGCGACATGGCCTCCGTCAAACACCCAATCGACAGTGTCACCGGCGAAGACATTCGCGACCTTCTCCTCAGCGGGAAGGACGATCAGTGTCGATTGCAGCAGGCCGGCGCGGATCACAGGAGGCGTGTCCGCCTCGGTCACGGTGACGGTATGGGGGGCATTGGGTTGCAGAGGATGAGTATCGGCTGCCTGGCACGCGGCAGAGGCCAGCGCGAGTCCGGCGGAGACGACGATGGGGATAAGTGGTTTCATGGCACTGGCCTTTCTGGGTTGGGAATTAGTCACACAGTCTCGCCTTGGGCAAAGCGATCGATGCCCTCGGTGAGACCGTACTTTTCGATCAGCTTCGACCGGCGCACCCGGTCCTTCGGCTTGGTAGAGAAGATGGCATAGCTGCGCCTATCGAGGTTCAACGTGACGACCTTCGTGATGCCGTCGCGTCGCATGTACAGGGCCTCGCGGGCCTGCAAGCTTTCAAAGAGTGCAATCTGCTGCTCGTTCATCTTGAACAGCTCGGCATAACGCTTTCGGTTGAAGGTCGCATCCTTCAGGAACAGGAACGATGTACAGGAGTTCACGATGCTATCGGCGTTGGCCCCAAGATCGTCGGCGGACTGCCCGATCATGGTGACGCCGCCAAGATTTTTACGAACCGTCTTGATGGAAGCGAGCGCACCGTCAAGGAGCTGCTTGTTCTTCATCGAAGAGAAGATCTCTTCGATGAGGATGTGCTTGGGAACGCCCAGATTGGCGGGGTTGTACAGAACGTCATTGATCCGCCGTAGCAGCCACACCATCAGCGGCTCGATCAGGTCGGCGTATTGCTCGTTGTTCACACCCTGGAAGTCGAAGCATTGCAGGCGAGAGAGGGAGAGGCTGTCTTCGACGTTGTCAAAGACGGCGTTGTAAATGCCCTTGCCAACCCACTTCGACAGGTAGCGGTCGAGCTTCTTCGGCAGAAAGAGATTCGACAGGCGGCGATTCTCCGGGTCGAGCAGGTACATATCCTGCACGGCCTTGTGGATCACATCATCGTCTTCCGGCTCCAGTTCCGCGCCGCCGTTGGTGAGCAGGAGCTTGATAAACGAGTACAGGAACTTGATGTTGCTTTCGGTCGGCTCCAGCGCAAACGGATTCACT
This sequence comes from Granulicella arctica, assembly GCF_013410065.1. Classification (NCBI taxonomy): domain Bacteria; kingdom Pseudomonadati; phylum Acidobacteriota; class Terriglobia; order Terriglobales; family Acidobacteriaceae; genus Granulicella; species Granulicella arctica. The sequence continues at coordinate 372,904 of NZ_JACCCW010000001.1, forward strand.
CTCGGACCGTCTTTGCCGACGCGGTCAACGCGCCCGCCGTACAGCTCCACGACGCTCTCGTAGCTGCCGCCGATGTCAAAAATATAGGTAAAGCCACCATACTTCTGCTCCAACGCGATAGCTGCGTTAGCGTGTACGGACTTGCCTGATCCCGTAGGACCGATGATGAGCATGACCCGCACGCCATCCACATACACGTCCTGAAAAAATGGCGTCCGGGTGCGTGTCTCGAAGACATTCAGGTACTCGCTATCGAGGTCTTCCGAGTAAGGATGGCCGATGTGTGGAGCGAACACAGAGGAAAGCCGCGCGTGATGGTCTTCAGCCAGCCACAGCGGGAAGACGTTGAATTTGTGGTTGCCGGGGAACATCGCGTAGAACGCCGATAGGTTGCCAAGCGTCTCCTCCATCACCTGAGCGCGGGCATCGACGAAGATCCGATGCACTGCGGGGACGGTGTTACGCAACTGCTCCTGGCTGCGCGCTGCTAAGAGCAAACACAGGGAGTATTCGCCCTGGGCCTTCTTATCTAGCGAGCGGATGACATCGCTAAGGTCATCGACGCTGTTGTTGGCAGCCTTCGCACCAGCCCCGGTTTCGAGCGAGGCGGTATCGCGCCCGCTCATCACTCGTGTCAAGACTCCAACCTTGAAGAATGAGATGAACTTCTCCTGAGCGTCGATCTCGCTGCGGGCCGCTGTCGTCGATTTGGGTCGCCATGATGAGCAGAAGACACTATCGCAGTCGAGCGTGAGCAGGCCGGAGAAGAGGCAAGGCCTCGACGCCTCCGGCGTCATCTTGAGGGAGAACGTCTGCACATGGCGCTTGCCCACCTGGAGGTAATCGCTATGCCATGCAACCGGACTCTTCACGATCTGGCGGTCTACGCCGGTATCGCTGCGGAGATGGTCATGCTCGGCCCATTCCTCAAGGTTGAATAGGTAGCTGAAGAACTGGAAGGCATGGGCCTTGTCGAGCAGCCGCAGGCCCAGCGCGCTGCCAAGATGACTCTGAAGGATCGTTGCTGTCTTCTCAAGCTCCGCGAGCATCCGTGATGTATCCACGGCGTTCTCCTGCGGCTTTTGCTCGAACGCTTTCACCTGCGACGGCTCCAGCGTAAGGCACCAGTACAGGTCGATACGGCGAAACGCGGCTGTCTTTTCAAGATGGGTAAGGCGGTCTGTAACAAACACCTCTGTGGCAGGATTCGCGTATCTGGTCTGCCTGGGAAGATTGAAACCAGACATGACACGGGTGTACTGATAGAGGCATGACCCCTCGGGCAGGCCGCGCAAGGCCCCTTCGATGGAGCGCATTCGCGAGTCCAACTCCAGATCGGTCAAGCCCTCTTCATCGATCCCGGTGAGCGCGAACAGGCATCCGTAACCGCCCCCTTTAAGGGCGAAGATGCTCGGGCCGACGAAGCGTGCAATTGGAACGATGCTGCACGCGGCCCCGGCCTTCGCAAACCACGGCGTATGTTTCGATTGCTCAGTGTTTGCGCGGGTCATAGTAGCTCTTTTGGTTGAGGCCCAGGCCCCACAGTTGGAACATCTTTGGGTGTTTGCGGACGATCAACCACGCTGCAACAGCAAGCGTGGGAAAGGCCAGCATCGCCAACAAGCGAAAACCAACGAGGAAAACCGTTACGCAGACGAATACGATCGCCATCCATGCTGTAAGATCGAGACCAAGCTTGGCTCTCGGTCGATTCAGCGCTTGATTGATCGGTAACGGCTCTCCCCGCTTGGTCATGTCGATGTACCTCCTACATCGACTGCCCGGTCAGAGAGCCGATCCAACCAGCTCCCCAGCCGAGCACTCCGGCACCGAACAGCGCACCGAAGAGTCCTGGGATGGCATCTTGAAAACGCCCACTCATCATGCGGATTCCGGCGAAGATCAGACCGCCGAAGCAGATGACCGCACCCGCAAAAATCGCGAAGGTTTTGAAGGTCGTCATAAGCGTTGTAGCACCGGAGAAGTCCATCGTTCCCTGGGCATGAGCAATGCTTGTGACTGTGAGCGCGGCAAGCGCCGGCCACATCACACGCGTGGCGCGGAACAGTTTGCGTTTCGAAAAGGGACGGGCCAGTCGCCTGGCAAGACGGGCTGTGCTGCGGGAGATCACTACGTGGCTGCTGCGTATCATCGGCACCTCCATCGACTGGTCTCAGTCGGGAATATGCCGTGATGATTAGGCTGGGGCTACCCTCGCGTCTAATACCTTTTATTTATCGGGTGATACGTTTCAAGTATCACCTCGTTCTATCTCTCAATGTTTCTTCAACTTCTAACCGATCAGGGTCATCTGAACTGGTCCATCTTTCGCAGGTTGAGGAGGACGATTTCTTGTCGCGGCTGACCGTTGTACAGCAACAGACGCGTTGCTCTTCCTCATCTCTTTGCTATCTTGAGGCCGTTTCTTGAGGAGCTGCTTCGCCAGTATGGGAACGGTCTTGGGGTGACGCGTCTTGTGATAGATCAAGGCTGTATCCACGGTCCAGTCAACGCCCACAACGGGACGAGTGGTTAGCTCTTCATCCAAGGTGGTTCCTTCTCGAATCAATGCGAAGCCGTGCCCGCCTTTGACCAGGGCCTGCATCTCGGAAGGGTGCGATGCGCATGAGTATTCCTCGATCTGTACCCCGGCGTCTGCGAGGAGTTCCAGCAGACGCGCGTGAGCGTCGGGATGTCGTTGAGGGTGGTAAAGGACGGTGAGATTGACCTGCAAGTCCGAAGCCTGTAGCGATGCTTTCACCGCAAGCGGATCGTCTCGGCGCAGGCACACAACAAGCCGGTCTCGACTCAACTCTTCGATGCGCAGATCTTGATGCCGTAAAGGCAACGTGACAATTGCGGCATCGACCTTTCCCGAAAGAATCTCTTCCGCCAGATGCGCCGTGTCTCCGTGGGTTGGACGCACAGGACAGACGGGAAGGATCTCTTTGTGTAGATCGCAAAAGATGCGAAACAAGCCCGGGTCGACCAGCGGAGTACATCCGAATCGAACGGAACTAACCTCCCCGCGCTCAATCGCGATGAGTGCGTCAAGCACTTCATCGCGTGTCTCCAGCAGGAACCGGGCTAAGACCTTGAATGCGACTCCCGTGTCCGTGGGCCGAATCCGCCCGCCCTTCATCTTGCGGAAGAGACGAACCGAAGCGTTCTCCTGGAACTGTCGGGCCTGAACGCTGAGATTGGGTTGCGCGGTACGCAACTCCTCCGCAGCAGCGCGGAATCCCTGTCTCTCCAGGATCGTCAACAAATATTTGAAATGGCGAAGCTCGGCCCATTCATACATAACGCACCGCTCGACAAGAAGTAGTAGCGCTCTCGACTCAACTCCGAACGAGCGGGTCAACCGCATCTCCGCCTGTGGAAATTCTGTCAATCTAAATCCCGCTTATCAACAGAAAAGTGGATTTTGGCCATAATTACTCCGCGCGGCTAAATCCCTGTTTTCGAAGAAGTTGCCCCGAGGTGATACGTGAAACGTATCACCCGATAAATGGAAAGTATTAGACAGGACTCTTCTGTCGAGAGAGGCTAGGCACATTTCCCGGTATCTTCCGATACCGTCATTCCAAGTTTGGAGATGCTGTATGGCTTTCGCGGCAAGCGTTCAGCAAATGCCTTCCAGGGACGTGCTTCTGACCGTTGAGGACGTTGCTCAACGACTGAACGTCACGAAGGATTGGGTATGGGATCACTCCTCACGCAAGGCTCCTTACCTACCTGTCATTCGCATGAGCGACGGCGTACTTCGCTATCGCTTGAGCGAGGTTGACGAGTTCGTTAGCGAACGGGAACGCCTCTCGGCAATGCGGCGGAAACGCCGGTAAATCAGCAGAAATGACGGTAAAATAGAGGCAGCCCTGCTCGTATTTCCCCCACAGAAATCGAGGCATCGATGGGCAAGTCGCATCAGAAGGGCTGGATCATCCTTCGCGGTAAGAAGTGGTACGGATACTTCCGCCGAGAAGTGATCGATCCTGCAACCAATCAACCAAAAGCTACGATCGTCCCAGTAGTTCTCGGGGCCAAATCGGAGCTTTCAAAGTTCGAAGCGAAGGAAGCGCTGGAACGCGAGATCACCAGGGTCACAGGGTCCATTTCCAATGACCGATCTGCAACCAATGTTTCCGTAACCTTCGGATGGTTCGTTCGCAACCGCTTCTTTCCGTTGAAGGAAGCAGATTGGAGGGAGGAAACTGCGAAGGTGAAGAAGTATCTCATTGAGGCGGATCTCATCCAGAAGTTCGATGAAGACCGGCTTGAGGACATCGACAAGTTCGCCTTGCAGACGCATCTCAACAGACTGGCCAAGATTCAATCGAAAGACAGGGTGCTCCAGATCCGGGCTTACATGCAGGCCATCTTTTCGGAGGCAGTCGATCAGGACTTTCTATCGAAAGATCCAGCTCGTAAGGTCAAAGTTCCGGCTCACCTTCGTGAGACGGACAAGACTGTCCTGACCTGGGACCAACTCAGAAGCGCTTTGGATCATCTCGAACTGCGTGACCGGATCATTCTCGAACTCGACATGACGAATGCACTTCGCCCCAGCGAGTTGTTTGGACTGAGATGGAAATGCTTTGATCGCGCAGCACACGCGATGACTCTCGTGGAAACAACTTACATGGGAGAGATTCGCGATTGGGGAAAGACGAAGGGTAGTCTCCGCACCATTCCCCTTTCGAGAGACCTGACCAAAGAGCTTTGTGCTTGGGAACTTGAGTGTCCTGACATATCCCCCAACGCGTTCATCTTTCCGAACAACAATGGAGGATTCATCGACACGGGCAACTATCGGAAACGAGTGCTGCACAAGTTGGCTCGCGACCTGAAACTGCCCAAGCTCACGTTTCAAGTCATCCGGCGCTCGATTGCAACCTTGGCTCAGAAGAAAGGAACGGTGAAGGACGTGCAGGGTGTACTGCGACACTCTCGCGCGGCAACGACCACCGACGTCTACATGCAGGAGATTCCAGAAGGCGTGCGGGCTACGATCGATTCCATCCATCGCGAGCTGCGGAAGGGCACCAAATCCGGAGTTGCAGGGTTTGGAAGAAAGAAGGAAGCACCCCGATCCACCGAGAAAAAGGTGGGTGTCGGGAACGGCAAGACCGGAGTTTCTGTAGGCCGCAAATTGCAGGAGAGGAGGAGCGTAGGCGATTTCAAAACCCGTTCGCAGAAAGGTTTTGAAAATTTGCTACCAAATGCTACCAAGCCGGGAGAGGCGGAGCCGCTAAGTTGTTGATTTATTGGTGGACCTGATCGGGATCGAACCGATGACCTCTTCCATGCCATGGAAGCGCGCTCCCAGCTGCGCCACAGGCCCACTCTCGGGAAGGACTCTCTCTATTTTGGCCGACGCAGCGATATTCGTCAAACTCAATGGGAACTTATTTACCCTCTCCCGGTGTCTAATTCCTTAGAGTGAGCGAGCACTCGGTCGCCGGCGGCGTAGTTTTTCTCTCGACAGGTTGCATGCTGGGCTGTGAGATCGTAAGGTAGAGGGCACCCGATATGCAGGCGGGCATGGCAATGGATCTGGCGGGCGCAATCGGAATCAGAACGGAAGACGCTGCTCTTGTGAGCGACCTCAAGGCCGGCTCAGAGCAGGCGTTTGCTCTGTTGATCGCGCAGTACCACCAGCCACTCTATTCGCTGATCGCGCGCAGTATTCAGGATCCCGCGGATGCCGCCGATATTACGCAAGAGGTCTTCATCAAGGTCTTTCGCAGCATTCGCGGCTTTCATGGCGAAGCAAGCCTACGAACATGGCTCTACCGCATTGCCTTACATGAAGCCTCGAATCAGCGGCGTTGGTGGTCGCGGCACAAGCGGCAGGAGATCACCATCGATTCTTCCGCCAACGAGCATGACGAAGAGGGCGAGATGCCGTTGCTACGCGCCACGCTAGCCGATGGCCGCGAATCACCGTTCGATCACGCGGTCCAGAAGCAGGTCCGAGAGCGGGTCGAATCCGCGCTCCAGCAGCTTCCAGAGGTCTACCGTACGGTGGTCATTCTGCGCGAGATCGAAGGGTTTGCCTACGAAGAGATCGCCGAGATCCTCGACGTAAACCTCGGGACAGTGAAGTCGCGTCTGACGCGAGGGCGCGCCGCGCTGCGTGGTGTTCTTGTTGATGCGGAAACTACAGAGGCGAACCGCTTTGCCCAGGTACGTTCCGGCGACCGACTCTTTTCGCCGGCACGGAGCATCCGATGAGCATGACTCCTCACTTAGAATCGCAGTGCGAAAGCGTTCGGGCGTCTTTTTCGGACTATCTGGACGGAGCCATCAGCGGCCACGCGATGCAGCAGATCGCGCAACATCTTGAAGCATGTCCGGCCTGTACGCAGGAATTTGCCGCATGGCGGACCGTGCAGGATTCAGTGGCGATGTTGCGACCGGCCAAGGCTCCGGAGAACCTGGGTTTGAAGCTGCGGCTCGCCATCTCACGCGAACGGGTGAAGCACTCCTCGAGCATCTTCGACACGATCGCCTTGCGCTGGGAGAACGCCGTGCGTCCCATGCTGATCCAGGTCTCTGCTGGATTTGCTGTTGCCGTGATGCTTTTAGGATCGATCGGATTTTTGCTGGGAGCTGTGGCCGCCCCCCCGGCCGTTCTGGCAAACGACGAGCCGCTTGGAGCGATGACAGCGCCCCATTATCTCTACTCGGCGGAGCAACCGCGGGCAGTTGTTACAGATCGTGACGCGACAATCGTGGTGGAGGCGCAGGTGAATGCGCGTGGTCAAGTGTACGACTATGACATTGTCTCCGGACCGAACGATCCTGTAGTCCGGAGCCAGGTCGTGGATCAGCTGCTACTGAGCGTCTTCGAGCCCGCGCGCGTGTTTGGCTCTCCGGTGCGCGGCAGGGTCGTACTTACCTTTGCGGGCGTATCGGTGCGCGGCTAATTCCGCCGCATGCTCCTTGCCTGTCCTCCCCGCCTCCCATAAGCTAAGAACGAGCGTCGAATCCCTATCGTGTCCCCTTTCATCCAGATCGTTTCCCCTCGCAAACTCCTTTTCTCCAGCATCAGCTATGGGATCGTCTTCAGCCTTCTGAGCCTATCCTCAATCGGCCAGGTAAAGCAGCAGACGACGAGCAGTAGCAGCGAACAGCCAGCTGCACCTGCGCAAAATTCCTCCAGTTCGCCGGTAGCCCACATCGCGCAACTGGAGGCTGGAGGCTCCGCAATCACGCTCGAGACGAGCGAACCGCTCTTTGACCTGGCAGTGGCTCTCAATGTGTGCGGATACGATGCGGACCTTGCGACGTCGAATCCTATCCGGCTGAAGATCCGCCAAGAGGTGAATGACGCGGTCGCCACCTCGGAACCGGCCAGAGAGAGCCGCGATGCACTCTGCGGATATATCCGGCAACATACGCTGGCAGATCCCGGTTTGAACATCGCGCAGTATGTCTCACTAGCGCTTTACGTGACGCCAACGCCGGAGTTGACACCCTCGGTCGGCGAGACAGAGATGCCACCTGACTCGACCCAGGTGGTTAATATTCTCCCTCTGCTGCGAAGCTTCAGTCAGGCTATTCAACTGCACCTGATCTGGATCGAGCATCGGCCGGAGTATGAGGCGCTGGTCAACGAGATCCACGACCCGCTGACGCGGATGATCTTGAACACGAACATTTACCTGCATCAGCCGGTCAGCAGCTACGATGGTCGCCGCTTCCTGGTACTGCTGGAGCCAATGCTGGCGCCGTCGGCAACGAACGCGCGTATCTATGCAAACGACTATGTCGTCGTCACATCGCCGACCAGCGGGGAGCACCCATCGGTCCACATGGACGAGATTCGCCATACCTATCTGCACTACGAGGTCGAGCCGCTGGTGTATGCCCGCGCAGCCGCCATGGATCGGCTGCTGCCGCTGCTGAAGCCAGTGCAGAACTCTCCGCTGGACTTCGCACACAAGTCGGATATTGTTGCGCTGCTGACCGAGTGCCTGATCAAAGCGGTCGAGGCACGGACGATGGACGTCGGGCTTCTCAAGCCGAAGCGACCGGACACGGTGAAGTCGCGAGCCGATATGGAACACTTCGATGCGGAGATGTCGACCTATGACCGACAAGCCGAGGTTGTGCGCCGCAAGACGGTCGATCTCGATATGCGCCAGGGGTGGGTGCTCGTCGAATACTTCTACGGCAAGCTGGAACAGATGGAAAAGGATTCGATCAGTCTGAAGGAAGACATTGGCGAGATGGTCTATGGAATGGACGTGGAGCGGGAGCGCCACCACGACGAGCAGATCGCGTTTCTTCCGGAAGGAAGCGGCGATGTGGTCAGACGAGCTCCCATCAAGCCGACCGGGCTAAGGCTGGCGGAGCTGAAGATGTTGCAGGGAGACCCGGATGGCGCCGAAGAGCTGGCCGAAAAGGTGCTGGCAGACCCGAACGGCGACCACGCGGAGGCAAATTACGTGCTTGCTCGAGTCGAGTTGATGCAACGAGAGCCGGAAGAGGCGATCGTCCACTTCTCCGAGACGCTTAAGACCTCGAAGAACCCGCGCACCCTGGCATGGTCCCACATTTACATGGGACGGCTCTACGATATTCAATCGGATCGCCCAAAGGCCATGCAGGAGTACAAGGCGGCGCTCGCCACACGCGACAGCATGCCAGATACAAAGCAGGCGGCGGAGACGGGGTTGAAGCAGCCCTTTGCCCTGCCAAAGCGCGAGGCCATGCCGAACAGCGTGCCTGACGACACCCCGTTCGACCCTTCGGGCAAGGCGGAGAAGGACGCCTACCGGCCCGATTCCCCAGCCAAACCGCAACCACAGTAAACCGTATGGCCGCGCATTCGATAGAGTAGAGTGCAGGGAGCCGTATGAGGACGCGCCAGGGGAAGACGGGAACATCGCGCTTGCAGCAGGCATCGGAGCCCCAACAGCCCGCGACGCAGTTCTTCGGCCATGTCTTCCGCCAGCCCGATCTGCTCAAGCGCGCTCTGACGCATCGGTCTCTCTCATATGAGACAAATCCAGATGCCTTGCTCGACCCGGCAAGCGACAATGAACAACTTGAGTTTGTCGGCGACGCCGTGCTGGGGCTAGTAGTCGCGGAATCGCTCTTCCGGCGCTTCTCGGGATCGCGTGAGGGCGAGCTGACCCGACTGCGGGCATCCCTGGTCAGCAGGAAGCATTTAGGCGAGGTAGCGGCTCGGATCGACCTGGGGCGTCTGCTGCGGCTGGGACGGGGCGAAGAGCAGAGCGGCGGTCGCAGAAAGCCTGCCCTGTTGGCGAATGCCATCGAGGCAGTCATCGCCGCGCTGTACCTCGATGGTGGCCTGACGGCGGCGCAGCGCTTTATCGAGAAACATATTATTGAGCCGTCCATGCCGGAGCTGGACCTTGCACTCCGCGAGGGCAACACCTTCAGCGGCGCAATCGGTGACCACAAATCCGCGTTACAGGAGTACCTGCAGGCCGCAGGAGCAGGCCAGCCGCAGTATGTGCTGACTGACCAGACCGGACCCGATCACCGCAAGTCGTTTCGGGTCGAGGTGCGGATCGACGACGGACAGGGCGGCACCATCGCGCTGGCCGAATCGGAGGGGACCACCAAAAAGCTCGCCCAGCAGCAGGCTGCACGGCTGGCGTTCGAGCGCCTGCGAGCCGACGACGATCTGCTAGGATCGCGAAGCGGCTCTGCTACGGAAGTAGTGAGATGATCTCGTCCGCCGCCACCTCTCCGCCGGCAGCGCCTCTCACCCGTGCATATTCCGGCGATCCACTATCTGCGGTCCAGTCTCTGCTCTACATCATCGTGGTAGCCCTGTTTATCATCACGTTCTCCGCACAGCCATTCCAGATTCCATCCGGCTCCATGGAGCCCACGCTTCGCATCGGAGACTTCCTGCTGGTGAATAAGCAGATCGTTCCCCATGCGGCGACCGGAGACCCTCTCCCCGGCACTGGCATCCATCGTGGGGACATCATCGTCTTCTACTACCCGATCGACCCGTCGCTCCATCTGGTCAAGCGCGTGATCGGTCTGCCAGGAGATCGCATACACCTCCACGAGGGACACGTTTATCTCAACGGGCAGCTACTCGACGAGCCCTACGCAATATACCGCCCCGCCGCTCCCGATGGCTTTCGCGACAACTTTCCCCGGATGCAGAGCGCCGAACCGGGCGTCGACTCGCGATGGTGGATCAACATGCGGCACCTGATCGATCATGGCGACCTTGTGATTCCGAAGGGTCAGTACTTCGTACTCGGCGACAACCGCAATAACAGCGAGGACAGCCGCTACTGGGGGTTTGTTCCGCACGCAGCCATCGTCGGCAAGCCTTTTTTAATTTATTTCTCCTTGCGGCAGCCGGAACGAGACGACCCTCCCGCAACCGCTCGACTGGAGAGTCCGCTGCGGCGGCCCAGCCTCGAGGAGAGAGTGATCGACCATCTCTCCGACTTCGCCCGCTGGGACAGGACCTTCCAGGTTGTCCGCTGACCGCAGCAGGAGAGATACACTGTCACCTGTGCCTGTGGAGACGACGTTGACAAATACCCTGGAAGTACGCACGGCCGATCCGGAGATCGTTTCGACCCAGCCGACAGACGAAAACGAGACGCTTTCAGAGTCACTTGCGTCCATCTGTGTCGTGCTTGTGGTCTGGCTCTTCGTGATGACCTTCGTCTTCCAGAACTTCGAGATCCCCTCAGCATCGATGGAGAAGACGCTGCTGATCGGCGATCACGTGATCGTCAATCGGATATCCCTTGCGCCGCTGACAAGCTGGGCACGCTTCATGCCGTATCACGAGGTGCATCGAGGCGATATCATCGTCTTCCTCAAGCCCGGTGAACCGGACCTCTTTCTCGTCAAACGAGTGATTGCCATTCCTGGCGACCGCATTCATCTGCATAACGGCGTCGTCTACCTGAACGGCGTCGCACAGAACGAGCCGCAGGCGGGCATGCCGGAGGATGACGGCGATACGCAACACGCTTCCTATCCCTACCGTGACGACTTCCCTGCCCTGCCGCCGACCGCCTACGACGAGGTGACACCCCAATGGGCGCATGATCTGCCCCGTTACATTCAGGGCGGCGATCTGGTAGTGCCTCCGGGAAAGATCTTCGCACTGGGCGACAACCGAACAGAGAGCCTCGATGGGCGTTTCTGGGGCTTCGTGCCACGCGCCAATATTGTGGGCAGCCCGCTATTCGTCTACTGGTCCTTCCAGACGCCCGCCGATCAGATCGACAAGCAGAGTCCTAGAGAACAGCTCCGCTTTATCGCGCATGTTCTGATCCATTTCTTCGATGAGACCCGGTGGAAGCGGACACTGCATGTTATTCGTTAAAACGGTAGAAAATAACGGTAGCCAACTGGCACCACGAATGTCAGACCATGCAGGGTAACGGATAGAGCGGATGCAGGAAACAGATTCAACCTACGAGCGCGAACAAAGCGTATCCCCCGCGGGACGCTCGCTCTTTCGTCGCCTTTTACCGCTCTACGCGATCCTGCTGTTAATGATCGTGACGGCGCTGGTGGTGCCGCTGATCAACGTCAACCGCTACCAGCGCAGAATCGTTGTCAGCCTGAGCGAGAGCCTCGGCCGTCCAATCCACCTGGACCGGATCTCACTGACCGTCCTCCCGCTACCGGGTCTTACGATCGAAAACCTGGTCGTAGGCGAAGATCCCGCCTTCGGCTCCGAACCATTCATCCGCGCCAGCTCTGTCCGGGCTACCTTACGGATCAGTTCCCTATGGCGGCGACGCATCGAGTTCACAACGATCAGCTTCACCGAGCCAAGCATCAACCTGGTAAAGACAACGCAGGGGAAGTGGAATCTCGAAAGCATTCTCCTACAAGCTTCTCGGATCGCAGCCGCACCTACCGCCCAGGCGCGGGCAAGTGCTGCTCCACGCTTTCCGTATATTGAAGCCACAGGTGCGCGGCTGAACCTGAAGGCCGACCAGGAGAAGATGCCAATCTCACTGACCGATGCAGACTTTGCGCTCTGGCTGGATAGTCCCGAGCAGTGGCGGCTCCGGCTGAACGGCCACCCTAACCGTACTGACACGAATGCATCCGATACAGGCACGCTTCAGATAGAGGGCACCCTGGGCCACGCGTCAACATTGAAGGACGTGCCAGTCAACCTGAAGGCCGAGTGGCGCAACGCTCCCCTGGGGGAGGCTAGCCGCGTTCTGCTGGGTCACGATGCGGGGCTACGAGGCTCATTGACGCTCTCGACCACCACACAGGGAACGGTCGGCAAGAGCACCGTACAGACGATGCTGCATCTCTCCGAGGTGCGGCGAGCCGACTTCATTCCAGAGCGCAAGCTATCCATCGATGTCGAGTGTCAGGCCGTCGAAACGGAAGCCTTTCGCTCTCTCAATGATCTGCAATGCAGTTGGCCGCCGGCCCTGACCTCAGAGAAGAAGATCCTGGCGCTGACGGGTTCCATCCCTGACCTGCGCCAGCTCTCCTCTGCCTCCTTTGAATTGGGTACTCCCGGAATTCCCGCATCCACCCTGCTGGAATGGATGCGGGTCGCCAGCTCTCAGATGAACCCCGAGATCGTTGCCACCGGGTCGTTAACAGGAAGCCTATTTTTCCATGGCTCTCCATTACCGTCGGCAGCTCCTGGCGAACCATGGGAGGGTCAATTTGCCTTCTCCGACGGAAGCCTGACCGTACCCTCCGTGACGTCGGCTAAGCCGATGTTTTCGGGAAGCGTGGCCCTGCACTCGACTCCTCCTGCCACATCTCACGCGAAGAGTCCGCAGCCAGTCCAGCTTGTTCTGCCACAGGTTCCGCTGGACCTGGGAGGACGTGATCTGGCTACGATCGATGGTCGCTTCGACGAAAACGGCTACACACTGCACCTGACCGGCACGGCGCTTCCGGCAAAGCTGCTTGCATTGGGAGCCGCGCTGCCGCAAATTGGGAACGGTTTGGCGGCTGTCGTCCCACCAGCCGCATCAACGATCCCCTTCCGCTTTGATCTGACGTCCACGCGGATGTGGGGCGGGCAGCAGGTATGGCACCCCACCGACCACGTCACGGCATCGTCGAAATATAAGAAGCCCCGCTAGAGACTATGGTGTCGGCGCACGCAGCTTGAGTTGGACCGTGTGCAGCGTTGTACGCATCTCCGGCACGCTGCCATCGTTGACGAGAACCTCGTCCGGCGTGCCTTCAAACAGGATGCGAGTCGAGGCGCTGGAATGTCCGGAGATGCGCAGCCGCTCGGTTGCCGTCAAAGCCCCCGAATGCACCGTCACCGGCACCTCCGCAACAGCATCGCCATCATTGCGAACGTCCACTGCGACCAGCCAGCCAGTAGACTTACCTCCCTGGGTAGCGAGCTGCCGCGGGGTCACGCCAACGATCGACAGATCAGGCAGACCGCGGTCCCGATAGACCCAGTCGTCGAAGAACCAGCGCAGATCTTTGTGTGAATACTGCTCGAGATCCCGTTCAAACTCTTCTGGGTCACGATCCGCCTTTGCGTCCTTCCGGTAGATCAGGAGCGTCTGCTTGAGCGCTTCGTCGCTCGTGATGGAGCGCAGCATCCAAAGGACTGCGGCAGCCTTTGTACGGTAGTACACCTCGTCGCTTGCCCGAGTGAGACTCTGGCCCGTACCGGCTTGATCTTCCTGTTTGGGAATCTCCGGCTCGGCCAGCGCCAGCGTGTTGGTAGCTTGTTGGAGAGTATCAACAGCCGCATCACGGCCTTGATTGTGTTCAGTCCACAGGAGCGACAGAAGCTGCGGGACCCCCTCATCCAGCCAGGTCTGCGAGGACTGGAACCATGCGTGTGTCAGGGTGTGGACCAGCGAGGGAGCCAACACCGTGGCTGCTGCGGCATGCATGGGGAGAACGAGAAAGGCATCGTCCTCAAACGGCTGACCAGGATGGTCGATAATTTTTAACTGGGTGAGCGGCTGTGGCCCAAGCCACTCCGTCAAGAGCGGCTTCACAAGGGCAGCAGCAGCGGCGTACTGCGGCAACGAGTCGTAATGATCGGTCACCGCGGCAATCAGCGTATCGTCCGTCACGGTCGGCGCTCGATCCGTGACAAAGAGGCTGGGCGAACGGAAGCCGAGGCTCCGAGTGCCGAACTCCGCCGTGGCAACACCTGTAGCCTGCGCGACAGGCAGGTCCCGATCATCGCTGACAGCAACCAGTTGTTCGCGACGTCCACAGAAGAACGCTGCGTCAGGAGGGTCGCCAACATACTGGATGCTAAGCCGGAGATGCGTACTGGCGTTCTCCTGACGCAGGCGATTCCTGCCGACCTCCTGAAAGAACTTGGCCCCATCACCCAGAAAGACTGGAGCAGCAGCGGTGGGATACCAGAGAACGTTACCGAAGCCGCGCAATGCTGTAGTTTCGGGCGAGATAGCATCCCAATCGGCTTGCGCCGCCTGCTCCGGAGGCGCGCCAATGCGTTCGAGCCGCTCGGCCGAGGTATGGATCTCCCCGGAGTAGAAGACCGTAAGTGCAAGACTCGCTCCGGGAGCGAGAGGTTGCGGCAGGGTCACAATCGCTTCGTTAGCCTTGCCGGTATGATCGGCATCAGTATCGATCTCGTGCTGGCCGAAGGTCGCAGGTGTAGACTTTTCACCAGATCCGAGGGCAATACTCTCCCATTTCAGCGTAGACGAAAGCTGTAGAGCGAGGTAGTGCAGCGGTGCGATCCCATCATTACGCACGTCGATCCGCGCATGCACCGCGATTTGCGACTCAGCGGGAACGAGATGAACATCCAGATCGTAGCTTGTAAAGGTGGGAGCGGTGCGGTCGGCGGGCGTGATCTCCGGCAGCACCGCTGTAGCGCCAGACTTCACGGAAGCAGGCAGGGTTCCGTGATCGGTGGAGAAAAGAACGGTGCTCTTTTGATCCTGCGGCACTGTCTGAGATTGTTCCACGTGGAACATTGCCGGGCCGAGGAGTACAAACCCCAAAATTGTCGATAGCGTCACGAACCCAACCCTTTACGCTTCTTTGGAGGCATCGGCGCGGGAGGCGGAGCAGCGCTCTCCCGGCGCTGGCGCATGGCCTCGTACATCACGATTGCACCTGCCACAGACACGTTGAGTGAAGAGACCTTGCCTGCCATGGGAATCCGCAGGAGATGGTCGCAGGTCTTTTTGACTAGGTCGTGCAGACCGGCTCCTTCGCGCCCAAGAACAAGGACGCAGTCGGTCTTGAAGTCGAAATCGGTGTAGTCAGGGGTTCCGCGCTCGTCAAGACCAAGCACCCAGACGTTTTTCTGCTTCAACTGCTCAAGCGAACGGACAAGGTTGGTGACACGGGCAACCTTGACGTGCTCGGAGGCACCCGCCGAGGTCTTCGCTACGGTTGCGGTAATCGGCGCAGAGCGGCGTTCGGGCAAGATCACGCCATCAACGCCAGCTCCTTCAGCAGTACGAAGAAGCGCGCCGAGGTTGTGCGGGTCTTCCACACCGTCAAGTGCGAGGAAGAAGCGGTGACCGTCTTTTTCAGGGGCCATCAGGTCTTCGATCGCCAGAAATTTACGCTCACGCACCATGGCCAGGACACCCTGATGCATGTCGGTGCGCGCTAGCTTAGTGAGCGTATCGCGCGATTCGTGGGTGACGCGAATGCCAGCGGAGCGGCAGAGCTCAATCAGACGATCGAGCTTTTCATCGCGGCGATCCCGCGCCACGCTGACGTGGTCGAGGGCGCGTGCTCCAGAGCGAATCGCCTCCTCAACAGGATGAAGACCGTAAAGAACTTCCATCTCTCCAGTTTACCGCCCCATTGCGAGGAGCCTTTTGGCGGCTGCATTTAGAATGTATATAAGACCCTTGCACCTTTAGCTTCCGGAGACGGATTTGACGACTTTTTCAATGGATCGCAAGAAATCCAGCCGCAGTGGCGTCTTTTCTTCCCATTCCTCCGTCTTATCTACGGTGCAGGCCAGGTCCATGTCGATTTCCGCAGCTCTCGCAGTCGAGACGGAACGCGAGAATATGACGATCGCTCGCGGGTTGAAACGTCAGGATCCGGACGTCCTCGACCACCTCATCGAGCTCTATCAACACCGCCTGCTACGCTACCTGCTCTTCCTTACAGGCAAGCGCGAGGTCGCAGAAGACCTCTTCCAGGAGACCTGGATGCGCGTCCTGCTGCGCGGTGCACAATACAACGGCAAGGCGCGATTCGATACCTGGCTGTTTACGATCGCCCGCAATCTTGTCATCGACCTTTCGCGCAAGCGCACCATGGCGAGCCTGGATGAGATGAACGAAGCCGGTGAGGATGATCGGCCATTCCAGATTGCCGCCGATGGACCGTCTCCGCTCGAACAGTTCCAGTCGCGCGAGAATTGCGCCGAGGTAGCTCGGGTACTTCTGACCCTGGAACCAAACTATCGCGAGGTTCTCGTCCTCCGCTTTCACGAAGAGCTTTCGCTCGAAGAGATTGCAGGCGTAACCAAAGCTCCGTTATCCACAGTCAAATCGCGCCTGTACCGCGGTCTGGCGGCGTTGAAACCGGAGATGGAGCGTTTGCGTACGACGCGATCGCACACAGAGGTGTCTCTATGAGGCCGGTCGGCGCGGGCTCAGCCACCCCGCGAAGTGATGCGGAGATATTCGCACGTTCCGCGATGTCGGGACTGAATACAGCAGCACCGGCAACAACCGTCAATCGAACACACCGTGTCGTGAGGGAGCGCGCTCGCACGCTACAGGCCAACCGCAGCCGCATGCGCGGTCTGATGCTGCCTTTGCTGCTGAGCTCCGCTCTGATGATTATGCTGTTCTCGGCGTTCTGGGTCATGCTCGACCAGTATGAGATCGTTGCATCGGAGACACCGGAACACACACATCATTTTTTCCTGCTTCTGCTATGGTTCTTACCTGTTTCCGTGGCAATGCTGGCCATGGTATGGTATCGCCGTGCCAGAAACCAGTCTGATGCTGAGGCTGCCCGATGACGACTCTCTGGAATAAGCGAGCGGACGACTACACCAATACCTCAGAGGGCGGGGACGCAGAACTGACGATGATTCCTCGCTGGTCGATCGTGCTCGCGATCCTCGTCTTTGGGGCGACCCAATATCTGTTTCACGGAATTCTTCCTCATCACAAGGCAGAGATGCTGCCGTGGCGGATATTGATGGGCTACTCCACAGGAACCGCCTTTGCCAGCTATGTGCTGCTGGTGGGGTATGTCAGCCGTGACGTCAAGCGACGCAATATGTCTCGGTCGCTTTGGCTTTTGATTGTTCTCCTGATGCCAGGCGGTATCGGCGGCGTTGTGTACTTCCTGCTGCGCCAACCGATCCTGTCGCGCTGCCCGCATTGTTCGACCGAGGTTGCGTCCACATACCACTTCTGCCCGCAATGCCAGTTCCAGATGGCTCCCGTCTGCGGACAGTGCTTTCGCGGCGTACAGATCACCGATGTTTATTGCACACAGTGCGGCCACGATCTGGCCGAAGACCACGCTCCAAACCGGCTTCGCGTCTATAGCGATTAGCATGGAGTAGATGGCACTCACGACGCTCATTATCGACGACGAACCGCTTGCCCGGCAGGAACTGCATTATCTTCTCGATGCGCTGGGCGGGGTCGAGGTTTTGGCTGAAGGCACCAATGGCATCGACGCTGTGGAATTGATCCGGCACCATAAGCCGGACGTCGTCTTTCTCGATGTGCAGATGCCAGGACTCGACGGGTTTGCCGTCCTGAAGAAGCTGCTGGACAAGAAGATTCCACTCCCACAGATCGTCTTCGCCACGGCATATGACCGCTATGCGGTGCGTGCGTTCGAGGTGAATGCTGCTGACTATCTGCTGAAGCCGTTCGATCGCAAACGGGTACGGCAGACGATTGAAAAAGCCTCCGCACGTATGGCGGCTCCTGCGGAGTCGACCAGTGAGGCAAAGCTGGATGCCCTGCTACGGCTGGTCGAAGAGCAGGCCCAGCCTGCAAAAGCCAACTCCGGCAAGGTTGTGGTGCGTGCGCAGAGCCGCCTGTTGCTTGTCGATCAGCATGAGATCTGCTTTGCCTCAATCGAGGATGGCGCGATTCATGTAATCACCGCGACGGTAGAGGGACAATCGAACTGCCGGACGCTCGAGGAGCTGACGGAGCAGCTCAACCCTGAGACCTTCTGGCGCGCCCACCGCTCATACGTCGTGAATCTCCAGCATATCCGCGAGGTTGTGCCATGGTTCAACTCCAGCTATCAACTGCGGATGGATGATCGGAAGCAGACAGAGATTCCAGTCAGCCGGTCCCAGACGAAGCGGCTACGCGAACTCTTCAATCTCTAATACGGTTTTCGTACAGAGAGGAACACTCAGGCGGTGTTAAGCCGTATTTGCCTGCCAATTTTGTTCATTCCACAAAAAAGCGGCTGCTTGCTCATGGAGCAGGTCAGTCGCTTTTTTGTACCACTCTAGAGGTATTTGATGGTGAGAACGGGAAGAATACTAGCGAGGAACGAAAGCAGACCAAGAATGCTCAATGAAATAACCAACATGATGAGGTCCTTTCTCCTTGTTATAGGCAAGGTTTTTGATGGGTGTTGCAGAAGTAACTATACAACTTAAGTTCCATTTTCAAAGTTTTTAAATTACCAAAGTTGACAAATTATTTTGAGATCACTAATCGTTAGTACTGTTTGACGAAATTTTGCGCACTTCCTCCACCAATGATCATATCTGCGGTCACATTCAGGCCAAGCTATTCACTCGGTCATGCAGTCCAGAGAAGTGATCTGATGTTAAATACGAAAGCGGTTGCCGCAGTACGGCAACCGCTCTCGTATGCAGCTTATTTGTAGGAGATGCTGAGGATGGGGAGAATGCTGGCGAGAAACGAAAGGAGACCAAGAATACTGAGGGAGATGCTGAGCATGTTCAATCCTTTCCCCTTGGGTGTCCAAGGCTTGATTGTTGTCCGGCTTGCCATACAAGTGGCGATCTGACCATACTCCATGCTGTTGCGCTCAAGAAAATACAATGCTGCGCATAGTCCGTTAAGGGAATAGCACAGCATGAATTGAACGATGAGAGCAGACTTTGAAGTATAACTCAAAGTCCTTGTCAAGGCGATTGCACTGCGAACCGTACGGCAGGCAACCGCCCCGAAAAGAGTTACGAGACCGTGATGAGGTTGAGGAGAGCGCTGAGAAGGGCTGCGATGAAGATGCTGATGGTAATCATTGTGTTGTCCACCTTTCCCCTTGGTAACTCCAAGGTCTCTATTTGGTATAAACCGAACATACATCTTAGGTAACAATGTTTCAAGGCTTTTTAGATGACTAAAGCTTTAATTTATTGAATCGTACATTTATTAGCAAGCATCGTAAACACCTGCTAGTTACCGATTACCAACTATGCCTAGACGACAAGGCAGGTTAAATATGTCCGATCTGCCTCCCACACCCTCTCATGTCTTCCATTAGGGCCATTTTTCGCAGGAAATCGCTCGATATTGAGACAACACGAGCATCGTTAGACAGGTACGGTCTTAGCTATTCCACGGTAACGCTCTTGGCGAGATTTCTTGGCTGGTCGACATCGCAGCCACGACGCACTGCGATGTGGTACGCGAGAAGCTGGAGCGGGACTACCTCGAGTACGGGCAACAGTAACTCCGGGGCCTGGGGAATGTGGATCGTGTGCTCAACGAGCTGGCTGATCGTGTCGTCACCCTCAATCGCAATGGCAATAACGCGACCGCTGCGAGCCGTAACCTCCTGGATGTTCGAGAGCGTCTTCTCATACTTGAGGACACTCGACGGATCGTTGGGGTCTTTGGTCGCGATGCAGACGACGGGTAGGGTTTCGTCGATGAGGGCGTTGGGACCATGCTTCATCTCGCCGGCGGGGTAGCCTTCGGCGTGGATGTAGCTGATCTCTTTGAGCTTCAGGGCTCCTTCGAGAGCAATGGGATAGTGAATACCACGACCGAGGAAGAGGAAGTCGCGCGCGGTCGAAAAGGACTTTGCGAGTTGGCAGCACTGATCGTCGACGGAGCGGAGGATCTCTTCGACCTTGCCGGGGATCCTGGATAGCTCTTCGACAAGCTGCTTCGACTCGTCGCTGGAGATGGTGCCGCGAACCTGCGCCAGGTGAAGAGCGAAGACGAAGAGGGCGGTGAGCTGGGCGGTGAAGGCCTTCGTGCTGGCAACGCCGATCTCCGGACCAGCGTTGGTCGTGATGGTGCCTTGCGCCTCGCGAGTGACTGCGGCTCCGACGACGTTGCAGATGGCGAGGGTCTTCGAGCCTTTGGCGATCAGCTCGCGCTGAGCGGCGATGGTGTCGGCGGTCTCGCCGGATTGTGTAATAAGCAGACCGATCGCACGCGGATCGGCGATGGGATCGCGATACCGATACTCACTGGCGTAGTCGACCTCGACGGGAAGTCGTGCGAGACGCTCGATCATGAACTTGCCGGCGAGACCGGCGTGCCAGGAGGTTCCGCAGGCGGCGATAGTGATCTGGCTGGCGTTACGAAAGTCTTCGGCAGTGATCTGCATCTCCTGGAGGAAGACCTTGCCAGTGTCGAGCGAGATACGGCCGAGGGTGGTGTCGCGGATGGCACGGGGCTGCTCGTTGATCTCTTTGAGCATGAAGTGCTTGTAGCCAGCCTTCTCGGCCATGATGGGGTCCCAGGCGATGCGCTGGATCTTCAACGGGATAGAGGCTCCCGCAAAGTCTGTGAGCGTGATGCCCTGCGGCGTGAGGATGGCAACTTCGCCGTCGGCGAGGAAGTGGATGTTGCGGGTGTGGTGAAGGATGCCGGGGACGTCGGAGGCGAGGAAGTATTCTCCGTCGCCGATGCCTAGAACGGCAGGCGGTCCCATGCGGGCGGCGACGAGCTTGTTGGGCTCGTGCGCGGAGAGGACGCCGAGGGCGAAGGCTCCGGTGAGGCGCTTGACGGCGCGGCGGACGGCCTCTTCGAGCGGGATGGTTGGAGGCTGCGAGTGGATGACAGCTTCGGAGGTGTTGATGTCGGCGGTGCGTTTGCTGTCTGGCTCGGGCGAACCGGCGAGTTCGAGCTCGTCCTGGATGATGTGGGCGATGATCTCGGTATCGGTCTGGGAGAAGAAGGTATGGCCCTTGGCGATCAGCTCCTGCTTGAGGGCGAGGTAGTTTTCGACGATGCCGTTGTGCACGACGACGAGGGTTCCGGTGCCGTCGCGGTGCGGGTGTGCGTTCTCTTCGGTCGGACGGCCGTGCGTCGCCCAGCGCGTGTGGCCGATGCCGAAGGTTCCTTGGAGCGGGTTGGCGGCGATGACGGCTTCGAGATTACGGAGCTTGCCAGGAGCGCGGCGAAGGGAGAGACCATCTGGACCTCCGGCTACGGCGATGCCGGCTGAGTCGTAGCCGCGGTACTCGAGGCGGCGAAGACCTTCAAGGATGATGGGGACGGGAGAGTTGGGGCCGATGTAACCGACGATTCCGCACATAGAGACAGTGTAGATGCTGCGGATACGGTCTGCGGTTAGTCGTCGTCGTTCTGGCGATTGTGCTTGTTGGAGCGGGCGAGCTCTTCGAGCATATCGGGGTCCTGGATGGGCGAAGAGATCTTGTAGTCGCCCGAGGCCCACTTGCCGAGATCGAGGATGCGGCAGCGGTTGGAGCAGAAGGGAAAGTCTTCGCCGGTGGCGAGGACCACCGTGCGGCAGGTGGGGCAGAAGAGTGCTTTGGGAGTGGTCGCCATCACAGTTCCATTATAAGAGGTTGGCGGTACCGGCGAGAGCTCTCGAAACACTGTTTCGGAACGGATTGAGCAGGTATCCCCTACCCCCTATCTTAGATATCAAAATATGAAGAACAAAGGACTTAGGTCTAGACCTAGATATCGCTTAGTCCGGTCTGTCGGGCTGACAAACCTGCCCGTGATGGGTGAGGCTGAATCTTCGCCTGTTAATAGTTTAGCAAGCGGTGAGGGGGTAATATGCCACGCGAATGTGCTGGATTGGCGCGGGTTTGGTGATGGTTGGGGGTTGACAGGTACTTAGACGATGGATCGGAGCAGGCCACCTTCGGCTCGCAGGGCTGCTCCGTTGGTTGCGGCTGAAAGGGGGCTGGCGAGGAAGGCGACCAGGTTGGCGATCTCGGAGTCTTCGATGAGGCGCTGGAGGAGCGAGCTTTGGCGGTGCTTCTCGAAGAACTCGTGCTCGGCCTGCTCGGGAGTGGCGTTGGGGATGGTGGACATTTTTTCCAGGAACTCGACGATGCCCTCGGAGCGAGTTGGGCCGGGCATGACGGTATTGACGGTGACGGCGGTTCCTTTGGTGAGCTCTGCGAGGCCGCGGGAGATGGCGAGTTGGGACGATTTGGTAACGCCGTAGTGGATCATCTCGGGCGGGGTCATGACGCCGGACTCGCTCGATATGAAGATGACGCGGCCATTGTTGCGCTGCAACATGCGCGGGAAGTAGTGGCGGGAGAGGCGAACGCCGCTGAGGACGTTGGTCTCGAAGAGGCGGAGCCAGTCGCTGTCGGTGATGTCAGCGAACGCTTTGGGCTCGTAGATGCCGAGGTTATTGATGAGGATGTCGGTGTCGGGGACTTGCTGGAGGAGAGAGGCTGCGCCTTCGGCGGTGGCGACGTCGGCGACGATGGCTTGTACGCCGGAGAGATCTGCCAAGGCCTTGCCTAATTTTTCTTTGCTGCGACCGGGGACCGTGACGGCGACGCCTTCAGCCGTGAGAGCTTTGACGATGGCGAGACCGATACCGGCTGAGCCTCCGGTGACGATTGCGGTCTTGCCTTTGAGCTTCAGATCCATGAGGTCTCCCTTGTGCCAGATTTCAGCTTTGCCGGTCACACTGAACTAGATGTTCGGGGTGGGAGAGGGATTCATTGGAGTGTTTTTGGAACGCAGATACGGTACAGGTTGCGACCTGTTTCTCACGGTGATCGAAGCTCACCCATGTCGAAAACCTTCATGCCGAATGAGTAAGGTATTCCTGGAGCGCATCGTTGACTACAGCGTTGAGTTTGCGATTGTGTTCTTCGGCATAAAGAGCAGCCCGCTTGTGCAGGTCCTGACTAATACGGACATTGAAGCTACCCTTGAACGGAGTGCCAGGCGTTTTGCCCTCAGCTTGGCAGAAGGCGAGATATTCGTCGACTGCGGACTTGAAATTTTTCTCGAGCGCGCTGACGTTGGTGCCTTCGTATGTGACAGTATCCC
Source organism: Granulicella arctica (assembly GCF_013410065.1). NCBI lineage: Bacteria > Pseudomonadati > Acidobacteriota > Terriglobia > Terriglobales > Acidobacteriaceae > Granulicella > Granulicella arctica. The sequence goes on from NZ_JACCCW010000001.1 coordinate 396,105, forward strand.
GGATGCCGACGATACGGCCGTGCAGGGTCCTGTCCTCGGCACTATAGAGGACGGAACCATTGTATCCCTTGTATTCCAGGGTTTGGCTCATTGAATGTGACCTTCCTGTTTCAGGAATTGAATGGCATCGCGTACCTGGTATGCCTTAAGAACTTTTGAAGGATGAGGTTCGTGCATCATCAACGTGGCGCGGGTCTTACTATGGATTAACTTTCTCGCAGACCCACCGGTGGTCTTCAATTCGTAACCGAATGCTGTCATGACCGCGAGCAATTCGCTCCAGGTGAAGTCCGATGGCTTTGAACGAAGTCGGACGATAAGTTTGTCGTGCCTGGACATGCGGCCTCCAACTGAGAGATTCAGGAAGCCACAGGTTCATGGCGCACTAATGCAACTAAATACAGTTACAGTATGCCATGTGGATGCGACTTAGTCGAGGATGCGGGCTACTACGTCGTAGTCGTGGGACTCAGTGATTTCGGCGCGGTAGAAGGTTCCGGGGACGAGGGTTTCGTGGGGGCCGAAGTCGTTGATGAAGACCTTGCCGTCGATCTCGGGGGCGTGGAGCGAGGTGCGGCCTTCCCAGAGGAGCTCGGTCTCTTCGGATTCGCCTTCGACGAGGAGGTCGATCTCGCGGCCTACCCAGGCGGCTTTGGATTTGGTGCTGATCTTCTGCTGGAGCTTCATCAGCTTGCGGCGGCGGGCCTCGATGGTGCGGCGCGGGAGCTTGGTCGCGGCGTCGAGCTCGAAGGCTTTGGCACCCTCTTCGTCGGAGTAGGTGAAGACGCCGAGCCAGTCTATACGCGCTGCGCGTACGAACGCGCAGAGTTCTTCGAAGTCGGCTTCGGTTTCGCCGGGAAAGCCGACGATGAAGCTGGTGCGGATGACGATGCCGGGGACGATGCGGCGAGCCTTCTCGATGAGCTCGAGGAAGAGCTTGGCGTTGCCGCCGCGCTTCATGGTCTTGAGCACACTGGTGCTGGCGTGCTGGAGCGGGACGTCGAGGTACTTGGAGATGGTGTCGTGCTTCGCCATGGTCTCGAGCAGGCGCGTGGTGACCTTGTTCGGATAGGTGTAGAGGAAGCGGAGCCAGCGGAGGCCGGGAAGGACGGCGAGAGCTTCGAGGAGCTGAGAGAGACCATCGGCCAGGCCGAGGTCTTCGCCATAGCAGGTGGTGTCCTGGCCGATGAGGGTGATCTCGCGGACGCCCTGAGCGATGAGGTTTTGCGCTTCGGCGATGATGGAGCCCATGCGGCGCGAGCGGAACTTGCCGCGGAGCTGGGGGATGATGCAGAAGCTACAGGGGTGATCGCAGCCTTCGGCGATCTTGATGTAGGCGCTGGCGCGGGGCGTTGTGAGGATGCGCGGCGTGGCGTCGTTGTAGAGATATTCGGGGAGCGCGGCGGTGGCTCCGTCCCAGGCTTCGCGGGAGAAGCGGCCCTGCTGCTGGCGGAGGTCGCCTTCGGGGCGGGAGGTGTTGCCCGGATCAATACCTCGCCCGATGCCGCGCTGGATGTGATCGCCGGGGTGGTTGAGGGGCTCGTCGCCGTGGGTTGTGCCGGTTTCGGCGAGGGACTGGACGATGCGAAGCTGCGGGGCGATCTCGCGATCGTGCTCGGGGTCGGCGAGCGGGCGGGAGTGCTGGCTGACGGCGCTCGGCGCGCGGCTCACGAGCTCCTGATGGACGGTGGTGTCGTCGACGAGGGTAGGGTTGAGGAGCGAGAGATCGTGCTGTGTGTGGGCGTCGATCTGCGGCTGCTGGAAGCCCTGGGGAAGGATCTGGAAGGGCGAGTTGTTCGCGTGGCCTGTGGGCGTGAGGCCGGCGGCGGCGAGGATAGCTTCGAGCTCGCCGGTGCCGACTACGGCGTCGACCTCGGGGATGTTCTTGCGGATCTCGTCGCGGTAGCGCTCGACGAGGCAGCCGGCGACGACGATGCGCTGGGCTTTGCCGCCGTTCTGCTGCTTGTGCTGGACCATCTCGAGGATGGTGTTGACGGACTCCTGCTTGGCGGAGTCGATGAAGCTACAGGTGTTGATGACGATGATCTCGGCGTCTTCGGCGCGGGGCGTGAGCTCGGCTCCGTTGTGGTGGAGCATGCCCATCATGACCTCTGAGTCGACGAGGTTCTTGGGGCAGCCGAGGGAGACGAAGCCGACCTTGGGGCGAGCTGGAGTACTGACTGGGGCTTCGAGGATGGCTGGAGGAGTCACAGTCTTCTAGTTTAGCAATTTATTGAGGATTGGCGCGGATTTTCAGGCTCCGCCGCGGTCAAGCTCTTTGGTCTTGAGGACGATGAGGTACTCGTAGATGGACTGGAGCGTGGCGTAGACGAGTCCGGCATAGCCGTCGAGGACGGCGCGGCGGAGGAACATCATGTAGAGCCATTTGATGATCGGTCGGCCGGGCAGTTTGTAGAAGAGGGCCTTCTGGTGGAGTCGGCGGGTGTGGAAGTCGGGATCGCGGAGGGCAGTTTTGAGCGATGGATTGCGGAGGCCTTGCTGGCGATGGATGAGCTCGGCTTCCATGGTGCTGTAGACGTTGTGCTTCGAGACCCAGTGCGCGATGCCCTTGGAGAAGGGAAAGTGATCGAGCGGGTAGGAGAGTTCGGCGATGGGGCCTGTTACTTCGATGACCTCGTTGATGGCGCGCGTGTAGCGGCTGCGCTCGGGGCGAACGAGGCGGATGTAGAAGGGCGAGATCTGCGCGTGCTTGAGCCAGGTGCCGAAGAGGAAGTCGCGGCGGCGGAGACGGAAGCCGCTGGTTTCGGGTGTGGCTGAGAGGATGATCTGCTGCATCTCGCGGGAGAGCTCGGGCGTGGGACGCTCGTCCGCGTCGAGGATGAGGAGCCAAGGGTATTTGAATGGGAGTTGGAAGGCGGCGTTGCGATGGGCTGCGTAGTTGTCGAAGATGCGCTGGGTGACATGAGCTCCGGCTGCGCGGGCGATCTCGACGGTTGCGTCGGTCGAGTGGGAGTCGAAGACGTGGATGTCGTCGGACCAGTCGACGGAGGCGAGACAGCCGGGGAGATCGTGCTGCTCGTTTTTGGTAAGGATGAGGATGGAGATCATCTGGGGCTATGGTATCGCGATGGGTTATGCGATCAAAACATGCGACTGCAAGAGCAAGGGCAAATGCAGGTCCTTCGGCTTCGCTCAGGATGACAGTTTTGTTTGGGCGCGGTTAGGTCGTCCAAGGGCGCAGCGCGAGGACGGCGTTGAGGCCACCGAAGGCTAGTGAGTTGGAGATGGCTAGCTTTGGTTTGGTCTCGCGGTTGGTTCCGAGGATGACGTCGAGGTTCAGCGCGGGGTCGATCTGGGTGACTCCGACGTTGGCGGGGAGTTGGCCGTGATGGAGGGCGAGGACGGTGGCGAGGGCCTCGATGGCTCCGGTTGCGCCGATGGAGTGGCCGTGGAGGGCTTTGGTGGAGCTGACGGGAATGTGCGCTGCGCGGTCGCCGAAGACCTGGTGGATCGCGGTGGCTTCGACGGTGTCGTTGACCTGGGTTCCGGTGCCGTGGGCGTTGATGTAGCCGACCTCTTCGGGGGAGGCGTTTGCGTCGGATAAAGCTCGGTTGATGGCTGCTGCTGCGCCTTCGGCCTTGGGCTGGGTGATGTGATGGGCGTCGGCGGACATGCCGAAGCCGACAATCTCGGCGTAGATGGTGGCGTTGCGGGCCTGGGCGCTCTCGAGGGTTTCGAGGATGAGGGTCGCGGAGCCTTCGCCGAGGGTCATGCCGTCGCGGTCGGCGGAGAAGGGGCGGCATTGTGTGGGGGAGACGACGCGCATGGAGTCCCAGGCGCGGAGGAAGCCGAGCGTAAGCGGAGCTTCGTGGCCGCCTGCAATGGCGGCGGTTGCCATGCCTGACCGGACCATCTGGAAGGCGAGGCCAATGGCGTGGGTGCCGGAGGAGCAGGCGGTCGAGATGTTGAGGACTGGGCCGGTGATGCCGTGTTCGGTGGCGATGTAGCTGGCTCCGGCGCTGGACATGGTGCGGATGACGGTGAGCGGATGGACGCGGGCGTTCTGGTTGTAGAGACGGCCGGTTTCCTGCTCTTCGGAGCTGCGGCCGCCCGTAGAACAGCCGGTGATGATGGCGATGGATTCGGTGCTGTGTGCTGGCAGGAAGCCGCTGTGCTCGACGGCCTGGCGTGCGGCGAGCATGGCGAACTGGGCGCTGCGGTCGCTGGAGACGATCTGGCCGGAGCTGAGGAAGAGCGAGGGGTCGAAGTCCTTCACCTCGGCGTAGCGCGTGAAGCGGAGATTGGGGTTGAGCGGGTCGCCCGATGGAGCTTCGGGAAAGGCGCGGAGCGGGCCGATACCGCTGACTCCGGCGAAGAGCGAGGTGCGAAACTCGTCGAGGGTTTTGCCGATGGGGGTGATGCAACCTAAGCCGGTAACGACGACACGGTTCACTTGCTCTCCTCCACGGCGATAGTCTCTGCGGGTTTGTTCAGCAGGAGAGTAACGCCGTTGACCATGTCGCGGACGGTGCGCAGGCTGTTCATCGACTCATCGGGGATCTGGATGTCGAAGGTGTCTTCGACGGCGAAGGAGGCGTTGATCTTGTCGAGTGAATCCATACCGAGCTCATCGAAGCTGCTGTCGAGGGTAACTCCTTCGAGCGGGGGGTTCTTCGACTTGGCGATAATGGCGATGCAGCGGTCGGCGATGTCGTCCATGGTCTCCTCACTGTATCTCGTTTGGACGCTTCTTTGCCTTCGGAATGGTGCAAAGTGTTGCGGAGGTTGAGGTGGAAAATTATTTTTCTGGGTTGGCTGCGGTGGTGACTGGAGGTGATTTTGTGGTGGAAGCTGGGGTTGATCGAGGGACTTGTTTGGGGATATACCCCCTACCCATACCTAAGGTATCAAAATATGAAGAACAAAGGACTTAGGTTCTGATCTAGATATGGTGTATATGACGTTTGGGACGTGAAAAAGCCCGGCTTGTGCCGGGCTTTTTCTGGTTTTCCTTCTGGTTCTATTGTATCGGGTGTGTCAAGGGTTTTTGGGTGTGGGAATGGGAACAAGCAACTGCAACAGCAAAAACAACCGCAGGTCCTTCGACTGCGCCTCTCGCGATGAAGCTGCGAGAGGCTTCGCTCAGGATGACAGTTTTGTGGCGGCATGTTTGTGGCAGCGTGTTTGGGTTTCAGTTCCTTGCCTAGCGATCAGCTCTCTACCATTGCAATAGAACCAGCTCTGAGCAGAAGCCGGGGCCCATGGCGGCGAGGATGCTGTAGCTTCCGGGTTGGCCGGGGGTGTCTTTGAGGTAGCCCTCGAGGACGGCGAGGACGGAGGCGGCGGAGAGGTTGCCGACCTGGCTGAGGCTCTTCCAGGAGGGGGCGAGGGCGTCTTTGGGGAGGTCGAGGGAGGTTTCCATGGCTTCGAGGACCTTGGGGCCTCCGCTGTGGAAGATGTAGGTGGAGATGTCACCGAGGGTGAGGTGGTTTTCGGTGAGGAAGCTCTCTACGTTGCCGCGGAGGTTTTCGTTGACGACTTTGGGGACGTCGGGGGAGAGGACGATGGTGAAGCCGGTGTCGCCGATGTCCCATCCCATGACGTGCTCGGTGTTGCGGTAGAAGGTGGAGCGGGTGGCGAGGACCTTTGGGCCGGAGTTCTTTTTTGCGATGGGGGTGTCGGCTCCAGCGATGATGACGGCGGCGGCTCCGTCTCCGAAGAGGCCGCAGGAGATGAGGTTGGCGATGGATTGGTCGTCGTCCTGCCAGGTGAGGGAGCAGAGCTCGACGGAGAGGAGCAGGGCGTACTGGGTTGGAAACGCCCGAACATAATCCGAGGCTCTAGCAATGCCTGCTGCTCCGGCTACGCAGCCTAGGCCGAAGATGGGGGTGCGCTTGACGTTGGTGGGGAACGGCATGAGGTTGATGAGGCGGGCTTCGAGGGTGGGGCTGGCGATGCCGGTGACGGAGGCGGAGAAGATGGCGGAGATGTCTGCCGGGGTGAGGCCGAGGGGTTCGAGCGCGCGGGTGATGCAGGTCTGGGCTAGGTCAACGGCGGCGGCGATCCACTGATCGTTGGTCTGCTTGAAGCCCTTGAGGGTGGGGTAGTGCTCGAGCGGGAAGACGGTGTGGCGGAAGTCGACGCCGCAGTTGGCGTGGAGACGGCTAAGGAGACGGGGTTCTTCGAGCTTGCCGGCCCAACGCTCTTTGAGGGCTTCCGTGATGACCGATTGCGGGTAACGATGCGCGGGGTAGGCCGTGCCGACGGACGAGATTTGCATTGCGTAAGGGGTCCCTCTGGATGCGTTGGATTGGTGATGCGGCGAGACGGTGGCATTGCTTCCGCCATCATAGGGGATCGAGATGAAGATCAGGGGATGCGGGCGATCTCTCGCTGGTAGAGGCTGTTGCGCGGGTACTCCTTCGAGAGAGCGATGAGGGTGGCTTTTGCCTCTTTGGGGTGGTTGTCGCGGAGGGCGGCAACGGCGAGCATCATGCGGGCGAAGGGGGCGAGATAGTGGCCGTTCGCGGCGGTGATGCGGAGCAGGCGGATGCCTTCTTCCTTGTCGGTGCCTGCGCCGGTGGCCCCTAGGATCCAGCGGATGGGGGCGGGTTTGAGGCTGAGCATGTAGTTCTCGACGCCCGAGGCGAGGTAGGCGTCGAACATCGTTGAATCGGCGGCGAGGACCTGTTTGGAGAAGGCGCTGGCTTCTTTGCTGAGATTGAGAGCGGCGAGGTCGCGCTTCTCGATGAGGAGAGCGTAGTCGGACCGCATGCCGCTGATGCAGGTCTTGGAGTAGAGGGCGGCGACATCCTGCGGGTTGCGCTTGAGAGCGGCGTCGGCGAGCTGGGCGGCGTGCGTGGTGCGGTCGTCGAAGGCTTTGCGGACGGCGGGATCGGGGGTGAGCTTGCTGCGGTTGTCGAAGCGGCTCTGGTCGGCGAAGAGCTGGACGTCGATGATGTGGAGGCGATCGAACTCGCTGAAGAGATAGGCTGCGGCGTCGGAGACGACGGGCAGGGGCTCGTCGGGATGCCTGGCGCTGTACTGCTGGAAGACGGCGTGGGCACCGGGGAAGTCGAGGTTGTAGAGGTCGCGGTAGCCCTGATCGAGAGCGGGGGGATAGGCCATCGAGGCAAAGGAGTTGGAGGCGAAAGAAAGGCAGAGAAAGAGGAGCATCCAAAGAAGGATGCCGGTCGAGCGGGCCACCCTGGCCGGGTGTATTGGTGACATTGGTTCCTCGTGTCCAAAGTGCTGGGATGCCTGCGGCGATGCTCATTGGGTGAGATGGCCGAATCAGGGTTTGGACTGTCTGGAGGCAGCGAAGAAAGCACGCTGAGGCGTGGAACGCTTATCCTATGGGGGAGGAATACGGAGACGATGCGGAATAAACGTCAGCTTTTGTGGATCGTTCCAGCGGTTTTGCTGGTGCTGTGTCTGGTGGGGAGCTTCGTCACGCGTGGGGCGATGGCGGATCTGCAGTTTTTGAGGAGCCGTCACGGAGTAGGGCAAGCGGATGTGGTCGATCAGCGGCCGTTGCAGACGGCGCAGACGCTCTTCTCGCTGGCGGTGTCGGCGGAGGAGCAGGCGTTCGCGCATGAGGCGATCCGTGTGGCGGACCACGAGGTGGACCAGGCGTTCGCGATGGCGCTGCGGCAGGCGAATACGGAGGGCCGGACGCTGACCGGCAAGGCGCTCGACGCATCGAATAAGGTGACCGCGCTGCAACAGACGGCCAAACAGGATCAGGCGGCGGTGGATGCCCTGGTGGCGAGTGCGTCGGCGAGAAATCCGGGCGCGGACGACGACGATCTCGATGTTGCGAAGGCGCAGCTCGCTCTGGATAAGGATGAGCTGGACGATGCGCAGAGCACGTTGGCGATTGTTACGGGTGACCAGCGCGGGAAGATCCAGGAGGAGCTGGCCGCACATGAAGCGGGGATGAAGAAGTACGAAAACCATGCGGGCGATGGCGAGATCGCGGTGGTGTCGTCGCAGCGATTTAAGACACTGGCAGGAAGGCTGAAGGCGTGGTTCGATCAGCGCAGCCGGATCAGCCTGTTGGAACAGGCGAAGGCGCAGGCGGATGCGGATACTGCTTCGCTGACGACGCAGTACGGTACGTTGCAGCAGAAGGCGACTGCGTTGACGGGGACGGAGAAGCAGGTGCAGGCGGCGGATGCTCCGCCGATCGCTGCTCTACCAGGGGCGGTGAGTGCTCAAGCAGCGACCGCTGCGCCTGCGAGGCCGAGCCGGTTGGTTTTGCTGCGCAGGCTGGAGGCACAAAGGAACATTCTCGGGATACTGAACGACCGTATCGAGAGCCAGAAGGAGCTTTCGTCGGGGTATGCGAAGTGGCTGGCACAGGTCCAGTTGCAACATCAGATTGTGGTGCATCTGCTGCTGCACTCGTTCGCGTGGATCGCGTTTATCGTGCTGTGCGCGGTGCTGCTGAGCTCGCTGATTAGCGTGCTGGTGGAGCGTCGCGTCGCTACGCTGTCGGTTGCGGACCGGCGCAGCATGCATACGTTCCAGACGGTACTGCAACTGGTGGTGCAGGCGTTGGCGCTGCTGCTGATACTGCTGGTGGTGTTTGGGCCGCCAAGCCAGATGCCGACGATCCTTGGACTGGCGACGGCCGGGTTGACGGTGGTGTTTCAGGACTTCATCCTGGCGTTCTTCGGCTGGTTCGTGCTGATGGGGAAGAACGGCATCCGCGTGGGGGACTGGGTGGAGATCAACGGTGTCGGGGGCGAGGTGGTCGAGATCGGGCTGTTCCGGACGGCGCTGCTGGAGACGGGCAACTGGACGGACAAGGGGCATCCGACGGGACGACGGACGACGTTCGTGAACAAGTACGCCATCTCGGGGCAGTACTTCAACTTCTCGACGACCGGGCAGTGGATGTGGGATGAGATCAAGGTGAATATTCCGACGTCGGCGGATAGCTACGACATGATTGAGCGTATCCACAAGGTGGTGCTGGACGAGACGGCGAAGGACACGGAACAGGCCGAGCGCGAATTGCAGCGGGCGAGCCAGCAGCATGGGGTGACCCAGTTCAGCGCGACGCCTTCGGTGGATATGCGTCCGGCGTCGTCGGGGATCGATATTGTGGTGCGGTATGTGACGCGCGCGGGGGATCGGCTGGAGATGCGGAATCGGCTGTATCAGTCGGTGATTGGGCTGATGCGGGTGCCGGCTCCGGCGATTGAGGCTACGACCGGCAAGTGATGGCGGCTATTCGGCGAGGGTGATTGGCGTAGCCCATGGATCTTCTGTGGGTAGGGCTGTAGCGGCTGGCGATGGCGGCGGTGCGGGTTCCGTTGGCTCGGATGCTGTGGGTGGGGCTACAGGTGGGGCTATGGGGCGGGAATCGAGCGGCAGGAGGTTGAGGTGCTCGGCGGCCCAGCGGGCGGCGAGGCCATTGAGCGGGCTGCGGGTGTTGTACTCCTGGTAGGCGATCATGCGGCCGATGCGGATGATGAGGTCGTCGAGGCCCTCGGAGGCGGCCCAGAAGTCGCCGATGCAGACGCTGGCGTCGTCGAAGTTAGGGTGGAAGACGGGGGTGAGCATCCGGCACTGCGGGGCGCGGCGGGGGTAGTCGAGGGAGAGGTTGATCTCCATGAGGTGGGTGTCGCGCTCGTGGATCTGGCCGGAGGGCTGCACGTAGAGGCCCTTGATGGCGTAGGCGATGCGATAGACCTCGGGTGGCATACCGGCTGTGCCTGCGATCTGGATGAGTGGCCAGTTGGCGAGGCGCTCGCGGAGAGCGTCGTAGTCGAGTTTGAGACGACGGGTTCGGGGGGATGCCATGAGGGATGGTTCTCTTCAATCATTTTCATTATTACCGTAGTGTGGAGGTAATTGCATCCTCAGCACAGCATGAGTAAGAACTCCAGTTCCCTGCCGCACTCATCGCGGCACGCCCACCGTATTCAACACTGTCGCCTGCTGAACTCCCTTACCCTCCACAAGCTCATACAACGTATCCGCCTTCAGATCCTGAAGCGTTTCCACAAGTCCACTCGGCCATTCAATCGTCACCGTCTTGATCACCTTCTCGTCGCCAAGCCCAAAGTGAAGTCGCTGATCGTTTGATGAAAGATAGCTCCCCCCTCCGCGCACCTCGTCGAACTGAACCATCCCACCCGTAGCGATCGTCACGCGAGCCCCCAGCGCCGAGCGATTACTCTTCGTCCCGACCAGACGAAACAGCACACGATGATTGGCCGACCGCGTCTCATTCAGAAACAGCGAAGGCGGCCCACCCTCGTTGTAGACCACCACATCCACGTTGCCATCGTTGTTCACATCGCCAAACGCTGTCCCCCTGCGCGAGCGCAGCGCCCCAGCATTCAACCCCGCCGCACCCGCCATCTCCATAAACGTCCCATTGTGTTGATTGCGAAACAACTGCAACGGCTCGCGATACTTCAGCTCATGCGGCAGCTTATCCACCATCGCGCTCACATTGCCATTGGCCACAAATAAATCAGCCCAACCATCGTTATCGAAGTCCGCAAACCCCGCGCCCCAGGCCACCAATTGCTGAGCAGACTCTGTCAGCCCCGCAGCCGCAGCCTGATCGCTGAACCCAATCGCCCCTTCGTTTCGGTAAAGGCTCATCGGCTGATACCCATACCGCGTCACCACCACATCAGGCGTTCCGTTGTGATCGTAGTCCGCAAAATCCGCAGCCATATTTCCCATCGTGTGCCCATCCGCACTCAATGCCGTCCCCGAGATCATCCCGACATCTTCGAATGTTCCATCGTGCTTATTGCGATAAAGAAAGTTCGGCCCCATATCATTCGTGACGAACAAGTCCGGCCAGCCATCGTGGTCATAGTCACTCCAAACCACGCCCATGCCAAGCCGCTTATCCGGATTGCTCACGCCCGCCTTCTGCGAGACCTCGTTGAAAGCTTTACCAGTGTTATGAAACAGTAGATCCGTCTCTCCCCGCAGCACCGGAACCTCCATCGGCAGCCCCTGATAGTCGAATCCTTTATCGCCAGGCTTCGGCAAGTGTTGCAGATCGCTATCCACATACCGCGACACAAAAAGATCGAGCCTCCCATCGCGGTCATAATCAGCCCACGCAGCCCCCGCGCTGAAGCCCCCGCCCGCAACACCCATCTGCTTCGTCACATCTTCAAACCTGCATCCACCCAAGTTGCGATACAGCACATTGTGACCATATCCAGTGACATATAAATCGGGCAGGCCATCGTTATCGAAGTCCCCCACAGCGACACCCATCCCCCACCCACGCACCGTAAGACCCGCCGCCGCCGTCACATCCGTAAAGTGCAGCGGCCCGTTCGCCAGCGTGTCCTGATGGTAGAGCGTAACCATCGCCTCGCCGCCATGCAGATACGCATCCACCGTCGAGTCGTTCACCGTAACGATGTCCAGTTTCCCATCGTTGTCGCAGTCGAACAGCGCCACGCCTCCACCCATCATCTCCACGAGATACTGCTTCACCGCCGCCGAGTGCGGCACCGTCGTCAACCCAGCCGTCGGCCCAACATCGCGAAAATGCATCGTCTGCTCTTTAGCAGTCTGCGCTACAACCGGCATCTGTAAACACACCATCCCCGCAACACGAACAAGGCATCGTATCCACCGCCACGTCTTAACGCTGGACGGGCGCATTCTTCTTCTCAAGATGAGTCAACACCATCGCCAACTGATCCGTAGCTTCGGAGTCCGCAGCATTCAACTGCACAGCCGTCCGCAACTCTTCGCTCGCCTTCAGATACTCACCATGCGAGGCATACGCTTCGCCCAGTGCACGATGTACCTCCGCAACCGCTGGATTCGCACGGCTCATTCTCTGTAGTCGTGCAACGCCCCCATCGTAATCACCCGTCATCAGCAGCGACTGCGCATACATCGAATCGAGCTGCGGAGTAGCAGCCAACTCCCCCTCGATAGGCAGCAACGTCTCCACCGTCGCCGCATACTTCTTCCCCTTGAAGTAGCAGATGCCAAGCACGCGCCGCGCACCCTGCTCCAACGGATGCGCCGCAAGATACCGACCCAGTGGAGCCTCAGCCTGCGCATACAACTCCGCCGAAAAAGCCGCTCTGCCCCAGTTGTAGTCCAACCCTTCAAGCGATGGATTCCACCGTGCAGCCTTCTCAAAATAACCCGTGGCCGAAGCAAACTGGTTATCCGCCGCGGCAATCGCACCCAGGTTGTTGTAGCTGTCCGCAAGCGCCGGTGCCACACGCGCAGCAAACGCCTCGATCTCATGCTTCGCCTGCACATCAACCGGCGCAAGCCCACGCGCATGAATCTGAAGCGCCGCGCTCGTCGCCTCACTACTCGGCGCACCCTTCAGCCTTGCCTCATCCCGTTCAAGGTTCTTCTTCAGCAGATCAGCCGAAAGCTGCATCTGTTCCTTTGCCTCATCCGCATGCCCCGTCTGTAACAACAAGCGTCCCAGCAAATAATGCGCACGCTGCACCTGGTAATGATTTCGCGAAAGGTCCGTAGTCAGCGCAATCGACATGCGCAGTGCCTGCTCTGCCTGCTCCGGCTGATTGAGCTGCGCATATACCTGCCCCAGCAACAAAGGATTATCCGGATTCCGCGGGTCCAGCGCCGCCGCCCGCTTCAAATCCGCCTCCGCCTCCGGCAGCCGATGCTCGTTCAACGCAATGTATCCAAGCTGCGACAGGCTGAAGTAATCATCCGGATGCAACGCAAGCTCGCGGCGAAACTCCTGCGCGGCCTTGGCAAACCCCTTCTCACCCTCGCTCAGCAGGTACGAAGCGCCAAGGCAGTAGTGCACCTCAGGCAGCGTCGAATCCTTCGCGATCGCGAGGTTGAAATCCGCGATCGCCATCTCCGGATAACCAGCCTCGGCAAGAGATCGCCCAAAGTCGAGGTACACCGAAGCCTTCTTTCCGAAGCTCGCCGCCATCTCCGTAAAAATGCGCTCCGCATCCTTCGTATCGGCCAGCGCAAGATAAGCGGTCGCCAAGGCCAGCCCATTCCGGTAGTTCGGCTCAAGCGCAACCGCCGCCTCTAACTCCTTGCGAGCCTGCTCATTCTCGTTCGTTTGCAACAGAGCTTCGCCCAGCACCAGCCGAGCCTCCGCGCTCTTCGGCTCATCGACCAGCACTGCCTCAGCAAGCGCCCGCGCCTTAGGAATATCACGCGCCACCAGCGCCGCCTCGGCATACGACAGCCGCAGACTCACAGCGCTACCCGCAGGCGCAACCGCCAGTGCCTCCTCAAAGAGCTTTGCCGATGCAGGATACTCACCCACTCGCGCTTGCCCCTCCGCCACGCGGCGCAAGCTCTCTGCCAGAAAATCCTGGTACTCCCGCATCGCGCGGCCCAGATCTCCCGAAGCCTGCGCCCGCTGCGCCGCATCATACCTCTGCTGCAACGCATCACCGGCACGATCCGCCGTACGCGCTCTCTGCCCTACACCAGCAGAGCCGCCGACAGAGCCAAGCAGCAGCATCACCATCACCACCCTGCGGCTACGGTCTCTCCTGCATGGCGATTTTGAGGAATAGATTTGCATCAGAGTAAGGCGCACAGCCATTCGCAAAAGTATAGCGAAGGGCATAAACCCTTCGCTCGGTTTGAAACGTATTCAATCCAACGTACAGCGCTTCGGAAGAGAAGGGCGGCCTATGCAAGCCGCCCTCTCTCCCATAGCGGTTAGAAGTTGTACTTCAATGCAAGCTCCAGAATACGAGCAGCATGACCGCCTGCCTTGGTATCCAGGAACCCGAGGGTAGGTGAGTTCGAGGTTGAGGGGACAGTATTCGGATAGTCTTGGTAATTGAGCTGCAGTTGATTACCGCCGCTGAACTCAGGAAGTGGATGGTTGACCCAGTTGAACGCCGAGATGCGGAACTGGACTGTCTGACCTTCTGTGATGTGGAAGGACTTGTAAGCTGCCAGGTCCGTATCGAAGAAGTCAGCGTTTCTGTAATACGGATAGTTGTAAGGACCATTGCTCCCGAGTGCAGGAGCAGTAAAGCAGGCTGCGTTGATTCTCTGGTTATGAGCCAGATGCGCCCCCGCATCGCAGGTCAATACAGGCTGGATCAGCTTGGGTGCCGATGTGCCAAAGTAGCTGTTATTCGTAAGGCCATCCGGTAGTTTTGGGTTGGCAGGATCGGGTTTAGTGATCGTCAATCCAAAGTTCGGGCTGTTTGTCGCCTGTAGATTTGCGCCGGACTGCCACGTTGTAATGCCCGAGATCGTCCAGCCATTCGACACGCCGTTGAGCAGAAAATGCTCGCCCTTATAGACGCGGCCGAAGTTATAGGAGTACGACGAGTTGAAGACATACGGACGATCGATGGCGGCAATGCCGTAGTCATTCCGCAGGTTGAACGGATCGGACAGCAGTCCGGTGCCGAGCGTCTTCGACCACGTGTAGTTGACGTTGAACGTCAGCTTGTCCGAACGCTTCACCCAGCTCACCTGCAAGCCGTTGTAGTTGGAGTAGCCGACATGCTGGTTGACGTTGATCTGGTTGGTCCCGTAGGTCTTGCCGTAGGGACGATAATCCGCTTCCGTATTGCCTGCCGCTCCCTGAGAAAGGTTCTCAGGGTTGGGCGAGACGACGCCGGTCACCGGATCCGCCGCAAAGAACGCGCCGAGCGGAACCTTGTTCTGGTTGATGAACTCGGTAAAGCCGCTGCCCGAGATACTTTGGCCGCCGACGAGAATTTGCGATGAGCTGCTACCGACGTAAGCGACCTCGAGAAGCGAGTTCAACGGAAGCTGTTGCGAGATGGTGAAGTTGTAACTGCGGGTGACCGGAATTCCATAGTCATTCGCGCCTACCGTATTGACCGTACCATTGATTCCGCCCGCTGTTGGAACAGGGATGGAACCGATCTGCGAAAGCAGAACGCTCCTCTGTCCAAGCAATCCGTAGCTCTGAATGCTCTGCGCTGTAGTGAGCGCACCGGTATAGTCGTTGTACTGATCGCTGAACCGGTACTTGCCCCAGCCACCGCGCAGAATCGTCTTCCCGGAACCGAACAGATCATACGATCCGCCGAAACGAGGAGAGACGAACAGGAAGCGATCCGGCGAACCAGCCTTCGAGATACCGGGGCTGATGCCGTGCCAGTAAACGCCGGGATCGAGCTTGCCTGCGGCCTGGTCAGTGGAGACCAGCGTCGGAATGAAGACAGCCAGCCCGTTGCCCTGACGGTCGTACCAGTGACCGATGTGCTCAAAGCGGAAGCCATACTCCACCGTAAGACGCTTGCTTGCCTTCCACGAGTCATCCCCGTAGAACGAGAGCGTCTGGTAAGCCATATCGCTCACCGGAGATGCATTGTTTTCCCCGTAGCTGGTGACATTGCCTAATAGAAAGTTCGCCGTCGGATTACTCGGAGAGCCAAGCGGAGCCCCGGTAAGCAGATTGTTATAAACCTTGCCGCTACCGCTGAAGCTGTTCAAAGCGCCATTCGGCGACTCCGAAGCTCCCTGGATATTGCCGACGTTCTCCGCGTAGATACCCGCTTTGATCGTATGCGTGCTCGCGACCTTCGTTAGGCCATCCGAGAACGCAGGCATCTCTTTGCGGACAAGATACTTTCCGTTCGCCGACTCGAAGATATCCTGCTGCGAAAAGTCAGGAAACGTAAGCTGGCCGCCGCTGGTGTAGGAAGGAACCAGAAGGGATCCCGACTTGAAGACGGTACCGTAGCTCGCCGGATAGCCAAGTGTGCTCTTGTAAGCTCCCGAAGCCTTCGGAGGACCGACAGGGAAGTTGCCATAGCCCCAGCTCGCGATGAACTCGTTCGTCAGCGTCGGGCTGAAGACATGGGTAAAGTGCCCGGCAATCGATTTAGAGAAAGACTGGCTGATCAGTCCGCCACCTGGGTAGGGGATGGAGTTACTCGGGGTCCAGTAGATGTGAGCACCGTTACCATTCGATGGAGCCTGGTCCTGCCCGTATTGATACGAAATGAAGAAGGTAGTCCGGTCGCTCAGGTTATAGTCCACACGCGCACGAAACAGATAACCGTCATGCGTTCCGGGAATGACCTGGTTATAGTTTGCGTTACCGAGATGTGCTCGTTGGTTCGGGTCGCTAACATTCGCCGCAGGCCAGAAGCTGGCCAGTGCCTTCGCACCCGGGTCAAGAAACTGCGACGGGATAATGCCTGCCGGGCGCGTGCCTTGACCGATGATCGTTCCATCTGGCAATACCGTTCCTGTGAGGTCATTGCAACCGTTATTGTTGGATGACAGAAGATTGCCATTGCAAAACGCCACGTTCGCAGCAGTATTTGTGAAATTGCCGGCCATCATATCCGCAGTAGGAATGAAGGATGTCAGCGTATTGGCGTTCCCGGTATTCTGAAGGATTCTCTCGTAGCCGATCCAACCTAACAGCTTCTTATGAGTGAAGGGAATCGGGCCACCGACATTACCACCCGGATAGTAATAGTGAGCGCTGCCCTTTGGTAAGCCGCGAGCATCGCTCTGCCAGTCGTTCGCATTGAAGATGTCGTTCCGAACGTAGAAGTAGCCTTCACCATGATACGCAGCTCCACCCGATTTACTGATCGAGTTGATGACCACCGGTCCACGAGGAGCATCAGCGCCGAAGTTCGAGGTCTGCACGCTGACCTCCTGCGTCATATCAGGATTCAAGATTGCGATCGAGTTGCAGTTGCAGCCCGGATCGTCGATATCGACGCCATCCGAAAGCTGGCTGGTGCCACCTCGGTTTGGCGCACCGTTTGCATTCAGCCCGTTACCCACTGCGCTCGAACCAACGCTGACAACGGTAGGATCGAACGAAGCTCCGTTGTTCAACCCATTGGCTGCGCTGGTCACGCCCGGCAGCACCTTCAACAGCTCCGAGAGATTACGTCCCTCAATGGCGAGCTGCTGAATATCCTTGGAATCGAGCAACGCGGCACGCTGCCCATTTTCCACCGGAATAATCTGTTGGTTCGCCTCAACCGTAACCGTCTCGCCCTGGTCGCCCACAGGCAGTACCAAGCCAGGCAGCTTGCGGACGTCACCCGCGCTCAAAGGAATTCCACGTTGCTCGAATCCCTTGAAGCCCTTCGCTTCAATCCGGATCGAGTAGCTTCCCGTCAGCAACGCAGGAAACGCGAAATAGCCTTCACCGTTGCTGACCGTGTCGCGCTTCTCCTTCGTTGCATCATTCGTCAGGGTCACCTGCGCGCCGGGAATCACTGCGCCCGAGCTGTCATACACCGTGCCGTTCACTGTGGCTGATACCTGAGCGTGCGCCATCGATGGCGACGTCAGAAAAAGAGTGGCAAACAACGCGAGCCCAAAGGCTCCGCCTCGCCACATCTTCAACAGAAATTTTCCAGCGTCCTGCGTCTTAACCTGCATACTGCCTCCAATAAATCGTTCATGAAATCCATCCGAAATCATGCGAAAACTGCGTAATTCCGGCATACGTGATCTAGCTCTCCCATAACGCATACGCGTCGTTCATTCGCTGCAAACAAACTCCTGGAAGTTCGCGTACAGCAAAAACGATTTAGTATGACCCATGAGCATGTACACGAGCTCAGCAACGACTGTCAAGAACTTCTGCGAAGGGGATGCGAAAGACATCCTGGTTCCAAGCCAGGACACTCCGCGTAAACGTTATCCAATATCCGATTCATCATTCCTATCTATGAATCGGGGAGGACGACTTCTCCAAAAACTTCTGAGAGCCCAGCTTTTGGTAGAAACGGTGCTCGCCATCCCAAAGCCGCCCGCGACACAGTAATATGTTTCCTGTGAAACGGAGCGTGCTGCTAATGAAATCATTTCCCATTGGGTTCATAGCCCAAAAGAGCCTCAATTGCCCTTCGAAACTCGCGGTCCAGCTTCTGGGCCTTCTGTCTCTCATCACTCCTGGCCTTCTTCACGCCACGCCCGTTCATCTCCGCACCGAGGGCCAGACCAATCCCCTCGGCATCGACGTCCTCCACCCCGCCTTCGCCTGGCAGAGTGACGCGACCACCCGCGACTGGGCCCAGTCCGCCTATCAGATCACCGTCGCCACCTCCGCTGAAGCCCTTCGCAAGGGCAACGCCGACGTATGGGACAGCGGTCGCCGCCCCTCACCCGACTCCCTCGCCATCCCCTACGACGGTCCCGCCCTCAAACCCAGCCAGCGTTACTTCTGGACCGTCCGTGTCTGGGACAAGCAAGGCAACGCCGCCATCGCAACCGAGCTCGCATGGTGGGAGACCGGTCTTCTCCAGCCCTCCGATTGGCAAGCCAAATGGATTCGCCGCAACGATCCCGCCGCCGAACAGGAGCTCCAGTCGATCCACTGGATCTGGCTCCCCAACGCCGATCCGCAGCACGTCCCCCAGTCCACGACCGTTGAGTTCGAGTACCATCTCCACGCGGATACGCGACCCGAAGCAGCCATCTTGCACCTCTTCACCGGAGGAACCTACACCACCCGCGTCAACGGCCACATCACCGGCCACAAGCAGGAGTGGGGCGCCTTCGACCGCGAGGACATCCGCGACCAGCTCGTCTTCGGCAAGGGCGCTGCCGGAGACAACACCATCGCCGTCACCCTCTCCGTCCGCAGCTCGCATAACGCCGCCGCCACCTACCCCGCTGCTCTCGCCGCTATCCTCAATCTCACCCAGGCCGACGGCAAAGCCTCATCCATCGTCAGCGACAGCAACTGGCGCGTCCGCGAGACGAAGCCTCAGCCATCGACCGACTGGCAACCCGCGCAGGACCTCGGCCCGCTCGCCAGCCAACACTTCGGCGTAGCCCCTGACCGTCACACGCCCGCGTCCACTCCCGATCGCGTCGAAACCACCACCGCGCTCCTCCGCAAGGACTTTACCCCCCGCAGCAAAGTCGTCTCCGCGCGCCTCTACATCACAGCCCTCGGTAGCTATCAAGCCTTCCTCAACGGCAAACGCGTCGGCCAGTCCGTCCTCGTGCCCGATTTCACCGACTACCGCAAGCGCGTCCTCTACCAAACCTACGACGTCACCTCGCTCGTAGCCGGTGGCCACAACACCCTCGCCGCGGTCCTCGGAGGCGGATGGCACGGCAGCCCGCTCCTCTGGTCCGGCTCGCGCCTCTTCCCCGGCCCCGATCTCCTCCGCGCCCAGCTCGAGCTGCGCTTCGCCAACGGCACCCGCCAGACCATCGCCACCGACGACACCTGGCAAGCCGCACCCTCCCCCATCGTCTCCTCCGAGATCTACGGCGGCGAAGCCTACGATGCCCGCCTCGACCACCCCACCTGGAACCAACCCTCCACGAAGTCAACCGACTGGACTCCCGCAACCGTAGCCCCCGACCCCGCCATCGAGGTCACCGCGCAGTCTGATCTCACCGTCCATTCCGCGCAAACCATCACCCCCGTCAACGTCACCATGGTCCCCTCCGATGGCAAACAGCTCGCCGTCTTCGACATGGGCCAGAACATGGTCGGCGTCGTCAAACTCCGCGTCCACGGCCCCCGCGGCACCACTGTCCGCATGCAGTTTGCCGAGCGCCTCAACCCCGACGGCACCGTCTACACCGAAAACCTCCGCGACGCCGACGCCACCGACCTCTACACCCTCAGCGGCAACGGCGAAGAGACCTGGACCCCCGCCTTCACCTTCCACGGCTTCCGCTACATCCAGGTCTCCGGCTTCCCTGGCAAGCCCACCCCCGCGGCCATCGAAGGCATCGTCCTCAACAGCCTTCCCGCGCAACCCTCCATCCGCCTCGAGACCTCCAGCGATCTCCTCAACCACATGAACACCCTCGGTCTCTGGGGCCAGCGCGGCAACTTCCTCTCTATTCCCACCGACTGCCCCCAGCGCGACGAGCGCATGGGCTGGATGGGCGATGCAGGCGTCTTCTGGCGCACCGGCAGCTACAACTTCGACATCGACTCCTTCTCGCACAAGTTCATGCAGGACGTCGTCGACGCGCAGGGCAGCAACGGAGCCTTCTCCGACATCTCCCCCAACCTCCTCGATCCCACCGACCAGCTCCCCGGAGCACCCGGCTGGGGCGACGCCGGCGTCCTCGTTCCCTACTCCACCTGGCTCCAGTACGGCGACCGCGCGCTCGTCGAGCGCAACTGGCCCGCCATGCAGGCGTGGTTGGCCTTCATCCTCCGCACCAACCCCAACTACCTCCGCCAGCATGAGCTCGGCAACAACTTCGCCGACTGGCTAGCTCCCGATCCCCACTCCCCTTCCGATCTCGTCGCCACCGCCTACTGGGCTCTCATCGCCCATCAGATGGAGCAGATGGCCACCGCCCTCGGCCGCACCGCCGACGCCGCAACCTACCGCGACCTCTACACCCACATCCGCGCCGCCTATCAGACGCAGTACATCCACCCTGACGGCTCCGTCGAAGGCAACACCCAGACCGCCTACGTCCTCACCCTGTACACCGGCATGGCTCCCAAAGAGCTTGAAGCCAACATGACCGAGCGCCTCGTCAAGGACATCGAAGCACATCAGGACCACCTCACCACCGGCTTCCTCGGCACACCCTTCCTGCTCTCCGTCCTCGACCAGCAGGGCCGCACCGACGTCGCCTACACCCTGCTCCTCAACAAGACCTACCCCTCCTGGGGCTACATGGTCGAGAAGGGCGCAACCACCTGGTGGGAGCGCTGGAACGGCGACACCGGTGATCCCTCCATGAACTCCTACAACCACTACGCCTTCGGGTCCGTCATGGCCTGGGTCTATCGCCGCGCCGCTGGCATCGATACCGACCCCGCCTCGCCCGGCTTTCACCACATCGTCATCGCTCCCCACGTCGACGCTCGCCTTCCCCACGTCCACGCCGAGTACGACTCCGCCTACGGCACCGTTGCCACCGACTGGACCCGCAACGGCGACACTAACCTGAGCCTCAAGGTCACCATCCCCGCCAACACTACCGCTACTGTCCACCTCCCCGCCACGGCCAGCAGCCTCATCGAGCAGGACGGCAAATCCATCCAACCCCACGAAGCCGCAGGCACCGCCATCACTGAAATAGGCTCCGGCACCTACACCTTCACCATCCACAACAAATAATCCGAGCAGCATCTCAACAGAAAACCCAGCCCGGGCATCCCATCCTTCGCGCTTCTGCGAAGGGTGGGGCGCAAACAAGCTTCGCTGAGGCGCTTTACGTGTAGGCCCAGCGGACAGTGATAGGTCGATTGAGATCCGGGAGAGGAAGGGACATGGCTTCGGTCTCAACGGCGTCGCGTTCCGACCAGGTAAGACGTCGCCAGACATCGATCGAGACCTCGGAGCTGGACCGACGCCACACGCCGGTGATCTCTCCACCGACAAGCAGTGCTCCGGGCCATACACGAGACGTCCACAGCTCTGGCCGTCGCTTGGCATTGGGGACAAGAATCTCCCGGTCGGCGCCCCAGGCGAGGTAGAAGGCATCGCCGCTTGGCAAGAGTCTTGCAGGCGCAGCGGGCCGTGGCTGGGCTCGAAGCGTAGTCTCATCCTTGGCGAGAATCCATGCGTCGCCTGTCGGCGTTCGCACTGGCGTGAGAATACCGGCAAGCTCTTTGAAGGCAGCGTGTGCCAGTGCATCTGGAATTCCGGCCCAGCGCGCAAATGTAGCACTCGTTGCAGGTCCAAAGACGTGGAGGTATCGCCGGGCGAGTTCGAGCCGAGCCTGCTGAGGTTCCATGTCGGGTGGAGGCACCGTCCAAACTATCGGCTGGTGCGCCCCGTTCCAGCGCATCAGGACCGTGCCGGTCGGGGCAGCATATCGGAGACTGTTGGGCACGACGCCAATTCCACGGCCAGCCTCTCCAAATGGCATGGAACGTCCGTTCAGAAATGTTTGTAGACGCCTGGCTGTCATCTCCGCTCTTGCGAGGCGTTTGGTATCGACAGGGAGCCTTCCCAGGGAAAAGAGGGCAAGGTCTTGCGCCGCGACAACGTAGACATTGAAGCGAGGACCCCAGAGCTGCACAAGAGAACTATGATTCCAGTCGGTTGAAATGGTCCCATCGACGCGAGCATGAATCGACAAGAGCGCCGCACGCGGCACGGAGTCTTGCAATCCGCCCCACGCAGCTTTTCGCAACGACTCTGTCTTTGCCGGGAGACGCTCGTCGAGAAAGCCCTGCTGACGTCGGAAGGAGAGGATTTGCGACCGTGTGACTGCAAACCGGACCGTCATGGTTACTCGAGGATACCAAGAAGAGAATAAGCGACCTGCCCAGTCCATCGCCTCACAGCCCATAATTTAAACAGCCTCGAAGGCCGAGAGAATCCGGACACTGCGTTCCCTTGCAGGCACTTCGCCCGAGATGAGAGGACGTCAGTCTTCATGCATACGGAGTGCCTTCCACAGCAACTTTCACACCTCTGATCCCTTGGTCGACAATCGCCAGAAATGCCGTGTTTGATCTCTCGACATCACGGCTCTCGCGAAAGATCCGATGCGCTTCGAAGGCCGCGACAACCCAGGTCGCGACGAGCAATGAAGCTGCGAGGCTGGCGGCAGGATCGGGTAGATGGCGATTTGCAGCTTTCGCCAAGCCGACCGTCAACATATCTGTCAGCTCGTCGCGTATAGCCCTCGCACGAGCCTTCAACGCGTCGCTGGCCTGGATCGTCTCAAGAAACTTTTCACTTCCTGCTTCGGAAAAACGTACGTACGGGCGCTGTTCTGCGACGGCCCAATGAGCGAACCGCCGTACCGCTTCAATAGGCGATGCGCTGTTCTCTTTTTTTTGCAAACCAGCCATCAGCTCCTCGCGACCTTCGTCGTCGAGGTCGAAGAACATGTCCTCCTTGCGTGAGAAGTGATTGAAGACCGTCATCCGCGAAACATCGGCGGCTTCGGCAATCTCGTCCACCGTCACCTGATCGAACCCGCGCTCCATAAAGAGGCATGTCGCGACGTCTGAGATCTTCTGCCGCGTCGCGAGGCGCTTCCGGCTCCGGCGATCTGGTGTTGACTTCTGCATGACTTGACAGAAATTATTATACCCTGTCAATAATTATACTTAGTATAATTATTGACAGGGGTTCGGAAATGACAACACAGCAAACCAGCATCGGTAGGGCAGCGGATCGAAAGACAAGAGTCCTCGTATCAGGGGCAAGCTTTGCCGGGCTTTCGACCGCCTATTGGATGAATCGGCTCGGATACGCAGTAACCGTGGTCGAGATTGGAAAGACTCTGAAGATGGGCGGGACGCCCGTCAATATTGAAGGAGATACCGTCGACATCGTGCGGCGGATGGGGCTGCTCGAGCGCATTCAATCGAGCAGCCTGCCGGCAAGACCAATGGAATTCGTGGATGCTCACGGAGCCTGTCTGGCCATGATGTCAGCTCAAGCCGGCAACATGGAAACTTCGGCTCCCGAGTACGAGATCGAGCGAGACGAACTGCTCAACATGCAATTTCACGACGTGAAGAACGACGTCGAGTTCATCTTCGGCGATAGCATTGCGCGCCTCGAGGAATCGGCAGACGAGGTCACCGTTACATTCAAAAGCGGAAAACAGCGCGCCTTCTCTCTCGTGTTCGGGTGTGACGGCAATCATTCCGCAGTGAGGAGAATGTGTTTCGGCGAAGAGTCCGCCTACTCCAAATTCCTTCAACTATACTTTTCAATCACAATCGTCGATAAGCTGCTGATCGACGAGAATACTTCGCAAATCTACAACGTCCCGGGCAAGACTGTGATGCTCAGCGCATACAACGGCAAAACAGACATTGCCTTTTGCTTCTTCTCCGAAGAGGAGATTCCGTACGACTATCGCGATCAGGAGAAGCAGAGACACATGATCCGAGAGCACTTCGAGGGCGAGGGATGGAGAACACGCGAGTTACTCGAAGAGGTGAGTCGCTACAGGGATTTTTATTTCGACAAGCTCTGCCAGATCAAAATGCCCTCGTGGACAAAAGGTCGCGTGGCCCTGGTGGGAGACGCCGCCTACTGCGCATCCCCCGCTGCCGGCATGGGAGGATCGCTCGCGATTGTTGGAGCGGCAGCTTTGGCCGACGCCTTCCAAAAACATCCCGACAACTTCGAAGCCGCGTTTCAGCAGTACAACGACAGCTTGCGTCCCTTCATCGAGAAGGTTCAGGCGGACGCGATCGAATTTGGTCTGGAGACGTTTGCCCCGAGATCTGAAGAGGCGATTCGCGCAAGAAACGCGCGTTTCGGCAATAGCTGATCTCAACTTGTAAATCCTGATAACCGCGCCTCTCATTGCTTGGTTCCCGGGTTGTCGTCGACGCGGAAGCTGCGCTGATAATGGTCGCCGTCTAATCAAATTATTGAAGAGTTTGTAACCACCAAGGCCGTATCCAAACCATCGCCTCATCGCTCATAACCTTCCCCAGTTCTATACAGCCTCGAAAGCCAAGGCAGCCCTAATCCTGACCCCTTCCACCGCCATGTGGCAAGATGGGAGCGCTCTTCAACGCCGCCTCTCCGAGTCCCCAATGTCCGCGTCGCGCTTTCTCTACGGCACCACCATCTTTCTCTCGGCCTTTCTCCTCTTCGTCGTCGAACCCATGGCCGCAAAAGAGCTCCTCCCCGCGCTCGGCGGCTCCTCCGCCGTCTGGATCACCTGCCTCGTCTTCTTTCAGCTCGCCCTCCTCCTTGGATACCTCTACGCCCACTGGCTCACACACCAACCCTCCGCCCGCACCCAGCGCCTCATCCACCTGGCTGCTCTCGCCTGTGCCGTTGTCGCTGTAGTCCTCACCCTCCGCTTCCGCATGAACCTCAACAACGGAGCGTCCCACCCCGTCACCACCATCTTCACCGCTCTCACCCTAGGCATCGGACTGCCATTCCTCCTCCTCGGCTCCACCAGCCCGCTCTTACAGATCTGGATGGCCCGCACCGAAGGCGGCAACGTCCCTTACCGACTCTTCGCGCTCTCGAACGCCGGCTCGCTCCTCGCCCTCATCCTCTACCCCACTCTCATCGAGCCTTCCCTCACCCTTCACCACCAGCGAACCGCATGGTCCATCGGCTTCGCTCTCTTCGCCATCCTCGGAGCCCTCCTCGCCTACCGCTTCAGTACCGCGAACCCCGCCGCACAACCTACCCAAACCACCATCGAAGCGATCCCACCCACCTCCCTACAGATCAGAGTTCTCTGGTTCCTCCTCCCCATGGCCGCCGCCATGCAACTCAGTGCCGTCACCAGCCACCTCACCCGCAACATCGCCGCCATCCCCCTGCTCTGGACGATGCCGCTCGCCGTCTATCTCCTCACCTTTATTCTCGCCTTCGAGTTCTCCTCGTTCTACCGCCGCGGCATCGTCGTCCGCTTCCTTGTGCTCATGCTCGCCAGCCTCGGCTATGCCCTCTCCCGCATCGACGCCAGCCTCCCCATCGGCATAGGCATCCTCTTCTTCCTCGCCGAGGTCTTCGTCGCCTGCCTCTTCTGCCATGCCGAGGTCCACGCCCTGCGCCCCGCCCGTCCCTCCGAGGCCACCCTCTTCTATCTCCTCATCGCCGCCGGTGGTGTCGCCGGAACCTTCTTCGTCGCCATCGCCAGCCCACTCCTCTTCGTCGCCGACTACGACCTTGCCATCGCCTTCTTCCTCACCGCCCTGCTCGCCCTCATCGTCACCTGGAGCGACGGCTGGCCGCAGCGCCTCCTCTGGTCCACCGGCACCGGACTCCTCTTCGCGCTTCTCCTCATGCTGCACATCGTCCTCGCCCGCCAGACCCTCCTCGAGGTCCGCAACTTCTACGGTGCCCTCCGCGTCAAGCAGACCGACATGCCCGCCCAAACCCTCCCCACGCGCATGCTTCTCAACGGAACCATCCGCCACGGCACGCAGATGTTCGCCCCCGGCCTCAGCCGCATCCCCACCAGCTACTACGCCGAAGACTCCGGCATCGGCCTCGCCCTCACCAACTGCTGCGCCGACGCCCCGCGCCGTATCGGCATCGTCGGCCTCGGGGTAGGCACCCTCGCCGCCTACGGTCGTCCCGGCGACCAGATCCGCTTCTACGAGATCAACCCCCTCGTCCGCCCCATCGCCGAAAACCTCTTCACCTACCTCCGCGACTCCGCCGCCCAAACCACCTTCGCCGACGGCGACGCCCGCACCTCCCTCGCTCGCGAAGCCCCGCAGCACTTCAACGTCCTCGCCGTCGACGCCTTCACCGGCGACGCCATCCCCCTCCACCTGCTCACCACCCAGGCCATGCAGCTCTACCGGATCCATCTCGCCCCCGGCGGCATCCTCGCCTTCCACGTCTCCAACCAATACCTCGATTTAGCCCCCGAGATCGCACAGCTAGCAGCAGCTTCCAACATGGAAGCGCGGAGTGTAGACAGCCCCGACGACGACTCCCGCGGCGAATACCGCGCAACCTGGGTCCTCGTCACCGCCAACCAGCAGTTCCTCGCCCTCCCTAACATCGCCTCCCGCACCGAGCCGATCTCGCCCGTCCCCGGCCTCCATCTCTGGACCGACGACTACTCCAGCCTGCTTCCCATCCTGCGCTGGGCACACCGCTAATCGGTTAGCTTCCGCGTCGATACATCCTCCTCATCAAGCTACGCTTCAAATAGGCGTATACCTGTTGCAGAGGGGGTGGAGCAGCCACGCCCCGGCAACCCTCGCCGATCGTCCGGCTCGCGGCATCATATCGAACAGAGAATGCGTTTGGACGATACAAGCGCAGAGGCATTCAGGCATGGAATTTCATATCTCGCGCAAGACCCGCGATCGCTACGGCGTCCGCGAGGGCCTTTTCAACTACGCCGGCAACGTCATCTTCGCGAACATCACGGCCAGCCGCGAGCTAGCCCAGCGCGTCAACGAGGTCCGCAAGGTCAGCACCACCGCCGCCGAACCCATGCACGCCGGCAAGCTCTTCGCCATGGGCCTCATCGACGAGCTCAGCCACGCCCTCATCGCCCGCTACCGCGAAACCCTCGACCCACACGTCCTCCCCGAAGCCCTCCGCTTCTTCTCCGCGCAAGCCAACCCCTCGGGCGTAGAAAAACTCATCGCCACCTTCACCGCCCAGTTCCCCAACGTCTCCGTCTATCGCGGAGAAGAGACCCCCGAGCACTGGCTCCAGTCCTCCACCGACGGCATGCCCAACCGCGAGGCCGCCTTCGAAGAGCTCCTCCTCCTCTGGCTCTCCAACATCAACCCCGCCTTCGCCCCCTTCAAAGAGTTCTTCGACGACCGCGACCTCGCCCAGCAAACTATCTACAAGTCCGTCACCGAGCACCTCAACGACTACTTCGTCACCCGCCCCGCCTTCGCGCCCGAGATCGGCACCCTCCTCGACGCCCTCATCGCCCCCATGCTCGCCTCGCCCGACTCCCTCACCGGCCAGCTCGCCTACATCCGCGAAAACTGGGCCGAGCACCTCGGCGACGAGCTCCGCCACATCCTCCTCGCCATTGACATCCTCAAAGAAGAGGACATCGCCATCTGGATGCGCTTCCACCCCCCTTCAGCCGCTACCCAGCACCCCGAACGACGCACCGGCTGGGGCAGCGAAGGCTTCGCCGGCGATGAGTTCGTCGGCTTCAGCGACGCCGAACGCGCCCATCGCAACGCCCAGTCCCAGCAGCCCGTCGTGAATGAGTACGAAGCCTTCAGCCCCGACCAGGACTGGATGCCTACCGTCGTCCTCATCGCCAAGAGCACCTACGTCTGGCTCGAGCAGCTCTCCAAGAAATACCAGCGCCACATCCATCGTCTCGACCAGATCCCCGACGAAGAGCTCCACCTCCTCGCTGACCGCGGTCTCAACGGCCTCTGGCTCATCGGCCTCTGGGAGCGCAGCACCGCCTCGCAGACCATCAAGCGCCTCCGCGGCCAGCACGACGCCGTCGCCTCCGCCTACTCCGTCGCCGACTACCGCATCGCCGAAGACCTCGGCGGCGAGCCCGCCTACCGCCACCTCCGCGACCGCTGTGCCGCCCATGGCATCCGACTCGCCAGCGACATGGTCCCCAACCACATGGGCATCGACTCCTCCTGGGTTATGGACCACCCCGACTGGTTCGTCTCCCGCCCCGACAGCCCCTTTCCCGTCTACCGTTTCGAGGGCCCCGACCTCTCCAACGACAGCCGCATCGAGATCAAGATCGAAGACCACTACTTCGACCAGACCGACGCCGCCGTCGTCTTCCGTCGCCGCGAGCGCAGCACCGGCCACACCGACTTCCTCTACCACGGCAACGACGGCACCACCTTCGCCTGGAACGATACCGCCCAGCTCAACTACTCCAAGGCCGAGGTCCGCGAGCAGGTCATGCAGACCATCCTCGCCGTCGCCCGCCTCTTTCCCATCATCCGCTTCGACGCCGCCATGACCCTCGCCAAAAAGCACGTGCAGCGTCTCTGGTTCCCGCTCCCCGGCGTCGGCGGAGCCATCCCGTCCCGTGCCGAATCCAGCATGTCGCAGGCCGAGTTCGACGCCCTCATGCCCAACGAGTTCTGGCGCGAGGTCGTCGATCGCGTCGCCGTCGAAGTCCCGGGCACCCTCCTCCTCGCCGAAGCCTTCTGGCTCCTCGAAGGCTACTTCGTCCGCACCCTCGGCATGCACCGCGTCTACAACAGCGCCTTCATGAACATGCTCCGCGACGAAGAGAACGCCAAGTACCGCTCCTACCTCAAAAAAACCATCGAGTTCGATCCCGACATCCTCAAGCGCTACGTCAACTTCATGTCCAACCCCGACGAGCGCACCGCCATCGACCAGTTCGGCACCGGTGACCGCTACTTCGGCGTCTGCACCCTCCTCGCCACCCTCCCCGGTCTTCCCATGTTCGGCCACGGACAGATTGAGGCCTTCACCGAGAAGTACGGCATGGAGTACAAACGCGCCCGCCTCGATGAGTCCCCGAACGACGATCTCGTCGCCCGTCACCAGCGCGAGATCGCACCCCTGCTCAAGAACCGACAACTCTTCGCCGGCAGCAGCGACTTCTTCCTCTACGACTTCTGGACCGCCAACGGCACCATCGACGAGAACGTCTTCGCCTACTCCAATCGCTCCGGCAGCCAGCGCGCCATCATCTTCTTCAACAATCGCTACGGCACCACCCACGGCACCATCCACATCTCCTCGGCCTCCATGAACAAGGCCACCGGCGCGATGCACAGCCAGCGCATTCATGAAGCCCTGCATCTCCCCTCCGACGAAGCCCTCTTCGTCGCCTACAAGGACACCGCCACCGGCCTCGAATACCTCCGCCGCTCCCGCGACCTCGATCACCACGGCCTTACCGTCGAACTCCGCGCCTACCAGTACATCGTCCTTCTCCACTGGCGCGAACTTCACTCCACCGCCGAGCAACCCTGGGACCACCTCTGCGGCGCCCTCAACGGAGCCGGTGTCTACTCGCTCGACGAGGCTCTCTCCAAGCTCCGCCTCCGCCCCCTCCACGAGGCCCTCCGCCAGACCCTCCACGCCTCCTCCATCGAAGAGATCATCACAACAGCCCAGCAAACCGTGACCGCATCCAAAAAGCCCACAGCGACGACACCCAAAGCAACCAACGGAACCGCCCCGACCATAACCCCGATGAGTGTCGCGAAGGTAACGCCCGAAGCCGTCAAAGAGAGCAGCGAGCAGGTGAGCGTCGAAACCAATAAAACACTCGATCCCCACCTGCTTCCCTTCATCGAAAAGGCAGCCCACCTCCTCCACGAGCTGACGAACCTCGGCGCAACCGTCGATCCAGCGTCCTTCACCACGCAGCTTGAGACATCACTGGCCGCAACCACCCGCCTGCCCCTACTGGGACAGGCAATCTCTGCCAAACTGTCGGAGACAACCCAAAAAGTCATCCCCCTCCACAGCCCGGCAAACTCGGAGATCTCCATCTGGGCTCCCGTCCTCGCCTGGACCCTCCTCCGTCATCTGAAGACAGACGCCGCAGACAACCTGGCCCTCTTCGATCAACTCCAACTTCGTTCCGCCCTCGCCGAGATCTTCTCCTCCCAGGGCCTCGAGGGCGAAAACGCCTGGCGTGCCGCCGCCCGCGTCCGCATCCTCCTCGCGCACGCCGAAACCGACGCCACCAAAGCCCTCGCCTCCACCGAGTTCTGGAATGACTCCGACGTCCGCTGGATCGCCGGTCTCAGCGAGTACCAGGGAACCGTCTTCTTCAACAAAGAGCAGTTCGAGTGCCTCACCTACTGGCTCCAACTCCCCGCGTTGCTATCCATCGCGGAAGACACCGCCACCCAACCAGCATCCCTCACCATCATCGAAAAAAACATCACCACTAGCCTCACCGCAGCCGCCACCTCCGGCTACAATCTGCAAACCTTCCTAGCTCCCCCCAAGGCCGACCCAAAACCTCAGCCCAAGACAACCCCGGCCAAACCGGAGACGAAGATCGAGACGAAAAAGCAGACTCCAACCCCGGACCCCGTCACAACCGAGGTCTGACCAATAAGCCGTTTGTAACTACAAAAGTGTAACTACAAAACCGTAACTCCGCTTTTGTAGTTACACTCCGCTTTTAACCGAAAATCGACACAAGGACACCCATTTCCAAGACCCCATCTTGTCAACCCCCACCGCCTGTTTTAGGAGGCTATCTCCCCGAATAGAGCTGAAATGCAGCCCAGTAGAGCGGCTTGCGGAACACCCCGTCGCCGTGCAGCATAGCCAGCTTCGCATCCCGCAACGCCGCATCTGGCCTGCTCCCACGCAACAACTGACTGTAAAGCGCATTCATCAGCGCCGGCGTAGATACGTCGCTGACCTCCCACATCGCCCCAATCACCGAGTGCGAACCCGCCCGCAGAAACGCCCATACCAGCCCAACAACGCCCTCGCCAGAATAGTTCCGCACGCCCGAACCATAGCAAGAGGAGATCGTCACCAACTCCGCATGTAGCGGCTGCGTCAAAACATCGCGCGCATAGAGTTTGTAGGCCGCATTCTGCCCTGAAGCACCCGACAGAATGATCGCGGAGTCTAAAGGGTTGATCTCATTGGCCGTCGCATGCGCCACAAAGTGGATATACGCGAACTGCCCCGGCGCACTGGACGAATAGCTTGCGGGAGAAGCCTGCGCCCCCGCAAAGACTGTGCGCTGCTCGGCTGGGAAGTGCGACGCAACGCTCGTCATCTCAGCCGCCGCGTTCGGCAAAGCCGCATACTCCTCGGGCCGATACACCGGATCGCCGATGAGCAGCATCTTCTGCAAGCCATGCTGATGCTGACGTTCATCGACCGCGGCAAGCAACCGCAGCGATCGCGCATTCGTGATCGTGGCATCCTCGATCCAGTAATGAGGATGATCGCCCGGCGGAATCAGCGTCTCGAAGTTGAGGCTGTTCAACCCCTTATCGGCGATCAGAAACACCCGTCCTCCCGGCTCGATCATCGCCTCCGCCGGCTTCACCAACGCATCATACAAAGCTCGCCCCGTAGACTCTCGTTGCGTCAAAAGATCCTTCGAAGCAAGGATCGACTGCGTATGGCGCTCCACCATCGGCAGAATCGTCGTGCTTCCCGGAAGGGTATAGAAGCGCTCTCCCCTCGCGCTGATCGCCCACAGATAAGAAGTCTGCGGACGAAGGCTATAGACGAGGATCGTTCCATGCAACCGAGCAGCAAGCGCACGCGCATGCAGGCCATCACCGCCGGTGGCCGCCGTGCCAAGCCCTTCCGCAAGCGTCTCCGCCCGGCTCTTGTCGAGGATCGCAAGTGCCTCGTCCGTCCTGTGTCGATGGATCAGATACTCCATGTAGTCCAGGTACAGATCGCTCCCGTTCTCAAGAAAAGGAAGCTCCAGCTCAACACTCTTCAACGAAAGCCGCTGCCGATGAAAGGTCCCAATAGCCCGCTTAAACCAACGATCGGCCTCCCCCGACTGACCAGTCTCCTCATAGAGCCGCGCCAGCGTATTCTCCGCTTCCCACTGCACTACTGGGGAGGCTCCTGACCGCTTCACCAGCTCGAGCAATTTCGCCTCTGACGCGGGAGTTTTTCCTTGCTGGGCAAGCAGGAGTGCTTCGAGCATGGATGGGTCTAATTGTTCGATGTCGTTTTGTCGCAATCGAGCAAGGCGGCTCGCCTCGTGAATGTGGGTCTCCGCAGATGTTGGATCCGTCCGGAGGAGAAGATAGCCTAGCGCAATGTGCGCGCTGAGAATTTTCTCGGGATTGTGGAGTGATTGGGCGAGCGAGAGTGCTGCCTCATAGGAAGAGCGAGCTGCAACCAGATCATTGCCTCGAAACTGGATCATGCCGATGTTAGTGAGCGTCTGCACCTGGTCAAGCGCTGCGCCGGCAGCTTCTTCCTGAACCTGGACTGTCTTCAGGTTCTGCAAGGCATGGACAAGATCGCCTGTCAGATAATATGTCCAACCCAGATTGGCGAGTGCTTTTCGGAGCGCCAGTTTTGCCTCGATACTCTGTGCAAGCGCCGATGCATGATTGAACCGCTCTAGGGCTTCTTCGTAGTGTCCCTGCTGGAGTGCGACGACACCTAGATTCATCCACATCTGAACTTCTAGGAAGCGAGTATCGAGTGACTGGAGTTGGTGCTTGTGGATACTATTGAGCGAAGCCTGAAAAAAGTTTTCCGCTTCGGAGAAGTGCCCTCTCTCGAGGGCCATGCTCCCCTCGACCCCGAGCATCTCCACTTCCGATGCAGCTTCAGGGTGAAGGGACTTTGCTTGGGAGAGAGCCTGTTGGGTTCGATCGGCATTGCCGAGTCGATCCTCCGCAATGACCAGCAAGAGATTTTGGCGAATGACCAGTTCGATTGCGGTATCGGTCGGGAGAGGTTGTTGTAGAAGAGCAACGACATCCTCACTCCTGCCTTGGTAGAGTCTCACTCGGGCAGTTTCGATACGGAACCGAGTGCTCCACGCAGGAGCCGTCAAAGCGTAATACGACGACGCATTTTCTGCGGTCTGCTGAGCGTGCAACAAGTCCCCAGAGACAAACTGTTGTTCAAATACCTGGTAGGTGGCCTCTGGGGATTGTATTGTCTGTGCCTTCTGCCGACATCCTATAGCGAAAATGCATAGCAGAGAAGCTGGAACTAAGGCATGGGATACCCGTTGCCACGTGTTGAGGCTAAACTGACAGTACCGTCCGCAACGCACCCCATCTCGATGCGAAGCATCGTCAGGCTGAAAGAACTCGGAGCAACGACCAGCTCGCCCAGAAACACATTTCCTAATCCCGGAACATGAACGATGTGACCAAAGGTCGACCCAGGCGCCGTGCCATGCACCTCCTGCACGAGGGAGCAGAGCGCGTAGCCCTTTCTGCTTCGCGCCTCTGCCGACTCCATCCATTCGTAACGGCGCTTCAACCACGTTGGAACTCCCGTGGCGCTCGTCATACGTTCGTTCTGTTCGACCGCCCTGCGGGTAAAGCTGCCTACGTCCGGCCAGGGCCTGTCGGGAAATCCGATTGAACTGGGAGCGGCCTCAGCAGGAAGCATATCGCCTTCCACCGCGAAACGGGGCTTTTGATCGGCGACCGGCGCAGAAAACAGATCGAGGTCGACTGTTGGCGTGACCGATCTCCCCCCAATGCGTAGGTTCTCATACTGTGAGCCGACTACCGAGACCTTCGGATAGTAGCCGTCGCGAGGGTGCTCGATCGCCAGCCGCGAGACAATCCGGTCCGCCGTCACGATCTCCAGCACGTTCAGATCTTCGACGACCGCCGTCACCAGCGTCGTCCAGTTCCTCGTGATCGGCTGGACAGAGCCCGATATCTGCGAATACGCCGCGCCGCAGGAGATAAGGTCGTCGAGCCGGATATTCTCAGCACGCGCCGCAACATGGCCGCCCGCCTGGCTCAGAGACACCGACGCATGCGTCGGCAGCACCGATTCGAACGGATGCGTCAGGTACCCGCCCAAAGGACTGGCGTCGGCGTGGTAGTAAAAGACTCTCTCGTTGCTGGCGTTCATGAAGGCTCCTAGTCCAAGCGCTATTTTGCGAATCTCAATTTGTATCTATATCTGGCGAGGTCAACAACCTTATCACCGATGCTTTGCGAAGACGTAACGCTCTGAACAAGAAGTTCATTCATCCCCTCCTGGGCCGTCACCGTGGGAACCTGGATGGTCACCGCGTCGTGCGCCTGTTGGCTGGAGACATCCACACGCCACACCAGCAATCCTGCCGGCGAAAACAGAGAACAGCGGTAACCCGAAGCGCCCGGCGACGGCGGAACATCCACTGACAGCAGATAGAAGCCATGGTGGGGAGCAACAATCTCCGCCACCGAATCTCCACGCGCGCCCGCGTTTGCCAGGACCAGCGGCTCCAGCACAGAGGCCGTCTGCGGCTCCGCTACCCCGGACTTCGCATGCGGCAACAGGATAGCCGACTGATAGACGATGACGAGCAGGCACGCCGCCAGCGCAGGGGCAAGCACCCATGGCTGCCAAAGCCATGCCAGCCGCAACCCATGCTTCGATCGGACGGGGGCCGTAACCCTCTGTGGCATCTGTAGTTCCTGCTGCGCCGCGTTCAGAAAGAGAACACCGTCCTTCAGGTCCGCTGCACATTCCTGGCAGCCGAACAAGTGTTCTTCGAAGTGTTCGCGCGACTCGCCGGCCAGTTCTCCCAGCAGATACCGCTCGACAGCCATCTGTTCCACCACATCCTGATGGGTCATGCATAAACCTCGACAGATATATTGTGTCGATTGATCCGGAAACGTTTCGTGGTCAACCCTGCCTCAAGAAAGATCATGGAACTCAATATCCTCCCGCCTGCCCGGAATATGCCTTCCGAAACGAGTGTTTGGCGCGGTGCAGGAGCACCCGGATGTACTCCCGGGTCACCCCCATCTCCCTGCATACCTCGTCTTTGTCCTTCTCCTCAAGAAAAATGGCCTTCAGCAGCCCTCGGTCCCGTTCAGTCAATGTATTCAATGTGTTGCGAACCAGATCGCGGGTCTCGCCGGAGATCACGGTGCTCAAAGCATCCGGGGAAGGCTCGGTCAGCATCGCCGCAGTCTCTTCTTCCAGGGGATCGGCGCGACCATCTGCCCGATACTGTTCGAAGAGGACGTTATTGCAGATGGAGTTGACGAGCGACCCGAGCCGTTCGGCGTGACGAACGCCGCGATCGCTTCGGAGCAGCGCCAGCGTCCGGGTAAAGGTTTCCTGGCGCACGTCTTCGATGGCCTGCTTCGTCCGGAGGCGGGATCGGAGCTTCAGGAGGATCAGTTCGCTGAAATAGCGGACGAAATGCTCCTCGGCAACCTCATCGCCACATCGAAGCTGCTCGATGTAAGAGGCGTCGAATGTGTCGAAATTCACGCGCCAGTCTCCTGTTCCGGTGCGGAAAGTGTACACCGGCGCATTGCTACCCGGCGTGCGCCAAGGAAATATCGCAGAGTTCAGTCGGAACAGAATTGTTGAGAAGCTATGATGGAGAAACAACTTTCATTGTTCCCAACCCAGAAATTTCCATATTTTCATCGCATATCCATCAATTTTAGCCATACACTAATGGAACGCAAAAACTGTCTTCAATGATTACCTTAGATGGTTGGCACAGCCTCAAGATGTAGATCTGGCGAACGGGATAAGGGCGGGTATCTTATTTCCGGACTAAGCCATAAGACAGCAAAAGCAGCTAAATATGCCTCTCCGAGGTATGGGACGATCTGGTGATGTTTCACCCTTTTGCTTCTGAGCTTCAAGGGAACGATGTGAATAGCCATTCATCTTTATCAAAAAAAATACTATTCAGATAAATCTGAGGTATAGTCGTTGGTAACAGTATAAGTAACACATACCCTGGGTACTTTAGTCCTTGAAATAGGCTACTTAGGTATCTATAGCTTCCGGCCATACGGGCAATTCACTATGCCGCGGGTAGATTTTTTGAATCTCCGAAGTAGGAACGTGGTTACACAGCGCAAGGAAATCATTGACTGAACCATTTGATTTCGCTATTCGACCTTAGTTATCGGACAAGGAGCAGGGGCCATGAAACCAGAAACGGCTGTAATCGACGTCTTCGGGAAGCACAGCATTTATCTTGAGCACTACAAAAAAGATGAAGCCGCCAAGACAATCATTATGGTCAATGGCGCATTCGCAACGACGACCTCCTTCACCCAGACTGTCCGTTATCTGAGGGATAAGGTGAATGTGATTCTGTTCGATCTGCCATATGCCGGCCGATCGAAAGAGTTCAACGTAAACGGCAAGATTGTGACCAAGGAAGACGAAGTCGATATTCTGCAATACCTTATCGACCGCTATCGGGTGAACTACCTGATGTCCGCGTCCTGGGGGGGAGTTTCGTCACTTCTTTCGCTGGCGCGGCGACCTCCTACAATGGAAAAGGCGATCATCGCGTCTTTTTCCCCAGTGATCAACACGGCCATGCGCGACTACATGGCAGACGCTCGCACCTTCCTCTCGCTTGGAGATGCGGCCAGCGCAGCTCAGTTGCTGAATAATACGGTCGGTCGCTACCTGTCGAACCTGGTCAAATCGCACAACTTCAACTATCTGCTTAATAGTGTGAAAGGCAATGAGGAGCAGCTCATCTTCCACATCAACCAGATCTTTGAGTTCGACCAGAAGCAGTATATGCAGCAGTTCTCCTCGATCGATATTCCTATCCTCTTTCTGAACGGCGAGCTGGACGAATATACGACTCCTGCCGAGGTTCGTGTTCTCTCCGAACATATTCCACAGAGCGAGTTCGCTGTGATTGAAAAAGCCGGCCACTTCCTCGATCTCGAGAGCCGCCATCTCTGGCGCACAATGAGCAACATCATTCGGGAGTATTTTTTTGAGAGTGAGGAGCGGAACTATACCGCTGTCCAATCCGGTTTCAATACAGCTCTCGGCCAAAACCTTGCCTTCGCCGAGGCTGGTGACTAGCGTTGCATATTCTCATCATTGCCATCGGCTCAGCGGGTGACGTCCATCCCTTTCTGGGATTGGGCCGTACCTTTGCGAGGCAGGGGCATCGCGTCTCGTTCTGCACCAGTCCAGCCTTTGCACCGATCGTTGAGCGCTCCGGCCTGAGGCTTCTACCTCTCGGCACCGCTGAAGAGTACCAAGCCGCCATGAACGACCCCGCGCTGTGGAATCCAAAGACCTCCTTCAAGGTGCTCTGGAAGATCATGGCTGGGTTCATCCGCCCTCTCTTCGACATCCTCGAGACTGAGGTTGACAACGAAACAATCATGGTCGGTTCGTTGTGGGCGTTCGGTGCCCGGTTGATGCAGGAAAAGTATGGCGTTCCCTATGTCTCTGTCCAGGTCTCGCCCTCAACATTCATCTCTGCCAGGCTGCCACCGGTCCATAAACGCTTCTCGGTCCCGGCTTCGTGGCCGTACTCGGTACGTGCCGCTCTGTTCTGGGCGATCGAGCGCGGCATCCTCGACCGCGTCTGCGGACCAGACTTGAACCGTGAACGTGCCACTCTCGGACTCCCGCCCGTAAAACACATCCTCGGCCAGTGGTTGCACTCCCCTCAGGGAGTACTTGGGCTCTTCCCGCGCTGGTTCGCTCCACCCCAGATCGATTGGCCCCGACAAGTCTCGTTGACAGGATTTCCTCTCTTCGACGAATCCGAGTTTCATGAGATGGATGCTGAGCTGGAAGATTTTCTAGCAGGCGGGCCAGCCCCTGTCGTCTTCACGCCGGGGTCCACCATGGTGGATAGTATGACCTTCTTCAAGACAGCGGCGGACACGCTGAACGGGCTCGGGAAGCGGGGAATCTTTCTCGCCAAGCAAGGCGAACCGATGCCACCTCTTCCCTCCAGTATTGTCGTCCGCTCCTATGTTCCTCTCAGCAAACTTCTGCCCCGTGCCAAAATTCTGGTGCACCATGGCGGCATTGGGACAGTATCCCAGGCGTTTGCGGCAGGTATCCCCCAGCTCGCCGTACCGTTCGCCCACGATCAGTTCGACAACGCTGCCCGGATGGAGCGGTTGGGCTGCGGGCTGCGGCTCGACGCTCCCATCAGTGGGCCTTCCCTGCGAACCGCGCTCCTGCGGCTGCTCGAAGAGGAGAGCTTTCAGAAGAACAGCACAGCGACTCGGCTGCGCGTCGACTCAGGTGAGGTGTCCTGTCTGAAGGCTTTGTCGGTTATTGAAGCGGTCGGGGTCTCGCACCTACACGTTGCCGGGCCCAGCTCAGGACCGCAGCTCGTCCATGCAGGATGACAGCATCTTTCTCTTCATCGCTGTTTTCCGCCTAGATGCTGTAGATGTTTAGCTTGTAACGCGAGACGTCAGTAGATCCTCAATCCGCACGGGCAGTTCACGAACCCGCACCCCGGTCGCGTGATAGACAGCCGCTGTGATCGCCGGCGCTACACCAGCCAGTCCAATCTCACCAATCCCGCGTGCCCCGTATTCTCCCATCATGGGATCGGGTATATCGAGGAAGGTGACATCGATCTCCGGCGAATCTGCGCTTGTCGGTACGAGGTAGTCGGCAAAGTTGTCGTTGACCGCATGGCCGTTGCGTGGATCGTAGGTGGTCTGCTCCATCAACCCCATGCCGACCCCCATTACGACTGCGCCAGCAATCTGATTCGTCGCCGTCTTCTTGTTGATAATCCTGCCACCATCAATCACCGTCACCACTCGGCTCACCCTGAGCTTCGCAATTCCCGGGTCCCACTCCACCTCGACAAACTGCGCCCCGAATGAGTGCGTCGAGTAATCGTTCGCCTTCGTATCCGACCCGAGGCCGCCCGATTTTCCATTCCCATTCGCCGCGGCGAGGTTCGCCATCCGTAGAACATCTTGAAACGGCACGCCGCTCTCCGGCGACTGATCCTTCGCATGGATCCGCCCCGTCGTCATGGTCAGTGTCGCTGGATTCTGATGCAGATAGGGCGAGCCTTTAGCTTGTA
Source organism: Granulicella arctica (assembly GCF_013410065.1). NCBI lineage: Bacteria > Pseudomonadati > Acidobacteriota > Terriglobia > Terriglobales > Acidobacteriaceae > Granulicella > Granulicella arctica. The sequence continues at coordinate 434,910 of NZ_JACCCW010000001.1, forward strand.
CAGCCGTTGCCAGCAGCACCTTTACCGCCGACTTCACCGCATCGACGAGCGAAGGAATAATGGAAGCCGTCCCCGTCGATCCACCGGACATTGCTCCCGGCGGCAGCGAGCTATCACCCATCACCACCTCTATCTTCTCCACCGGAACGCCCGTCTTATCCGCGACAATCTGCGCCATTACGGTATATGTTCCCGTCCCGATATCCTGCGTCCCAGAGCTCACGCGAACCGTTCCATCGCGCTTCAGGCTTACCGAGGCTTCGTTGCCACCACGCCAAGCACCCCACGATGCCGCCGCCACGCCCCAGCCAAGAATCAGATCGCCCTTTCGCATCGACCCCACCTCGGGCGTTCGTCGCGACCAGCCAAACTTCGTCGCTCCCGTCTCCAGGCACTCCTTCAAATGCCGCGACGAGAAAGGCTTCTTATTCTCCTCGTCGATCAACGTGTCGTGCGCCAACCGCAGCGCTACCGGGTCCTGTTTCAGCTTGATCGCCAACTCATCCATCGCCGACTCCAGCGCAAAGAGCCCCGGCACCGCGCCAGGACCACGCATCGGCGTCGGTGTACCGACATTCCGCCTCACCAGCGCCGAGGTAATCTGCAGATTTGCGACGCTATAGAGAAATGGAGTCGCCTCGCCGCAACTCTCCTCGATATCATCCGTCGGCGAGGTGTGGTTGCGATAGTCCTGCTGAAGCGATACCAGCTTGCCCTCCGCAGTCGCTCCCAGTCGCATCCGCTGCTGCGTTCGCGGCCGATGCCCCACATTCGAGAACATCATCGGTCGCGTCAACGTCAGCTTCACCGGCCTGTTCAACTGGCGCGCCGCTGCCGCTGCCAACGCCGAATGCGGCCACGGAAACAGCTTGCCGCCAAAACCCGAACCAATAAACCGCGAGATAACCTGGACATTCTCCTTCGGTACGCCGAGAATCTCTGCCATCACCGTCAGGTGGTTCATCACGCCCTGCGACGACTCATACAGCTTGAAGTTCTGGCCATCCCACACCGCAACGGTGGCATGCATCTCCATCGGATTGTGCGTCTCCACCGGCGTCACATACGTCTCATCGACTTGTACCGCGGCGGCGGTAAATGCTGCTTCTGCATCCCCACGCCTGCTCTCCACCTTCGGTCCACAGGTAGCGCCCATCGCTGGAATCGCGTCATCGAGCTTCGTCGACACATTCGGCTTTGCCGTGTCGTAGGTCACCCGAACCGCTGCTGCCGCGGCTTGCGCCTGCTGAAAGGTTTCTGCAATCACGACCGCAACATACTGCCCCCAGTAGCTGATCGTCTCGTCCTCGAACGGTGGCCTGCTCTCGCTCGCTTCGCCTCCACCCTTCGCTACACGAAACAGCGGCGCGATATTACCGTGGTGCAGCACCAGCAGTACCCCCGGCATCTTCTCTGCCACCGAGGCATCCAGCGAGCGAATCGTACCATTGGCAATCGTGCTGCGAACCGGCTCGGCGTACACCATCCGGGGAAAGTTGTAGTCCGAGGCATAGAGGGCGGTGCCCGTCGTCTTCAGCGGTCCATCCACACGCGAAAGCGATGACCCGATAATCGCCGACGGCGCTGGCACCTGCTCTGCCACTTCCCTCGCAAATCCTTCGCTCGATCGGATGAATTCAAGAAACGCGCTCTTCATGCCTCAAATCTCCTCATGTCCATGCGTTGCTGCTAAGCGGTGGTTGTCGCCAGCGTCAGCGCCCGTACCAGGCAGCGTTTAGCAAGCTCTACCTTGAAGCCGTTCTCACTCTGCGGACGCGCATCCTTCAATGCCTCCTCCGCCGCTCGCCGAAACGTGCCAGCATCGATAGCCGCACCTTCAAGCGCCTTCTCCGCCTCAAACGATCGCCATGGCTTCGTCCCCACACCACCCATAGCAACCCTCACGCTCTGAATCTTCTTCCCTTCGACGCGCACCACAATCGCAGCGGACGACAGCGCGAACTCATACGCTTCCCTATCGCGGAGCTTCAAGTAAAGCGACTTCGTTCCAGCCAGCGGCGCCGGCAGAGTCACACTCGTAATCAGGTCTCCCGACTCCAGCACGTTCTCGCGACTCGGCGTGCTTCCCGGCAGTACATAGAAGTCATGGATCGCGACACTCCTTAGCCCCTTTGCTCCCTGAATATGGATCGTCGCCTCAAGCGCAGTCAGTGCCACATTCATGTCCGAGGGATTCGTCGCGATGCAGTCCGCGCTCGTTCCCAAAATCGCCAGCATCCGATTATGCCCGTCAATCGCCGAGCAACCCGCCCCTGGTTCGCGCTTATTGCACGCATGCGCCGTATTGCGAAAGTACACGCAACGTGTCCGTTGCAACAGGTTGCCGCCAGTAGTCGCCATGTTCCTCAACTGCGGCGACGCGCCAGACAACAGCGCCTGCGAGAGTACCGCATAGTCGCGCTGCACCACCGGATGATGCGCCAGGTCGGAGTTCCGCACCAGCGCACCAACCTTCAGTCCGCCTCCCGGCAACGTCTCGATTGCATCCAGCGGCAGGCCATTGATATCGACCACCTGCTTCGGCCGTTCGACATGTAGCTTCATCATGTCGATCAGGTTCGTGCCGCCCGCGACAAAACGCACCACGGCGCCTTGTTGCGAGGTTGCAGACCTGGTGCCTGCCTGCACCGCCTGCGACACCGTTGTTGCCCGATTGAATTCAAACTGTTCCATCGTTTGCTCCCGCTACGTCCGTTGCCGAACCTGCTGCACTGCCGCGACAATGTTGGAGTAGGCCCCGCACCGACAGATATTGCCGTACATCGCATGCTTCACATCCGCGTCCGTCGGTCCCACCGGCTCCTTCAGCACTGCCACTGCCGACATGATCTGCCCGGAGGTGCAGTAGCCGCACTGATAGCCATCATGCTCAATGAAAGCAGCCTGCATCGGATGCAGATGTCCCGGCTGGCCGATGCCCTCAATGGTGGTGATCTCATCCTGAGGGTGCATCACCGCCAGCGACAGGCACGAGTTCACGCGACGTCCATTCACATGCACCGTGCACGCGCCGCACTGTCCATGGTCACAGCCCTTCTTGGTACCGGGCATATTCAGATTTTCGCGCAGACAATCCAGCAGCGTCACCCGCGGATCGAGCTGTAACCGATGCTCCTTGCCATTCACCCGCAGTGTAATCGGCACTGTTCCAGCGGCGGCACCATCAACCGCAGGTTCCAACACCGCAGCCGGAGCTTGCGCGGCCGCCATAAGAGGAGGGGCCGTCGCAGCCAGTCCAGCCGCGCCAAGGTGCGAGAGAAACGATCGCCGCGAGACCCTGCCTAAAAAGGGCTGGTTCTCTTCCGGCTTACCCGCTTCTTCGGTAGCTTGTTCTTTCTCTAACTCAAGCGTCTTCTCAATCATGAGCACCCTCTGCCGATCGAAGTCTGGCCCTATTCTCGTCTCACAAGCAGACAGATGCAAACAGGAAGGAACTACCGTCCGCCGCGCCACCACGGAAAGACGCATCAAAGAAACGAAAAGACTCAGAGCGCAAGGGAGAATACGCTCAACCTGAGAAACGACTAAAGCGTCGCCGCCTTCGCAGCAATCTGCACTCCGATTGCAACAGCCTTGGTTATCCCGTCGATCACCTTGGAGATGTCCCCCATCTGAGCGACCGACTGTTTCACCAGAGCCTCCGCCGCCTTCAACTGAGTCACGAGCGCAATCACCGCCGGATCATCGTTGTGAAACATCTTATTGATGCAGCTCCAATAGTTCTGGCGCGCAGCGACATACTGGCTCATTAGGGCATCGCGTTGCTGCTGTGTCGTACAGGCAGCCAGAAGCAGGTCAAGCTGGGATTGAAGACTGAAATAGTACGACTCTACCGAAGAAAGGGCGTCTCCCATGGTAATTGCCTCCTGGAACGATCTACTTTGAAGCCTCTGCAATCCACTGCTGCACATTCGCGAGCGTGATCGGCTCGATCCGGATCTGCATGGGCTTCTCTGTGGCCACAAGCGCGACACGTTTAGACATCTCTTTCAACGCTTCAGACATCCCCGCGGAAGCTTTGTCGTAAGTCGCCTGCTGCTCAATTGCTCTGGCGGCAATCTGATCGCCCACATACGGACTGAGCTTCGCCTTCAGATCGTCCGACGTAATCTGCGCCGTCAGTCCGAACGGCGCCAGCACCGGCGACAGAAACGCCGACGCATCAATCTGCTTATCCTTCAGCAGCTTACGCGCAACGGGAGCCGCAGTCAGCAGATAAGCCTTTTCGACCGAGTCATACGCGGGCTTCTCCGAGTCGAAAAATGCGGAGAGCTGCGTCACGATGGGTTCGATCTTACGCGCTGCCTCTCGCTCCTTATGCTCTTTCAGCAGCGTCACAAAGACATTCACAGCCTCAGAGAAAGCCTTGCTGGCTGCGCCATCAGAGCTGAGAGCCTTCACCGTGACCAGCTCGGCTGCCAGCTTGTCCGCCGACTCAGAGGCGTCTTTAGTATCCTTCGAGTCCGTCAACTGGCAGAAGAGCGTAGACAGCTTCGCCAGCTCATCCGCGATCTCTTCCCGCTTGGCAAACTCTTTTTTCTGGTCGTCAAGCTGTGCTCGCAGCGTATCGTCGAACGGCACCGACAGCGTCGCGCTCTGCGCCTCGTATGCCCCTTCGGTGGAATCGATGGTCTGCTCCATCTGGTGATAGAAATCACCCAGCGTCTTCGCCGTAGAGGTCATCTGGGATGACGCCGCAGCAGCATCCTCCGACGTCTTGCACCCAACGCCTCCCAAGAGGCAGATCATGGCAACCGTTGCAACCGGCCGACGCCCGAACGCCGTTCGGTTGCAAACAAAGCGATAAGCCCGATTCATAAAGCCACCTCGAGCGATGCATGGATACAGAACCACCCGAGTCTACGGATGGGCACCCTACAACGCAAGCAGTAATTCCATGAATCTCAACGCAACAGCGCCGAGGCAGCCCAAAGTACAGGAGCCTGCCCATGGAAGTCTCCCGTCCGCCGCTTCCTCTCCAGGTAATACTCCAGATCGTTCTTCTTGCCCGTTCCTTCGCACACGCTGGTGACGTCGTGGTTCTGATCGATATACCCAGCAACCGCAATCCATCCCCTGCGCGCCGCCGGCCCATACGTCTTCTCCTCGAGCCATCCCTGCTTCACGCCGGTAATCATCGCAAAGCTGAACATCGCCGAACTCGAACTCTCCGGCCATGCCTCGTCCTTGTCGATCAACTGCCGCCACATCCCGTCCCTGCCCTGGTACTTCAGCAGCGCACTCATCATCGCGCGATAGCCCTTCAGGATGCGCGCTCGCTGCGGATGATCCGTCGGCAGATCGCGCAGCATCTCGGCCATGCCCGCCGCAACCCATCCATCGCCTCGACCCCAGAAGTAGGGCACATCCGGCGCATGGAAGAACAAGCCATTCGGCTGCTGTAGCTTGTCCAGATAAGCGGCCATCTCCTTCGCATCGCGGTCGAGATATTTCCTATCGCCGGTCGCCCGATACGCCTCAAGCTGAAGGATCGTCAGCATATACATATCGTCGATCCAGTACCGCGTCTCCGCTGAAAGCCCATCGGGCTGCGGGCTCTCCCACTGCCTGTCCGCGAACCCCTTCCCATCGGCGAGGTACTTTGGGTCCTTTGTCTGGATCGCGATCTCGAGCGGAACGACGCCGAAGATCGAATCATCCACATGGTGTCGCACAGGTATGCGGTCCGCCTCTGCGCCTTCCGGCAGCAACGGTTCAAATCTCTTGATGAGATTCGCGCGCAGAGCATCGTCATGCGTCAACTGTGCAAACGTCAGCGCACCATACCAGGTCGCAACCTCTGAGTAATGAATGGTCGCGGTGTACTGATGCGGGCTTGTAACGAAGTGGTCCGCCAATAGCTTCCCCACCTCCTGCGGCGACGTTCCCGCCGGCCATTGATCGAAAAAATGGGTCTGTGCACTCCCCGCATGTACACCGGCCAACACCAGAAAACCAGGAAGGATCAGCTTCTGAAAGACGTTCAAGGACAAGACTCCTCAGAATGAAATAGATACCAGCACCGCTATCGAAGCTGCACGCCCACCAGCTTATCCACAAAAAACGAAGGTAGCATCCGCAGACGAAACTCTTCGATAAACGCGCATGGTAGGCAATCATACGACGAACAACATATAGTGTCGTAGTCACTCCGAACTATATCGGATCGTCTCCCCGGATAGTTCTCGACGGCACACTACACGGAGGAAGAATGATCTCTCGGCGTACATTTCTGGATGGTATTGCAATAGGGGTAGCGGGAGCTGCGATCAGCTCCACCGCAAAGAGCTATGGACAGATTCTCGGCTCCAACGAGCGGTTGAACTTCGCGATCATCGGGCTGAACGGACGCGGCTACGCGCACCTCTCCGGCTTGAAAGGGAACAGCACTGCTGCTCGGGTCTCTCACGTCTGCGACGTAGATGCAAAGATCCTGGCGAAGTTCTCCGCCGAAGCTGAAAAAGAGTTAGGCTATGCTCCCGTAGCCGACGGTGACTTCCGCAAGGTACTCGAATCGAAGGACGTCGACGTCATCACTATCGCGACGCCCGATCACTGGCATGCACCGATGGCGCTGCTCGGTCTTCAGGCAGGCAAGCATGTGTATGTCGAAAAACCCTCCAGCCACAACCCACGCGAAGGAGAGATCCTCGTAGCCGCGCAAAAGAAATACGGCAAGCTCGTGCAGGTGGGCGATCAGCAGCGTTCTTCACCGCACACCATCAAGATCATCGGTCAGATCCACGATGGCCTGATCGGTCGCGCCTACTACGGCAAGGCCTGGTATGTGAACACGCGCAAATCGATGGGCATCGGCAAGCCTGCTCCCGTTCCCGAATGGTTCAACTGGGACCTCTGGCAGGGCCCCGCGCCACGAAGCGAATACAAGGACAACATCCACCCCTACAATTGGCACTGGCTCCGCCGTTACGGCACCGGCGAGTCCCTCAACAACGGCACCCACGAGGTCGATATCTGCCGCTGGGCGCTCGCAGCCGAGTATCCGCAACGCGTCACCGCCTCCGGAGGCCGCTATCAGTACAAGGACGACTGGCAGTTCTACGACACCCTCAACACCAGCTTCGAATACCCCGACCAGATGATCTCCTGGGAAGGCAGAAGCTGCCAGGGCATGAAGCTCTACGGCCGCGATCGCGGCGTCACCATCCTCGGGACAAAAGGAAGCGTCCTGATCGACCGCGACGGTTACGAGGTCTACGACTGGGACGGTAAGAAGACCGACGAGTTCAAGACCGGCAAACAAACATCGAGCAGCGATCTTCTGGGCCGCGACTCAATGACCGATCTTCACTTCGGTAATCTGATCGCCGGCATTCGCAGCGGCGAGCCGCTCCACTCGCCTATCGTTGTAGCCAACGTCAGCGTCACGATGCTACAGCTCTCGAACATCGCCTACTTCGTCAACCGCGAGCTGAAGCTGGACACCGCCACCGGCCACATCCAAAGTGACTCCGAAGCCATGACCATGTGGGATCGCAAGTACGAGAAGGGCTGGGAGATGCGCATCTGACGCATAGGCCCCAACAAGACAACGGCTACCGTGAGGTAGCCGTTGTCTTGCCATCGAGATCAGGTTGCGTAAGCCCGCGAAGTGTAGCCCCCGGCTTGGCCGCAACATCGAAGACGACTACTTCATTCTTTCCCTGCTTCAACCACGGCCCCGGAACATAAAGCGCCTTCTGCGGTCCCACATCCCAGAATCGTCCAAGCGGCCTGCCATTCAGCCAGACCTCACCCTTTCCAAGCGCGCTCGTATCGAGAAAAGTATCCGCTGGTGCTGCAACCTTGAAGGTCGCGCGCGAGAAGCATGGCCCCGTGCACGCAGTCTTCCGATATGGCAGCTTCGCCGGATCAAGCATCGGCAACGAATAGATCTGCCACCCCGTGACCGGTTTTCCCGCCAGAGTCACTTCCTTGGTGATGCCCTTACGTTCGCCGCGAAGCACAGTCGTGTAGTTCACCCGCCCACTATTTTCAACCAGAATGTCGAGCTGTGTCTTCGCGCCAGCGACCTGTAACGGCAACGTACTCTGCCCCAGACGCCGATCGATCGTCCCCACTAGTTTGCCATCGAGATACACCTGCGCATAGTCATGTACCGCATCAAGCTTCAGCTCGCCAGAGACTGCACCCGCCAACTGCGTGCGATACAGAATATAGCCATACGACTGATCAAGATCCTCCATGCTCAGAGGCTGCGCAGACTCAACCGGCTTCGGCAGCGTCCCCCACAACGAGACCGATTCAACCAGCGGAAACGCACTCACAGCAATCGGATCAGCCGTCTGCGGCACCGGCGGCGGAGTAACTCCCGTATCCTTCGCAATCACGTCGCGAAAAGCATAGTACTTCGGCGTAGGCCGCCCGCTCTCGTCGAGCGCCGAATCATAGTCGTAGCTCGTCACGTCAGGCTGATAGTTCTTACCATCACTATTGGCTCCATTCATCCAGCCAAAGCTCGTCCCACCGTGGAACATATAGACGCTCACCGAGTACCCCTGCTTCAGCATCCAGTCGAGATTCGCCACCTGCTTCGCGGTATCCGTGTGGGCATGCTTGTCGCCCCAGTGATCGAACCAGCCCGCCCAGTACTCGCTGTTGAAGAACGGCCCCTCCGGACGAAACTTCTTGAGCGTCGCAAAAGCCTTCTGCGCGGAGTCCGCATCGTCCGGTCCAAAGTTGATCCCCACCGGAAGCTCCGGCAGAGAACCATCCGGCGTCTGCTCCGGCCCATCGGCGGTATAAAGCTGCGACTTCGTGAAGCCTGCATCGAGGATCGCCTGATGGTTCTGCTCCATGTACGCATGGTCCTTGCCGAACGAGCCGTATTCGTTCTCCACCTGCACCAGAATGATGGGTCCGCCATTGCCGATCTGTAGCGGAGCTACCTCCTGCCCAAGCCGCTTGATCCAACGGTTCGAAGGCTCCATAAACTTCGGATCGCTCGACCGGACAACCGTCGCATGGTCCTTCAGCAGCCACGAAGGATAGCCGCCAAACTCCCACTCCGCACACACATACGGCCCCGGCCGCAGGATCACATACAGCCCCTCCTGCTGCGCCTCGCGAATAAACTCTGCGATATCGTTGTTCCCGGAAAAGTCATACACGCCCGGCTTCGGCTCATGCTCATTCCAGAAGGCATAGGTAGTGATTGTATTCAGGCCCATGGCCTTGGCCTTACGCAGCCGATCCCGCCAGTAGGCACGCGGAATACGCGGATAGTGCATCTCTCCCGAGATCACGCGAAAGGGCTTTCCATCGAGCAGAAACTGACCGCCTTCAACCTTGAAGCTGTGCTGCGGTTGCTGGCCAAAGGAGGGAGCCGCAGCTAAAAGGGCAGCAGCAAGCAGGCAGGCAGTTGTAAATCGACGCATAAAATATTCGCTCCAAAGACCTCTTGAGTATATTGAATTTCCTGCTTGCGTATCTCCGTGGATCACTGCGTACCCGTCTGCGGCGGGGCCTTCATCAGCTCCACAAACAGCTTGTTGAACCTCGCCAGATCAAGGTCTACCTGCACATGCACAAGCTGCCGATCAATCGCAGGCCTGTTCGCCTCTGTCCACGTCAGCGTGTCGCCATAGGTTGGCCCGCGCGTCACGTCAACATCCACATACAGCTTCTCTTCCTTCGTGATAATCGCCGGATCGAGCCACGCCGCCGCTGCCAACTCATCCCACAGATAATAAAACTCCCGCGTGTACTGAGCGAGATAGCGCGCCGCAGGCTGCGACGACGTCGCAATCTCCTCGAGCATCTGCTTCGTAAACTGCGTCTTGATCGAGATGTCCACCGCCGTCAGATCGATGCGCGGCCAACGCGCACGCAGCGTGATATGCGCCGCCTCAGGGTCGAACCAGAAATTAAACTCATGCCGAGGATTATTCGCAAACTCCGGATCGCTCGTCTGCGGGCTCAGGCTTCCACCCATGATGACGATGCCCTGCGTTAGCTCCGCAAACTCCGGATCAATCGAAATCGCCAGCGCAATATTCGTCAGCGGCCCCGCCGCATAGATCGTCACCTCATGCGGATGCGCACGAACCTGCCGGATCAAAAAGTGCGCAGCATCTTCGGTAGATGGCTTCGTCGCAGGCTCACCCTCTGCAAGCCGAGGCAGTACAAACGGGCCATGATACGGCTGCTGGCTGGTGTGCGCCGCCAGGTCGCCCCAAGCGCCATACCATGGGAGGCTCCCATACATCTTCCGCTCGAGCAGCGCCTCCTGCTCCGTGCGCACCAGAGGAAAGACCGCGCCCGGCACCACCGGCACATCGGTCCGGTGGATCAGTTCCAGCATGCGCAGCGTGTGCTGCACCTCCTCCGGCTCCCACGCATTGCCGCTCACCATCGTGATGCCGAGCACCCGCACCTGTGGCGACTGCAACAACACCATCATCGCCATCTGGTTCGATCCCCCAGGTCCCGAACCATCCTGATCGATAAGAACAAGCCGTCGGGCAGGCGCAGACTGAGCACCCGCAACCGTTCCACCCAGGGCGCAAAACAACAACAGCAAACGAAGCGATATCAAATATCTGGACATGTGTCCGCCTAGACTATCAGCTTGATCTGCTCGACAGGTCCGCACCCTTCTCCTCACGCCCAAGCAGTGCAACCACCGCCACCAGCAGCGCCACGATAAACACCGTCGCCGACAGCACCACACGAAAGTTCCCTCCAAAGCGTGATGCCGCCAGCTTCGCCTGAAGCACGCCATTCCGCGAAGACAGCAGATTGCCAAGCTGATATGCCAGTCCCGGAAACGTTCCCCGCACCGGCGCAGGAGATAGCTCATTTAAATGCGCTGGAACTACCCCCCACGCGCCCTGCACCATAAACTGCATCAGAAACGCGCCAACTGAGATCAGCACCACCGTATGCGACCACGCCCACAACGGAATCATAGGAATCGCCAGGAGTGAGGCGATCAGAATCGTCTTGCGACGTCCCATCGTCTCCGACCAGGCTCCAAAACAGATGCCACCCAGCAGTGCTCCGACATTCCCGACACTCGTAATCAGCCCCGTCTCGCGCGGTCCAAAGGCATGGTTCTTCTCCAGAAACGTCGGATACAGATCCTGCGTCCCATGACTGAACGAAGCAAACGCCGTCATCAGCACAACAAGAAACAGAAACGTCGGTGCGTAGCTTCGCAGGTTCACCCACAACGAAGGCTTCGCCTCAAGAGCAGCCGCAACCGGCAACCCACCCTGCCTCTGCGCCTCCAGCCACGCCGGAGACTCCTCCACCCTCGACCGGATATACAACACCAGAAACGCCGGCACCGCCCCAATCAAAAACATCCCACGCCAGCCGACATACTGGAACACCAGCGCATACACGATCCCCGCAATCAGGTTGCCGACAACATAACCCTCCTGCAACAGCCCGGAGAAGAACCCGCGCCCCTCCGCTGGCAGCGTCTCAAATGCCAGCGCCGCGCCCACGCCCCATTCGCCACCCATCGCAATCCCGAACAGCGCCCGAAAGATCAGCAGCATCTTCAACGAAGGAGCAAACGCCGAGGCAAGCTCAAACAGCGAATAGCAGATGATGTTGATCATCAGCGTAGGCCGCCTACCATATTTGTCTGCCATCCGGCCAAACAGAAACGCCCCCACCGGTCGCATCGCCAGCGTCAAAAACAGCGCCTCCGCCACCTGCGTCACCTGCGTATGAAAGTCCTTGGCAATGGCGCTAACGCAGAAGACCAGGATGAAGTAATCGAACGCATCCAGCGACCAACCAAGAAAGCACGCAATGAATGCGTTGCGCTGCGATGCAGTAAGCCTGTGTATCTGTTCCGTGAACTTCATCGGCACCTCGGTCTGTTTAAACTACACCAGCAAGCAAGCGCGTCTATCCTGATACATAGGGCGCGTGTCTTCGTCGCAGATACTTAGCACGAATCCTACCGCACCCAATGAAGGAGCTTTCCGTTTGAAGATTCTTATACTCTCGCCGCACCGCGGAGACGCAGCATTCTCGCTCTCCCTCGCCCTCTTGCAATGGCTCAAAGCCGGTCACGCCGTCACCATCCTCAACTGCTTCAGCCGCAGCCTGCACGCACCCTTCTCCGATGCGGAGTTCACCCACCCGAACGACCGCCTCTCCTATGTCTCCGCCATGCGCAAGCGCGAGGACGAGGCCTTCCTCCGCCAACTCTCACCGACCCAATCCAACAAGCTCAAGATGATCGACCTCAATCTCAAAGACGCGCCTATCCGCCTGCAATGCACCGCGGACGAGTCCTTCGAAAGGCCTGTCAATCCCGAAGACCCGGCCATCGCCAAGATCCATAAGGGCATCACCCGCCTTCGCGAAGAGAGCAGCATCGACGCACTCGTCCTTCCCCTTGGCCTCGGCAACCACGTCGACCATCGCACCGTCCGTGACGCAGCCCTGGCCTTCGCGGCCGAGCTTCCCTCCGCCTTCTACGAAGATCTTCCCGACGCAACCCGCCCCGGCCATGCCGCCGAAGACCTCGCCGCCCAACTCTCCGAGCCGCTGTCCCCCGTCATCGTCACAGCACCGGCAGCCGTGGCAACCAAGCGCAAACTCATCTCAAAGTACGTCTCCCAGATCGACGATGAAATCCTCGAGGCCATCAGCACCTTCGCCACGCCCTACAACGGCGGCGAGCGCTTCTGGGCCAACCAGGCATGGCTCAATGCCACGTCCTCATAACGGCCACTTCCAGTTACGAATCTCCGGCTTGTCGATCCCATTCTCGTGCGCGTAGTTAACACTCTCGATGATCTGATCTTTCAGCCATTCCTTCGTATGCGCGCCCTTCATCTGGAGCGAGGGAACCCTGTCGATCACATCGATCGCCAGGTTGAACCGGTCCACCTGGTTCAGAATCGCTAGCTCCAGCGGCGTGTTGATGTTGCCCTTCTCCTTGTACCCGCGCACGTGAAAGTTGTCATGGTTCGTCCGCTTGTACGTCAGCTTATGGATCAGCGAAGCATACGCATGGAAGTTGAAGATGACCGGCTTGTCTTTCGTGAACAGGCTGTCGAACTCACGCTCCGACAACCCATGCGGATGCTCGCTCTCCGGCATCAATCGAAAGAGATCGACGACATTGACGAAGCGGATCTTCAACTCCGGAATCCGCTCCCGCAAAATCGCCACCGCAGCCAACGACTCTGACGTCGGAATATCGCCCGCGCACGCCATCACTACATCCGGCTCCAATCTATCGTCATTGCTCGCCCAGCCCCAGATGCCGATCCCCTTCGTGCAATGCTTCACCGCCGCGTCCATATCGAGATACTGAAGATGCGGCGCCTTGTCCGCGACGATCACATTTACATAGTTCGTGCTGCGCAGACAATGATCTGCCACGCTCAGCAAGCAGTTCGCATCCGGTGGAAGATAGATCCGTGTAACCTCCGGACTCTTATTCGTCACCACATCCAGAAAGCCCGGGTCCTGATGCGTAAATCCGTTGTGATCCTGCCGCCACACCAGCGAAGTAATCAACAGGTTGATCGACGAGATCGGCGCTCTCCATCGCAACTCCAACTTGCTCTTCTCCAACCACTTCGCATGCTGGTTGAACATCGAATCGATGATGTGCACGAATGCCTCATACGACGAAAAGAATCCGTGCCGCCCCGTAAGTACATACCCTTCGAACCATCCCTCGAGCGTATGTTCGCTGAGCATCTCCATCACGCGCCCGTCTACCGAAAGCTCCGACCCATCCAGATCTTCCGGCAACTCCTTCGCCATCCACGTCTTCTTGCTCGCCTCATAGATCGCCGTCAGCTTGTTCGACGCCGTCTCATCCGGCCCAAAGACCCGGAAGTTCGTCATGTTCTTCCGCATCACATCGCGCAGAAAATGTCCCAGCACATCTGTCGATGACACCTCAAAGTCCCCCGGCTTTTCCACCGGCACCGCATAGTCCTCGAACTCCGGCATCTCCAGCGGCTTCCGCAACAATCCGCCGTTCGCATGCGGATTCGCAGTGATCCGCCTAGCCCCCTGTGGCGCCATCTCCTGCAACTCCGTCCGCAGCGTTCCCTCCTCATCGAACAGCTCCTCCGGCTTGTAACTCCTCATCCACGCCTCAAGCTGCGCCAGATGCTTCGGGCTCGTCTGCGGATCGAGAATCGGAATCTGATGTGCCCGCCAGAACCCCTCCACCTTGTGCCCGTCCACCTCCTTCGGCCCAGTCCATCCCTTCGGAGTACGCAAAATGACCATCGGCCATCGCGGCCGCTCGAACGACCCCGTCTCCCGCGCCTGCCTCTGAATCGCCCGAATCTCCAGTACGCACTGCTCCAGCACTGTGGCCATCCTCTCGTGCATCAGCGTGGGATCGTCTCCCTCGACAACATACGGCTTCCACCCATAGCCTTTGAACAACTGGTCCAGCTCCTCCGGCGTAATGCGCGCAAGAATCGTCGGATTGGCAATTTTGTACCCATTCAAATGCAGCACCGGCAGCACCGCGCCATCGTGGATCGGGTTCAGAAATTTGTTCGCATGCCAGCTCGTCGCCAGCGGTCCCGTCTCCGCCTCGCCATCGCCCACCACCACCGTCACGATCAGATCCGGGTTGTCGAACGCCGCGCCAAACCCATGCGAAAGGCTGTACCCCAGCTCGCCGCCCTCATGGATTGACCCCGGCGTCTCCGGCGTACAGTGGCTCCCAATCCCTCCAGGAAACGAGAACTGCTTGAAGAATTTCTGCATCCCTGCTTCATCGCAGCTCTTATCCGGATACACCTCCGAATACACGCCCTCCATATAACTATTCGACAAAGTAGCCGGAGCTCCATGCCCCGGTCCCGAGACGTAAATCAAATTCAGGTCGTACTTCTTGATCAGACGATTCAGATGCACCCACGTAAAGCTCTGCCCCGGGTCCGATCCCCAATGCCCCAGCAACCGATTCTTGATGTGCTCCACCTTTAGCGGCTCACGCAGCAGCGGATTTGCCCGCAGGTACAGCATCCCCGCGCAAAGATAGTTGCACGCGCGCCAGTATGCATTCATCCGCCGTAACTCATCGCCTGTAAGGGTAGGCGCCATCGTCTCTGGTGCGGTCAGCGTTTCCAGTACGCTCATCGAAACTCCTTGTATGCAACTCAGTCGTCAAGCTCTCGGTCGTGAACGATTCACGATCCCGATCGGGACAACCGCGCAACGTGCCGCGCAATCATCAAATCCTCTTCCGCTGGCACCACATAAACCGCCGTAGCGGAACCCTCCATGCTCACCCGCCGCAATCCGTCTTTCTTCTTCGCATTGCAGCCCGCATCCAGTGAGATGCCCAGCGGCTCCAATCCTGCCAAAATCTCTGCCCTCGATGCAGCATCATGCTCCCCAATGCCCCCCGCAAACACGACAGCCTCCAGCCCGCCCGTCAGCGCCAGATAGCTCCCGATCGTCTTCTTCACACTTCGCGTAAAGATCCGCAACGCCAACCTCGCCCGTTCATCGCCCTTCTCCGCCGCGTCACGCACCTCGCGCATATCGCCCGAGATCCCCGAAAGCGCAGCCAGCCCCGATGAGTGGTTCAACATCTTCTCCACCGCATCCGTATCGTTTCCACTCTGCCGCAGCAGATAGAGCACCAACCCCGGATCGAGATCTCCCGGCCGAGTCGCCATCACAATCCCACCCGTCGGCGTCAGTCCCATCGACGTATCGACCGATCTCCCATCGACCAGCGCCGTCACACTGCACCCTCCGCCCAGATGTGCAATTACCATCCTGTGGGGAAACGGAACTGCCGCCTCCCGCAACTGCATCACAATCGACTCGCACGAAAGCCCATGAAACCCATATCGCCGCACACCCCGCTCCGCATACTCCGCAGGCAGCGGATAAGCCGTCGCCTCCGGCGGCATCGTCTCGTGAAAGACCGTATCGAAACAAGCGAAGTGCCCAGCCGCTGGAAACCGCCCCCGCATAGCCTCAATAATCTTCACCACCTCAGGATCATGCAGCGGAGCAAAATCCGCCGCCCGCCGCAGCTCCATCATCACCCTATCTGTGATCCGCTGATGCTCATGCAGCAGAGCCCCAGGATGCACCACGCGATACCCAATCGCCTCAACCTTCGGCACCTCCGGTCCGCTCACCGCCCGAGCCACAAACTCGATCGCATCCTCCATCGACGCGATCCGGGCCTTGCCGCCCGGCGCCTCGTGCGCGATGTCATGCCCTTCCGCATCCCGAAAGCCGAACTTCGGCTCCGATCCGCCAATCCCGCTCACCTCGCCCTCAAACAGCGAGCGAGGCGCGCCAGCCTCCGCGTAGAAGAAAGAAAACTTGATCGACGAAGATCCGCTGTTGATCACCAATATCTGCATCTTCCCGATAGGAGAGCGAATCGGCACCTTTCAGTTGCTCCAGATACCGGATTGTCACAAAACGCAACGCCCCAGCGTCTTGCACCCCACCCGCCAATCCGCTATAACCAGCAGTATTCACCTTCCCGGTGTTGAGGACACGGAAAGACATGTCGACCCAGAAGGTGATCGTCAGCGGTTATGAAGCCAGCCAGGTTCCCGAAGCGACGACGACGCCCGGCAGCTCCCCACAACCCACGCCGCGTCTCTCTCCGGCCATTCCCTGGTGGGCGCGGATCGGTCTTAGCCTCGTAGCCCTCTGCTTTCCGCTCCTCTGCCTCATCACACTTGTCCTCCGCATCGCCTTCCGCGCCGAAACCCCGCGGATCAAATACGCCTGGACCAGCTTCCTCAACACCCTCCTGATGGTCAGCGGCCTGCTCACGCTCGTCGCCGGAAGCTTCGTCTTCTTTCTAGCTCCCGTCCCCGTCATCACCGGCTCCGGCCTCACCGACCTCGACGAGCGCGACAGCTTCCCCGCACTCCCCTCCGCGACGTCGCTCACCAGCGTCGACGCCTCGCGCCTCCTGAAGCCCCTCGTCATCGTCGTCTCCCCCGCCGCCACCCGCCTCTGGACCAACGCCGAGGTCCCCTCCAACAGCTTCGGTGCAGGCGAGCTCCTGCACGCCGACAAAGACGGCTACCTCTTCGTCACCGCCCGCCACGTCGCGCAGCTCCCGCAGTCTGGTTTCGGCCTCAAACCCTCCCACGTCCTTATCTCTACACAGGAAGGCACCTGGGGCACCGCCGATATCATCGCCACTGCCGACTCCCTCGACCTCGCACTCCTCTGGCTCCCTCGCCACACCGGCTCGCTCACCTTCACCCAGCCCCTCACCACCATCAGCGACGGAGCTGCCGTCTTCGTTATCGGTCACCCTGAGGGCCTCCGCTACACCCTCTCCACCGGCATCGTCTCCGGCTTCCACGATCAGTCCATCCAAATCTCCGCCGCCATCAGCCCCGGCAACAGCGGTGGCCCGGTCTACGACGATCACGGCAACCTGGCCGGTATCGTCAGCTCCAAGTTCGACCACAATCAGGACGCCAACGCCGAGAACCTCAGCTTCGCCGTCAAACCCGCCGCCCTGCTCACCCCCGACGTCTGGCACTTCTCCAAGGGCGGTCGCGTGCATCTACAGCACTATGTAGATGCACTCAAATCCTCAAGCAAGTAACCTCAGGAAACCCTTATGGCCACTCTCAACGTCACCGTCTACGACTCCACCGAAAACAAGCGCGTTCCCGCCGAGCTGCCCGACGACGCTCCCTGCAACAAGATCGTCGCCGTACTCGTGCAGAAGCTCCAGCTCCCCACCAACGGACCCGACGGCGCGCCCCTCAGCTACAAGTTCCACCACAAGAACTCCGGCCGCCAGATTCAGGACTCCCAAACCCTCGCCGACGCAGGCGTCAAAGATGGCGACATCCTCCGCCTTCAGCCTGAGATCACCGCAGGCTAGTATGTCCAGCCAGCCCATCCAAGTCGCCGCCGAGCTGGAAGAAGACCGCTACAGCCGCCTGCGCCTCATTCCCTGGTGGGATCAGGATAAAATCCACTCCACCCGCGTCCTCGTCATCGGAGCCGGAGCCCTCGGTAACGAGATTCTAAAAAACCTGGCCCTCCTCGGTTTCCTCCACATCGTGGTAGTGGATCTCGACCAAATCGAGGTCACCAACCTCTCCCGCGCCATCCTCTTCTCCTCCGACTCCATCGGCCAATACAAAGCCACAGTCGTCGCCGACGCCTACCGCAAGCTCCTCCCCGAAGCCATCGTCACTCCCATCGCCGCCAACATCCTCCACTCCCTCGGCCTCGGTGTCTTCCTGTGGAGCGACCTCATCCTCGCCGGTCTCGACAACCGCGAAGCCCGCCTCTTCATCAACCGCGCCGCCTGGAAGAGCAATCGCCCCTGGATCGACGGCGCCATCGAAGGCATCAACGGCGTAGCCCGTGTCTTCCTCCCCGGCCAACCGCCCTGCTACGAGTGCACCCTCGGTGCCACCGATTGGGCCCTCCTCGAGAAGCGCATGTCCTGCAACCTCCTCCTGCACGAAGCCGACACCGCCGGCAAAGTCCCCACCACCCCCACCATCTCTTCGATCATCGCTGGCATCCAGACGCAGGAGGCCCTCAAGCTCGTCCACCATCTCCCCACGCTCGCCGGACAAGGCGTCGTCTTCGAAGGCCTCCACCACACCTCCTACAAGGTCGACTACACCGAGAGCCCCGACTGTCTCAGCCACTACACCTTCGACCGCATCGTATCCCTCGAGCAGAAATCCTCCGAGCTAACTCTCGCTGACCTCCTCGCCCTCGCTAAAGAAGACCTCAACACCATCGAAGCCGTCCTCGAGTTCAGCCGCGAGATCATCCACAAGCTCATCTGTCCCAACTGCCACGCCGAAGAGACCGTCTTCGCTCCCGTAGGCTCCCTCACCTACCATCAAGGCCGCTGCAACGTCTGCACCACCCCGCGCATCGTCCAAACCCTTTCCGGCTTTCATGGCCAGGAAGACCTTGCCACCCTCAAGCTAGACCAACTCGGCCTCCCCCTCTACGACCTCTACACCGCCCGCAGCACCGAAGACGGAAGAGAAGACGAGCTAGCCTACCTCATCGCCGGAGACGCCCCCGCCATCCTCGGCCCCAACGCACCCCCGGAGGCCGCATGACCCAGCCCGCCAAGCCCTCCATCCAGATCGACGCCGAGGTCACCCGCCAGATCCGCCAGCACGCCCGCTCCAGCATGGCCACCGAGGTCTGCGGCGTCCTCATCGGCGATCTTCTCCCCGGCTCCGAGACAGACGTAGCCATCTTTGCCGCCATCGCCGGAGTCAACGCCGCCCAGGCCGGAACCCACGTCACCTTCACCCAGGACGCCTGGGAGCACATCTACAAGGTCAAAGACGCCGACTACCCCGACGCCCGCATCGTCGGCTGGTACCACTCCCATCCTGGCTTCGGCGTCTTCCTCTCCGAGCACGATACCTTCATCCAGCAGAACTTCTTCTCCGCGCCCAACCAGGTCGCCTGGGTCTTCGATCCCCACAGCGACGAGGAGGGCTGCTTCGGTTGGGTCGACGGCAACATCACTCGCCTCACCTCCATCAACCTCATCGATCGCGATACCCCCGCCAACGTCTCCGAAAGCCGAGACCTAACCCCCTCCGAAGATCTCGATCTCGACGCTGACTCCGATACCCTCGCCACACGCCGCACCGCACCACCCCCACGCTGGCTCCGTTGGAGCGCCACCGCCTCCGCCCTGCTCGCCACGTTGATCCTCGGCTTTGCTCTCTCGCACTTCCTCTTTCCGTCGCCCTACCTCCTCGCGCTGCCCATCAACCCGCTCACCGCCCAGCCTCTCCTCCGCGACCCCAAAACCGGCGATCCTGTCTACATAGACCCCCAGGGCCCACGCTACGTCACCCTCGATTCGCGCACTGGCAAACTAACCGTACTCGATCCGAACGCCCTCCGCGCTGCCCAACCCCCCACAGCCCTTGCCCCAGATCAAGCCCCGCAGCCGCCCGCCACACCGGACAAGACCCCACCGGCACAGGAGAAAAAATGAGCTATCCGAACCCCGATCTCCTTCGCGTCACCCTCGACGATCTGGACGCCGTCACCCTCCCCACCCAGACCGCTCTCGCTCCCGCCGTCTCCAGCACCGGAGCCACCATCTACGGCACCATCAACGATATGCCCGACGCCCCTTTGCTCCCCGAAGAGAAGGGAAGCATCTGGCTCCAGGGCTGGCTCTACCTCGGCACCGCCGGTCTCGTCGGAGCCATGCTCGGCTGGGCCATCTGCGAGCCTGCCTTCCTCGACAACGGCGGCGGAGCCCATCGCTGGGGCAACATCTGGCTCCTCCCCCTTATCGTCGCCTGCATGTGCATCGCCTTCGGTACTGCCGAAAGCGTAGTCGAGCGCTCCCTCCGCAAGGGCCTCATCCGATCCGGCATCGCCCTTCCCCTCGGCATCGTCTTCGGCTTCGTCTTCTACTTCATCGCGAACATTATCTACAGCATCGGCATGGGTCTCGTCGCCGCCACCGGTGCGCAGACCATGCACAATCCCGCCTTCTGGATCGCCCGCGGCATCGCCTGGGCCGCCTTCGGAGCCGCCGGGGGCCTCGTCTACGGCATCATCGGCCAGTCCGGACGCAAAGCCGGATACGGCGCACTCGGCGGAGCCATCGGTGCTCTCCTCGGCGGCCTCCTCTTCGATCCCATCGCCTTCCTTTTGGACAAGCACGCCGCAGCCTCCGCCCATAGTGGAGCGCCCAGCCGCGCCATCGGCTTCGCCCTCCTCGGCCTCGCCACCGGCATCGCCATGGGCCTCGTCGAGTCCGCACTCAAAGACCGCTGGCTCTACGTCACCGCCGGGCCCCTCGCCGGCAAACAGTTCATCCTCTATAAGCCCTCCACCATCCTCGGCTCCAACCAGCAGGCGGATATCTACCTCTTCAAGGACGCCGACATCCTCCCCTCTCACGCCACCCTCCAGCTCAAGGGCTCCCGCATCCACGTCATCCCCAACGGCCCCGTCTACATCGGAGCCACTCCCCTGCGTGCCCCCCGCGTCCTCCAGACCGGCGACGACCTCCGCATCGGCCGCTACGGCTTCCGCTACCAGGAGAAACAGCGGTGAGCGAAACCATCTGCCCCTACTGCCGCTCCCCCTTCGAACCGGAAGACGCAGTCCACCGCTGCCCCGCCTGCGGAACCCCGCACCACGCCGATTGCTTCGCCGAGAACGGCGGCTGCACCATCTTCGGCTGCACCGCCGCCCCCGCCGAAGAAGCTCCCATCAGCGTCACCCCCACCGACCTCACCCCATCCCCGCCCGCTGTCAGCAATAGCATCTACAACTTCGGCTCTTCCGCCACACCAGAAACACCTCAGCTTCCCGCAGTCGCTCCACCCCCACCCCTTCCCGCAGGCAGCTCCGCTCCACCACCTCCACCGCTCCTCGCGTACCAACCCTACGCCATGCCTCCCGCCAACCCCTACGCCGACATCAGCTACATCCGGCCTAAGAGCCGCGTCGTCTTCGTCCTCCTCGCCGTCTTCTTCGGAGCCTTTGGCGCCCACAACTTCTACGCCGGTTACAACAAGAAGGCCGTCATCCAGCTCTGCATCACCCTCTGCACCTGTTTTTATGCATCGCTCATCAGTTGGATTTGGGCTATCGTAGAAGCCTGTACCGTCACCGCAGACGATGACGGAGTCCAGCTAACCTAATCCCCTTCAGGAGAAAGTCTTGACCTATACGATCTCGCGCGATGGCCAGGAGTTCGGCCCCTATTCTCTCTCCGACGTCCAGCGCTACGTCGGCACCGGCAATATCCTCCTCACCGACCTCGCCCGCGCCGAAGGCACCACCGAGTGGCTTCCCGTCGCGCAGGTCGTCGGCACCATCGCCGTCGCCCCAGCCGCAGTCCCCACCGCCGCCTACGCAGCGCCCACCACCCAGTATCCTGACCCACCCAACCTGCACTGGGCGCTCGTCCTGCTCATCGGCATCTTCACCTGCGGCCTCTTCATGATTATCTGGGACCTCATTCAGGCGTTATGGATCAAGAAAGTCCAGCCCGACACCAAGGCGCTTACGTACTACCTCATCTTCCTTGGCTTCTGGATTCTCAATTTGGTCTGCTCCTTTGGGCGTATAGCCTTTCCCATGAGCTACCGTCTCGCGAATCACGTGGCCGCGCCCCTGGCTGGCCTATCCTTGCTCGTCTCGCTTGCAGTCCTGGTCCTGATGATCGTCTACCGCTTCGTCATGCGCAGCTCCCTCGAACGGCACTTCAATACCGCCGAGCCCGTCGGTCTCACGCTCGGCCCTATCATGACCTTCTTCTTCGGCGACCTCTACTTCCAGTACCACTTCAACCGCATCAACGAGATCAAACGCGCCGCCGGCCTCACCCGCCCCTACTAGGTGTTGCACTTGGAACTTGAATCCACCTATTCGGACATCACTCTCTCTGTGTGAAGATGCCGTAGGCTTACTTTTTGTCCGGGGATGGGGTTACTCCGTTGCCTTCGGTGACGGTGTAGATGGCGTCGATGCCGGGGAGGGTGACGGTTTCTTTGGTGCCGCTGGGCCACTGGATTTCGATCTTGTCGATGTGGGTTGCGGGGCCTAGGCCGAAGTGGAGGCGGGGATCAGAGGTGGAGGCGAAGCTGCCGCCGCTGATGACATCGCCGCGTTGACGGAAGCCGTTGGCGGTGACGTATACGGTTGCGCCGACGGCATCCCTGGGGCTTTTGGGGCCACCGATGAGCTTGAGTGCTACCCAGTGGTTGGTGATCTTGACGACATTGCGGAAGAGGGATGGCGTGCCGTCGAGGTTGTTGACGACTAGATCGATTTTGCCGTCGTTGAAGAGGTCTCCGAAGGCGACTCCACGGGCTACGGCTAGCTTGGCCAGGGCTGTTCCTTCGACGGCGGGAACGAGGCCGAACTTCCCGTTGTTGTTTCGGAAGAGGAGCGCGCGCTGTTTGAAGGTGGTGCCCCAGTTGGCGGTGTCGGCCTGCGGATAGACGTGGCCGTTGGCGACGAAGAGGTCGAGCCAGCCGTCGTTGTCGTAGTCGAGGAAGACGGTTCCCCAGCCGAGGAAGGGGATGGTCGGTTCGGCGATTCCCATTTGGTAGCTTACGTCGGTGAAGTTGGCGTTGCCGTCGTTGCGGTAGAGGGGGTTGTAGTCGTCGGAGAAGGTGGTGTTGTAGAGGTCGATGAGGCCGTTGTGGGCGTAGTCGCCGGAGGCTATGCCCATGGAGGCGGTCTCGCGGCCGCTTTCGTTGAGGGCGTAACCGGAGGCGAAGCTGGCGTCCTCGAAGGTGCCATTGCCCTTGTTGAGATAGAGGTAGTTGGGGGTGGAGTCGTCGGCGACGAGGAGGTCGGGCTTGCCATCGCCGTTGAGGTCGATGAAGAGGGAGGCGAGGCCGTAGTAGGCGGACTTGTCGGCGACGCCGGCCTTCTCGCTGACGTCGGTGAAGGTGCCGTCTCCGTTGTTGTGGAAGAGATGGTCGACTTCGCCGGGGAGGCCGCGGGGGCCACACATGACGTTCTGGCCGCGGAACTGGCAGGTCTTCGGAGGCTGATGGTGCAGGTCGTATTTGACGTAGCCGGGAACGAAGAGGTCGAGGCGGCCGTCGCCGTCGTAGTCTCCCCAGGTGGCTCCGGTGGACCAGGCGCCGACGGTGATGCCGGCTTTTTCGCCGACGTCGGTGAAGGTGCCGTCGTGATTGTTGTGATAGAGCCGGTTCTTGCCGAGGTTTGAGACGAAGATGTCGGGCCAGCCGTCGTTATCGTAGTCAGCGATGGCGGTGGCGAAGCCCCAGCGATCGTTGGTGACGCCTGCTTTGGCAGCTACGTCGGTGAAGGTGCCGTCGTGGTTGTTGTGGAAGAGCGCGGCGTGCGGCGGGGTGGCCTTGCCGTTCTCCGCGTCGAAGGTGGAACCGTTGACGAGATAGATGTCGAGCCAGCCGTCGTTGTCGTAGTCGATGAGGCCGACGCCGGAGCCTACGGTCTCGATGATGTAGGTCTTCTCCGGGGTTCCCATGATGTGATGCCACTTGGTGAGGCCGGCTTGCTCGGCGGTGTCCTGAAAGATGATGGGGCCGGTTTTGACGAAGCCACCTGCGGTGATGGGACGGTTCTCGGAGTCGAGTATCGCGGCGTGTGCTCCGCCGGTGTTGCTGCCCATGCCGGATGGCTCGGGCTGAGGCTGCTGCGCGTGCGCTGCGAGAGCGAAGAGCGCGGCTGTCAGGAGATACGCAGCAGTTCGGGGTAGTGCTTGCTTCATATGTCTAAACATCTGCCCACAACTGAGGGACGTTCTGGTTATGGGGCGATGAGTGTGCACACATATTCCTTTAGGGGCTAAAGCCCCGCTTCTTTTTAACTCTTTACGGCACGGCTGAAGCCGTGCCCTTCCAAAACATTTCTTATAGGCACTGTTCACCCTGCTCATACAGCGCAGCTCAGGACTGAATCTTCGGCGGGATCAGTGTAAATGTTTCTTGCAATACAACGCCGGGCCCTAGTGACGGACCCGGCGGGTGGGATGTAGAGGGTGTTGGCTGTTACTCCGTTTTGAGCTCGATGATCTGGATGGAGTAAGGCGGGACTACGTGGGTTAGGTTGCCGGTTGGGACTTTGATCTCAGTCATTTTGGGAACGATGCGGGTGGGATGGTCGATGGTGTTGGTTTCGGCTGTGGTGTGTCCTTCGAGGGAGATGAGGATGGCGCTCTTTGCCAGCTTGCTCTCGCCGTCGAGATGGATCTCCACGGGCTGCGGGACTGAGTTGGCGTTGACGAGTTTGATGTCGACGGTGTGCTTGGCGGGATCGTTGGTGACGGAGTAGAAGACGCGATCAGGAGCGCCGGTGAGTGACGATGCGGGGACCGAGGTGCCGAGGTGGTTCGCGAACATGGCCTGCGCGTAGTAGCCGGGCGAACCGTAGCTGGTGAGCGCGTCGTAGCCGATGAGGTCGGACTCCCACTGCATGCCGCCGGGGTTTACGTTGACGAACAAGGGAGCGTAGGAGGCGAGGACGATGAGGTCGCTGTTGCGCTCCATGCCGGTCATCCAGGCGGCGTCGCCGAGAGCGGCTCCGAGGTTGGTGGCGGGAGCACCTTCGCGGGTCGCCCACTCGCCGACGAAGATCTTCGGGCCGTTGCGGTCGATGGTGTCGTAGTGGTCGGTCATCTTGAAGAAATCAGTGGCCTGTTTGTAGTAGTGGTCGTCGATAACATCGGGCTTCATGCGCTTGAGCGGCATGGTGGCGATGAGTTGCAGGCTGGGATACTTCGCTTTGATCGCCTTGTAGAACTGGGCGTAGCGGCCTTCGTAGCTTCCGGATCGGTCGAAGTTATCCTCGTTGCCGATCTCGACGTAGGTGAGGGGGAAGGGTGCGGGGTGCCCGAGTTTGGCGCGGACGGCTCCCCACTTGGTTGAGGTGTCACCGCTGACGAACTCGATCTCGTCCAGGGCATCGTCGACGAAGGGCTCGAGATAGGGACCGGGCTCGATGTGAGCACCCCTGAGGGAGTAGCCAGCGTAGACGGCGAGGACGGGCTGGATCTTCAAGTCTTCGCACCACTCGAGGAACTCGAGGAGACCCATGCCATCGGAGGACTGGTAGTTCCATGGGCTGGGGTGGGTGGGACGGTCGACGAGGGGGCCGATGGTTTTCTTCCAGTCGTAGCGGTCCTGAATGTCATCGCCCTCAAGATAGTTGCCGCCGGGGAGGCGCAGGAAGGCGGGCTTCATGGCGGCCATCTTTTCCATGAGGTCGGGGCGATTGCCGTTGGCGCGATCATGGTAAGTAGGCGGAAAGAGAGAGACGAGATCGATCCACAGAGTGCCTTGATGGCCGACGCTGAGGCGGAGATGGTTCTCGGCAGAAGTTGCTACGTTGCCTGTCTTCAGAGTGAAGTCATAGCGCTTCCACTCGGTGGTGAGCGGGGCGCTTGTAGCTGCGGCGAGTTGATCGCCGCTGTTGTCGCCGACCAGGGAGACGGATACGGGGCCGAGGTCGTTCGAGTCAGCTTTGGCGTAGAACGATCCTTTGTACTCGGTGTTAGCACGGACGGCCATGCCCCACCAGCCGTTGTTGAGGAGGCCGGCCTGATTCGCTGGGTCTGCCTGCTTTACTTCCAGCTTGAGGCTGGATTGGAGCGCGTCACTGGGGCCGGTGGTGGGATCGAATGCGAGGGAGGCAGCGGAGTGGCCGAGTTCCACGAGACGCCAGTTGGCGAGACCCTCCCAGCCATGCTGACGAACAGCCCGGTTTCGGACCATCTCGGCGTAGAGGCCTCCGTCGTAGGAGTAGTTGATCTCCTCGGTCATGAGCCCGTAGAGGGTCGGGCTGACGGGATGCAGCGGTTTGCTGAGATCGATATTGAGCGTTGCGGGTTGTTGTGCGCAGGCGATCCCGGCGAGCAGCAGCAGGCCGAGCGTCCCTGTCGTTGTTGGTGCAAACTTCATTTTTTTGCTCCTGTAAACGTTATCTCGTTTGTGTTGTATGCTCTTGGGTTCTTGCTGCGCTGCGTTATTGTGCGTGACGAGGATCGAGACCGATCTGCCTCGATCCAAGTTTTTTAGACCTCGTTGGCGATTCGCCGGTGATGACGGCGAATCGCGGCTTATGAACTGATTGGCTCGACTTGTCGATGATATAGCTATGGCCGCTGAGCGTCGAGAAGGTGACCTCTGCCTTCGAAGAAGATCGTACTAGTTTTGCTCCAGTGGCGGCATCGGTGATGTCGAAAAAGACGCCAGGCCAGGGATTGCGCAGGGTGAGGGACTGGGTTGAGCCGGCCTCGATTCCTGCGGTTGTGACTACTCCTGACTTAACCTGCACGTGCACCTTCGTCTTCCCGCGGACGAAGACCGTGCCTTCGAGGTCCCATCCGGGAGGGATGGCTGGGGCGATGCGGATGACGCCGTCGAAGTCCTGAACGAGGGCCTCCTGCAAGGCGGTTGCGACAACAGCGGACTGCTCGCTGTAGAACTCGCCGGAGTTGCCGCCCCAACTGGCCAGACCGTTTACGTAGGCTTGATAGGTTTCGGTCAGCTTGACGAGGGTACTGCTTACTTCGGTGCCGAGTCCGAGCCTTGCGGCCTGGATGGGATCGGAGCTCCAGTCCTGATTGGTGGGGTTGGGGCGGTGAAAGTAGGTGCGGCGGGCTAGATCCGTCTCGGGGGAGTCGTCTCCGATGAGGCCGTAGGGCCAGACAGGTTCCAGGCCGATGTTTTCGACGTTGTGGCTCTCCGCGGTGGGTAGGTAGGAGACCGCGATGACGTCGTGGCCCTGGGAGTCGGCGGAGGGTGGAAGCAGGGTTTTGGGATGCTCTTCCTCGGTGCGGGGAAGTTCGGGGATGACTTTGAGTTCGGCTTGCAACGTGGAGACGAGAGCAGCGTCCTCATTGAGTAGCTTGGCAGCGGCGATGGTTTCTGTGTAGAGGGTATGGCGAGCGAGGAGATCGGTGGTTGGGTCGATTACGTCCCATTGGGTTTCGTGGGAGTTCGATGGGGTGGTGTGGCGGAGGCCATCTGGGCCGCTCTGCTCATATGCGAGCAGGAAGCGTGTTGAGGCACGGAGGAGGGGGTAGTTCAGCCGGAGGAAGGCGAGGTCGCTGGTCTGAAGGTATTGCTGCCAGGCCCAGAACGAGATTTCAGCTCCGGTGGAGATAGTTCTGGCGTTGTAGTAGGGCTTACCGGAGTCGCAGTTGAGACCGATGGTCGGTTCGGTTGATCCTGGAAAGCGTTCGAACTCAATGCCTACACCGTTGAAACGCATGGTCTCGGGGACGCAGATGCCGGGACGTCCGGCCATGTGCTGCTTGGTCCAGGCCTCGATGTTGGCGAGGTTCTCGCGGTAGAGGTTGAAGTAGGACGAGTTCAGCTCGGGCAGACCGGCACCGAGGTTCGCGGCGATCTGCATTCGGAGATTCCAGTGCCAGAAAGCCGCTGGGTCCCAGAAATGCGTGTCGCGGACGGCGGAGAAGAGATCGGCAATACCAGCCTGAGAACCCGGGATCTCTGTGCCGCTCTCGGCTGCGGCAGTGAAGAGGTAGATGTCGCGAAGATTCTGCATGTAGTCGCCAGCGCCGTCGGGGGAGCTGACTTTGATGAGGCCGGCATGTTGCCAGAATCGGTTCCACCAGAGCTTGTGGGTTGCGGCGTCCGAGTGGGCGAGTGTCTGCTGGGCGATCTGCTGAACTGCTTCCCTGCCCTCGTAGTGAGGCCCGGCGATGAGAACTCGGAAGTCACCGTCGGGGTTCGGGAGAACGGAGAGGAGGATGGTGTGCTGATCCTTTACGCTGACGGAGACGTTGCGGCCTTCGGCAGAGAGGGCGGAGAGCGAGCCGAAGCGCCTGCCTGAGGCACCAGGGTCGATGTTATCGAGCCAGCTTTCGGCTAGGATCCCTGTCTTGCCTGAGACGCTGGCTTTGGGGTTGCGTGGCGGCCAGAGGGAGAGTTCGACAGTTTGTGGGTGGTGCGGGTCCGCACCGGTGACATCGATGATGAGCTGGTCCGCGTCAGGCTGGACGTAGGCGGTTGCGGTCATGCCGCCGCCTTGTTCAACGAACTCCCCGTTGTAGAGGTCGAGCTTACCGCTGTAGTCGGGGGCTTGCGTCAGCTTGGCGAGCCCGGGAATGCTGAGCTGGCCCGGCGAGAGACGGTTGGGGAGGGTGTCGATGCGATTGAGCTGGACGGTGAGTCCGTTTGCCGACCATAGAGCAACACCAAGGCGACCGTTGCCGAGCGGCATGGCCTGGCTCGAGAGCATGTTGGGTTGCCCCAGAACGATTGTGGACCGGCCGACGACACCCTTCGCGTCGATGTGGAAGCCTCCGTCATGCCAGGCTGTGGATTCAGGGGTGACTATAGTTTGGGTTTCACCGACGACGGTCAGAAAAAGAACCGCGCAAAGAACCTGAAGGGAGATACGAATCATTTCGGCGGTTACTTTCATCGTTGGGCTGTGAGGACGCGCATTTTGAAAAGATGCTTTGACGGAGAAGTATAGACGTTGGGGAAGAGTTTTCTGCGGACAGTGTCCACATCCAACGGTTCAGCGTTTAATGGCTTCCGCCGATCCTGGAATATATGTGTCCAGCCTAATATTAACGATAGGCCCGTCACTATGTGGCCTAGATGACATAGACGGGCTGTTGATTGTGACCGTTTATCACGCAGGGGATTGCTTGTGGAACATATTTACTGAATTATCCGATCGGATGGCTCGTTGACACTAAACTTTTTCGTGTTACTTTTGATGTATTCTAAAGAGTGTTTGCAGGCTTTCGTCACGTGTTTACAGATGTTCCGCCCTCATCAGCTCTAGTGATCTTTTCACCTGCGTAGCATTGCATAACCTGCGCAAGGGTGGACGTTCTGTGCACCAATTTTCGGAGATGTCTGTAGTTCGCAATTCTGCAAAGCTATTCTGCATGATGTGTATATACATGCGATCTCATCGTCGAGAAGAAGCGACCCTCTAAATGCACGGCAGATATAATCCCTACCTCGTCGTGCTATCCCTCATCGTTGCTACCTTAGCGTCTTACGCCACTTTAGATCTGGTTGCACGCATTCGGCTTATCGATGTCTCTGGAAAGAAAAGATTTTATTGGCTTCTTGGCGGCGCGGCGGCGATGGGGATGGGCATCTGGTCGATGCATTTCATCGGAATGCTCGCCCTACAGATGCCGATGCAAATGGAATATGATCCCTGGTTGACTGGGGCTTCTCTTCTCATCGGGATCTGCATCTCCTATTTTGCACTTCATGTGACGACGCGGAATAGTTTGACCACCTGCTATCTCTTTCTTGGCGGCTTGCTGATGGGGACAGGCATTGCTGCGATGCATTACACGGGCATGGCAGCGATGCGCGTGCATCCAGCAATTCACTACCGGCCTTTGCTGGTCATTCTTTCGCTTTTCATTGCGTTCGTCTTCTCCTGGATGGCCTTATGGATCGCGGTCAAATTCCAGCATCAGCGGCAGATCATTTTAAAACGTTGCGGTATGAGTATAGCGATGGGGCTCGCCATTGCCGGAATGCACTACGTCGGTATGAGTGCTGCGATATTTCCTCCGGGCGCGGTCTGCCATATGCCAAACGGCATCAGCCAAAGCTCCTTCATGCTTATTTTGCCTGCCTTTTCCTTATGCGGGCTCATCATGACTCTGGTGCTTTCGACGCTGGATACCAGATTTGATTTGTTGCTGCTTCGGTCTCACTTATCGCTGGAGGATGCCAATAAACGACTCAAAATTCTTGCTTCAGTCGATGCATTGACGGGCATTCCGAATCGCAACGCATTTATCGAGAAGACCGAAGAGCGGCTCCTACAGGCAGCACGGGACGGACGTCCATTCAGCGTGATGTATCTGGACCTCGAGGAGTTCAAAAACGTTAATGATTTTCTGGGGCATGCAGCGGGAGACGAGCTGCTGAAAGCATTCGCCCGCGAGTTGACAGCACACGTGCGATCGGGAGACTTTGTGGCTCGACTGGGAGGCGATGAGTTTGTCGTTCTCCTCAATGGGCTGGGTCAACCCAAAGAGGCCGCGTCTATTGCCACGTCGATTCTCGACCGGCTGCGAAAGGACTTCATAGTCCAGAATATGACCTTGCGCATCACCGCTTCTGTGGGGATCGCAACGTATCCGATCGATGGGAGTTCGGTATCGGCGCTTCTCAACAACGCCGATACCGCAATGTACGCCGCTAAGCAGAACGGGCGAAACAGCTACCGTTTTTTCGATCCTGCAATGAAGGATGCCGCTGCCAAGGTACTTCAGATTTATCACGGCCTTGCCGAAGCCCTTGGCAAGAACCAGTTTTCCCTTGTCTTCCAGGCGAAGTTTGGTGGGTTGCATAATCATTTCATCGGGGCCGAGGCACTGATTCGATGGACCCATCCAGAGATGGGGGAGCTTTCTCCGCTGGAGTTTATTGCCACGGCCGAACAGACAGGACAGATCGCACAAATCTCTGAGTGGGTAATCGGCGAGGTCTGTCGACAGATGAAGGTGTGGACAGCGCTTGGATTGCCGCCATTCAAAGTTGCAATCAACTTATCGCCGGAGCAACTACGACAGGACCGCTATGCGGAACGGGTGGCGGACATCATCCGTAAAGCAGGAATTGAACCGCAATGGATTATGTTCGAGGTGACAGAGACGGTTGCGATGCGCGAGCCTGCTCTGGCAGGCGAGGTCATTCGGCAGTTTGAACAGGCTGGGTTTGATATTGCGTTGGATGACTTCGGAACCGGCTACTCCAGCATGGCTTACCTTCGCCAGTTTCGCGTGAAAGAGTTGAAGATCGATCGTCTCTTTATCAGCGCTCTTGACGGAGACGGAGAAGAGGGTGAGGCTATCGTTTCGGCGATCATCGCACTAGCTCATTCCTTGCATATGACGGTCGTAGCAGAGGGCGTTGAGACCGTGTCTCAACTGAAAAAGCTAAAGGATATGGGTTGCGATCAGGTACAAGGATTTCTGCTTGGCAAGCCGCTTAGTCCTGACAAGTTTGAGGCATTTCTGCGTCGACGCACGAATGAGGAAGCGTCGATAGAAAAGGCTTCGCAATAGATCAGTACTTGTCTGAGATAGCTGGCTATGTGATCGGCAAACCGGTTACCTGAGCAGATCGACTTTCGAAGAGTGCCGCCAGACTGGCCGCCACCGACCTGGGTTGGCTCAAAGGGATAAAGTGTCCTGAATCCAGGATCATCATTCTTGAGTTCGGAATCAGTGAGGATGCGCGGCGAGCAAACGTCTCGGGAATCGCGGGATCTTCGGAGCCGTGAAAGATCAGCGTGGGAATGAGTAGTTCATGCAGGAACTCTGGAACCTGTGCCAGCATCTCTTCCGGCTTTCCCCAACGGAGGACCTGCATGAACTTCCATGGTCCGGTGATGCCTGAGAAGGGTTTATAGAAATCGTTGAAGACCTCTCGATCCGTTTTACTTACTTCAAGAGCGCGATGCATCGCTATCTGCCAGAAGGCAACGCAAATCAATGGGGCAAGCAGCTCGCCGAGAATGCGCTTACGTAGCGGTTCGATTAGGTAGTAGGGACGCAGTTCGGGAAAGAAAGCAGGCGAGAGGAGCGCCATGCAATCCAGGTGCTGCTGGAAGTAGTGCGCGTAGTGCACGGTGATAGCTGAACCCGCATCATGTCCGACAACGTGCCATTTTTCGATCTTGTTCTCAATGCGAAGCGCGTCGATCTGACTGGCTAATCTCTGAAAATAGTGGGGGCCATACTGTTCTTTCGGCGATTTGCCAAGGCCCGGAAGATCAATAGTGAAGCAGGTGTATCGCTCGCGAAGCTCGTCGGTCACGGCTCTCCACAGTCTGCCATTGGTGGGCATACCGTGAATGAACAGGATCGGATCGCCGGAGCCACAACACTCTACATGCATAGGATTTTCCAAGGACTCAGGAGACGGGCGAGACTGCGGCTGAAGGGGAAGAGGCGAATCGGCGGCAGAGCCAGGATACGATTCGCGATGCAGACCGGAGCGATGCAAGCACGAGGCCGAAGAGGGCAGTGCCTACCAGACCGGTCGGATTGATGCGCGTGTAAAGGAGATTCATCAACCAGGCTGGAATTGTGTACATGTCACCTGCCGTAAGCGGGCCAATCTGCTCACGAATTGGCCAGTCATACATGACCTTTTCTATGCCTACGTTGAAGAAACTTGCCATGCTTCGGACTCGCCAACTGTAGAGTGTCGTTGCCAGATAAGGGAGTCGTCTGCGGCGGCGATATTTCGCGATCAGATGGGACGCTTCGACAGCGTGCCTCATGGCGGAGGTAACGCCGTTCGACGTCATAGGATCGACCATCGATGCAGCTTCTCCCACCACAAGCCAGTTGGGGCCCGATACTTTGCGATGTACGCGACACCGGAATGACGTTACCCGGGGAGAGATCGGCTTCTTGTTCAGAAATAGTTTTTGAAGTGGAGGAAAGCGGCTGAGCTGCGATTCATAGATGTCGCACACTGTGAGGCCGCTTTGACGCATATGCTTGATTGCGTCACCAGTGGTCACATAGCCGACACTAACAGTGTTTGCGTGGATGGGAATCTGCCAGACCCAATCCATGTAGGTCCTTCTGGGGACAGTTGCGTAGAGTGTGGTGCCCTCGATGGACTCGGGCACGGTGAAGTAGCTCCATATGGCAACTTTGTTTGGACCATACTCATCTACGGGAAGATCGAATGCTCTTGGGAACAAGCGCGCTGTTCCACCTGAGGCGTCGATGAACCAAGGAGACCTGATCTGGAGCCCCTGGTGCGTCGTTAGAGCAACAACCTCTCTGCCGCGCTTTTCGATGTCCACGACTTTATCGGTGAGGATTTTGACTCCGTGTTGAAGGGCGATCTCGCGTAGTGATTTTGCCAGTGTCGATCGGTCAACATGGAGGGTGCGCAGATCGACGTGAAAGGGTGCTCGCTCTAACCATGCGGAGGGTTCGTAGTGCTGCTCGGAGCCGTCCTGCAGCTTTAGGATGACATGGCGTTTGTAGGTTGCGTTTCCCTGGGCAATCAGGGTTTCCATTGGGAGCCCAAGAGCTTCGAGCAGCGCGGGCGCGGACCAGTCCAAGGATTCACCTACCTCATCACCGCTCGGAGCGTCTCCTTCAATACACAGCACGCGCAGGCCGGCTCTTGCGAGGTGAATCGATGCAGCAATTCCCGCGAGCCCGCCACCGATCACTGTGACATCGTGTTGGTCCGGATTCGTATTCAAGTTGGAATCGTTTGCGCTATGCATCGTGTGATCGCTGATTCGTCGGTGAGGATTCGATTGTAGGCGCGATCATATTTTCCGGCCAGCGAACCGATCTCAAGAAGATTGGAGCGTTTGTGCGTGGAAGCCCATGCTTTCGATTGCTTCGACGATGGATGCTTCGGAGATTGATTTGGGATCGTAGGTCACGGTGGCGATTGCGTCAGGGTAGCTTGCCTTTGCGGCGATGATTCCCTTCTCGCGTTGGAGCAGGGTTTCGAGGCCGACGGCGCAGGTAATGCAGGTGAAGCCGGTTACTTTGTAGGTGACGGTTTTCTTCTCATGAGCGGCTGCTGCTTTGAGGGTTGCCAGACTGCTGGCGCCAGCTAGAGTCATCAGGCCGAGGAATTTTCTGCGGATCACGTGTCTTCTCCTTACTTTGCGGCGGCGATGCCGGGTTCGTATCTCCAGGGGGTCTGCTGGTTGGCCCCGTCGGAAAATCTGGTGTCGGTGTAGTCGCTGAATTCCATCTTTTTCTTGAGGACGCCGGTCTCGATCATGAGGTCGCGGACCATGTCGAAGTCTGCTTTACGCGGAGCGAGTGGACTGTAGGTAACACGATCCATCGGCTTAGTCAGGGCCCAGCGGAGGAGCGCGGGTTTCTGGTTGTAGTAGAAGCGGCCTACGAAGTCTGCGGCGTCTTCGCGGTGAGGTTTGCCTTGATCGAGCCAGAGGCCGGAGCGGGCGATGCCGTCGACGAGTGTCTGGACGACATCGGGGCGCTTGTCGATGAGGTCCTGGCGCACGACGAGGATGCAGGACATGTAATCGGGCCAGTAGTCACGGGCTTGAAAGAGGACGCGACCGTAGCCACCCATCTCGGCTTGCGACGGAAAGGGTTCGCCCATGACGAAGCCGTCGATGGCGCCGGCGGCGAGAGCACCGGAGACGTCGGGAGGAGCCATCTCGACCATCTTGATGTCGGTGGGTTTGAGGCCCCAGATCTTCATGGCGCGGAAGACGATGAGACGCTCGTCGGAGAAGCGGCTTGGGATGGCGATGGTGCGGCCGCGGAGATCGGCGAAGGTTTTGATGGGGCCGTTCTTGCGTACGACCATCGCGCTACCGTATCGGTGGCCGAGATAGACGACCTTGATGGGGACGCCTTGCGATGCGAGAGCGATGGCGAGAGGAGCAACGATGAAGGCAGCCTGTACCTTGTTGGAGATGAGGGCCTCTTTGATCTCCGGGAAGCCCTGGAACATCCGGGGGAGAAAGAGCTCACCTTTGTCGGAGACCTTCGAGATGTAGTCGGTGACGGGGCAGGTGAGCTGGCAGGTAACGGGGATGTAGGCGACGGTGATTTTGCGTTTTGCGAGCGGCTGGTAGTCGTTCAGGACGGCTGCCCAGTTCACGTTCAACGAGGCGTGCAGGATGGAGATGAGGGCGACCCAGCAGGTCGTGTAGAGGATGACTTTGGTCCTAAGCGTCATGACGGAAGCCCCAGCGAACGGATTTGAATTGTTCCACCGAGCGGAAGAGTAGATCGAGGACGAGGCCGATGATGCCGATCAGGAGCATGGCGGCGACGACGAGATCGTAGCGCTTGCCGGAGTTGCGGGAGTCGATGACAAGATAACCGAGGCCGGAGTCGACGGCGACCATCTCGGCGGCGACGACAACCAGCCAGGAGATGCCGAGTGCGATGCGCAGGCCCACGATGATCTGGGGCAGGGCTGCGGGAAAGACGACGCGAGCGAGCAGTTGCGTAGGCTTGAGGCCGAAGTTGCGTCCGGCTCGACGATAGACCGAGGGGACGTTGGCGACGCCATCGACGCAGGCGACGGTGATGGGAAAGAAGGCGCCAAGAAAGATGAGAGAGGTGGCTGCGTGGTCGCCGACGCCGAAGAGGAGGATGGTGACGGGGATCCAGGCGAGTGGACTGATGGGGCGGAGGATCTGGATGAGGGGATTGACGACCTGATTGATTGCGGGGTACCAGCCGAGGATGAGGCCGAGGGGAATGCCTAAGATTGCGGCGGTGCCGAAGCCCAAGGCGACACGGCGCAGGGAGTCGACGATGTCGTTCCAGAGAACGTGCTTGTGGATGAGCTCCACCATGCCTTTCTCTACCTCGAGCGGTGACGGAAAGACCTTGGTGCCGGACCAGCGGACGGATACGTGCCAGAACGCGAAGGCGATGACGAGCGCGAGGAGCGGCAGGACAAACCGTTCCCAACGGGCTGGTGTAGCGAGGGAGTTCATATGTGGTGAGCCAGTCCGATCTGCTGGAAGATGCCGTCGCGCAGCTCGAGATAGCGGGGTGAGCTGATGTCGCGGGGGTGCGGGATGTCGATGGTGACGATCTGCTGGATGGTCGCGGGACGGGCGCTCATGACGACGACGCGGTCGGCCAGCTGGACGGCTTCGTCGATGTCGTGGGTGACGAAGATGATGGTCTTGCGTTCTGCATCCCAGATGCGGAGGAGCTCTTTGCGCATGGTGAGGCGGGTGATTGAGTCGAGAGCGCCGAAGGGCTCGTCGAGCAGGAGCATATCTGGATTGACGGCAAGGGCGCGGGCTACTTCGAGGCGCTGCTTCATGCCGCCGGAGAGAGCGGATGGATAGGACTTTTCGAAACCTTTGAGGCCAACCATCTGGATGTAATGGGTGATGCGATCTTCGCGCTCTTTGCGGGGCAGGTTGGCGATGCCGAAGCCTATGTTGCCTTCGACGGTGAGCCAGGGGAAGACGCCGCGCTCCTGGAAGACAAAGATGCGGCGCGGGTCGGGACCGTGCACAATCTCGCCAGCGACTTTTACATTACCGCGGGTAGGAGAGAGAAAGCCGGCCATGATGTTCAGGAGGGTCGATTTGCCGCAGCCGGAGGGACCGAGGAGGCAGAGGAACTCGCCCTGACCGACCTCGAGGTTGATGTCTTCGAGGACGCTGGTCTGCTTGCCGTCGCGATCGAAGATCATGCCGACGTTTTCGGCTTGCAGAGACGATTTGGTTGCTGGCGCAGTTACGCTTGGTTCCATCGATACCACACTAATCCTCCGAGTAACTCCACCGAAACGATTTGACTCGTTCGAGTGACCTGATGCCCATGTCCAACAGGAGACCAATGATGCCGATGATGACCATGCCTGCGACGACGAGATCGTAGCGATTGCCGGCGTTTCGGGCATCCACGATGAGGAAGCCGAGGCCGGAGTTGACGGCGATCATCTCAGCGGCAACGACGACGAGCCATGCGATGCCCAGGGTGATCCGCAGGCCGATGATAAGTTGCGGCACAGCCGCCGGGTAGAGGATGCGGACGAAAAGATCGGCGGGGCGCAGGCCGAAGTTTCTTCCGGCGTTGACGTAGACGGCTGGGACGCCGCGCACCGAATTCATCGCGGTGAGGAGCAAAGGGAAGAAACTGCCGAGAAAGATGAGGAAGATGGCGGAGAGATCGCCGACACCGAACCAGAGGATCGTGATGGGGATCCAGGCGAGAGGAGAGATGGGGCGCAGGATCTGGATGAGAGGATTGAGGGCCATCTCCGCTCGGCTGTACCAACCGATGACCATGCCGAGGGGAATCGCGGTGACGACTGCAAGGCCGAAGCCCCAGGTGACGCGGAATAACGAGGCGACGATATATTTCAGGAGTAAGCCGTGGCGCATCAAGTCGACGATGCCGCCAACAACTCCCCATGGACCGGGTAGAAGTTGTCCAGGATGACGCGCGATGGCGATCTGCCAGATCGCAATCAGTACCGCGATGAGCAGAAACGGGCGAAGCCGCACCAGCACATTCGAGATCATCGTCTTGCGTTTTTCGTTCAATGCCAACTTTTCCGCCTCATGTGTCGTGCAGCCGCTGGAAAGCTGACGATGAGCAGCGATGCGAGCCTTGCCGCATGCGCAGATCAACGTGAGGAACAGGCTCAAGCTACATTTTGATTCCTTGCGATCATAGCGGCGGGACTCTCCAGTGGCTATCAATCTTACGATGTAGATATATATAAATCTAATGGTCTAGCTAAATTATGGTGTGGCTCAGGTGTCGACGGTTTGCCTTCGGGGACATGACGCGCGCCAAAGCTGGTCCGACGAGGCTAGGATGTCAGAAGGATGAAGCGCTACTCCGTTCAAACAGAATCAGATCAAAGCCGGTGCCGACCTGCTGTGGTGCGGCGTTCGCTCTACAGGTCCCCGTCGCGATGGCGAATGGGAGCTTCGTTGCTTTTCTGCGCGTGTGCGCTGATGACGGTGGGCTGCCGGTCGCGGGACCGACTACCGGCGACAGGCTCCAAGGTGTATGCCGAGTTTGTTTCGGAGTTTTATACCGGGCTTGCGGGGTTGCAGGTCGGCGACGATGTACGCGCTGAAGACAGGCTGTCACACGCCTCGGCGCTGGTTCCGGGAGAGCCTGCCGTGTGGGTGAACTGGGGTGTGCTCGCGCTTCGGCAACGAAGTTTTGATGCAGCGGCAGAGCGATTGAAGCGGGCGCATGAGCTTGCGCCTAAGGATGACCGGATCGATTATCTGCTGGGGGTTCTGGAGGGAGCACGCGGTAATTCGGCGGCCGCCATTGACGATCTGCGGGAGGCGACGAAGCAGAATCCGCAGAACCTGCGAGCTGTCTATCGACTGGCAACCGAGGTGGAACGGCAGGGGGATGCGAATAGCGATGCCGAGGTGCAGGCGCTGATAGAGCAGATCCTGAAGGTGCAGTCGGATAATATGGCAGCGCTGGTGGATCTGTGCCGCGTCTCTGCCAAACGGGGCGATATGGAGACGCTGCACGCGGCGATTGCTCGTGTGGCGGAGCACTCACAGGGCTGGTCACCGGAGGTGCAGCAACAGTTCGCCGAGTTGCAGGCTGCGGCAGCCTCGCCGGAGCACAGGACGGCGGCGACTCGGTCGACTTTTCTGCGTAACGTTCTGATGCGCGAGCCTGGGTTCCGCGCAAATCTTGCGGAGATTGCGGCGCAGCCGGGCGAGGAGGCTGAGCCGATGACTCGCTTCCTGCGATTGCAGAATCCGCCGTCGCATCCGGCGCCGATGGATGCGGCGATGAGCTTTGCGAACCAGCCTGTCCAGCCCGGAGATACGCAGAGGTGTGGTTGGATCGGGGCGATTGAGTTGAATGGGGCGGATCTACCTATAGTTGCGGTAGCAGATGGACATCATGTGCATCTTGCAAATGGGGCAGATATGGCGTTTCCGGGTGGGGCGTCTGGCCAGGGTCCTTCGCCGGAGGGAGTGCTTGCGTTCGATTACAACTATGACTTTAAAACAGATTTGTTGTTCGCCGGGACTGGAGGGGTTCGTCTGTTTCGACAGGATAGTCCGGAGAGCTTTAGCGATGTGACTGCGGCGATGAAGCTGCCTAAGACGATTACCGATGCGGCGTATACCGGCGCTTGGGCGATTGATGTAGAGGCTGATGGCGATCTGGATGTAGTGTTGGGCGCGAAGAGCGGTGAGCCGACGGTGCTGCGTAATAACGGCGATGGAACCTTTACGCCGATTCATCCGTTTGTTGGGGTTGCGGGGATTCGTCAGTTTGTGTGGGCCGATTTGAATGGGGATGGCAATCCGGATGCAGCGATGATTGATGGGGCCGGCCGGCTAAGAGTGTTTCTGAATCAGCGGGCTGGGAAGTTTGCTAATTCGAAGCTGCCGGAGACGCTGGTGGGTGTTCGAGCGATTGCGGTGGGCGATACGAATCCTGATAGCTTGCTTCGTTTGGAGGCGCTTGGTGAGGATGGGCAGATTGTTGAGTTGTCCTATCGAGATGGAACGTGGATAGAGCGGGAGCTTGCTCGACTTTCTACGCCATCTGTTGGTGAGGTGCGGTTGCGGGTTGCGGATGTCGATAATAATGGCGCGGTCGATTTTGTTATGCTGCCTGTCGGTGGAGCGGCAGGGGCGACGATCTGGTTGCAGGATGAGGCGGGGGCGTTTCATCCGATGAGTGGAACGCAGGGACCAGCGACTGTGTTCGATGCGGTTGATCTGTTGGGGAACGGGCGTCTCGATTTGCTGGGGCTGAGTGCGGATGGAAGTGCGATGGTTGCTCGCAATCATGGGACGAAGGAGTATCACTGGCAGACGATTCGACCGCGGGCGCGACAGGCGACGGGCGATCAGCGTATCAATTCGTTCGGAATCGGCGGGGAGATTGAGATTCGTTCGGGACTGCTATTACAGAAGCAGTCTATGACGGGACCGGCTTTGCACTTTGGTCTCGGCACACAGACGGACGTCGATGTTGCACGTATTGTGTGGCCGAACGGGTCGGTGCGCGCGGAGTTTGGATTGAAGGCGGATCAACAGATAGTGACGGAGCAACGGCTGAAGGGGTCGTGTCCGTTCCTGTTTGCGTGGAATGGCGACAGGATGGCATTCGTAAAGGATTCGGTGCCTTGGGGCTCGGCGATTGGATTGCGAATCAATGCACTGGGAACGGCAGATATTGCGGCAACCGAAGAGTGGTACAAGATTAGCCGGGATGAGCTTAAGCAACGTGATGGATTCTACGATCTACGTGTAACAGGGGAGCTTTGGGAGACTTACTACTATGACTCTATGGCGTTGATGACGGTGGATCATCCAGTGGGGACCGAGGTGTTTACCGACGAGCGCTATGACGTGCCCGCGGTGAAGCAGGCGGTAACAGCAGTTGGCGAGCCTCAACCGATTGTGCGAGCAGTTGATGACAACGGCAACGATGTGACGGACATTCTTCGCACGCTTGACGGGAGATATCTGGATAACTTTGGCCGCGGGCAGTATCAGGGGGTAACGCGCGATCATTATGTCGAGGTCGATCTTGGGGAGCATATCCCGGAGCATGGGCCACTGTGGTTGATTGCGAAGGGCTGGCTGCATCCATCGGATTCGACGGTGAATGTGGCGATGGGTCAAGGAAAGCATGAACTGCCGCACTGGTTGAGCATGGAGATCGCAGACGGGCGTGGGGGATGGCGGGTTGTGCGGCCCAATCTTGGCTTCCCTGCTGGCCGGAAGAAGATTTGCATGACCGATCTTACGGATGTATTTCAGCCTGGTGCGCCTCACCGGCTGCGGCTTCGTACGAATCTTGAGATCTACTGGGACTCGATCGAGTGGGCTCAAGGTCTGCCGATGGCGCAGCTCAAGATCAATCGGCTGACACCTGCGGTGGCTGATCTGCACTATCGGGGATTTTCCGCCATTCATCAGGCGAATGCTTCCTCGCCGGAGATTCCGGACTACGATCATTTGGCGAGCACCTCTGAGGTGTGGCGCGATCTTTCGGGGTTCTATACGCGGTTTGGCGATGTGCGAGCGTTGCTGGCGAGTGCGGATGATCGGTACGTCATTATGAACGCGGGAGATGAGATGTCGTTGCGGTTTGCGGCACCGGCTCCTCCGCCTGCGGGATGGGTGCGCGATTATGTGCTTGCGGGAGATGGATGGATCAAGGATGGCGATTACAACTCTGCGTATTCGCAGACGGTGATGCCGTATCCGCACCATGCTCGACGGAACTATGACGGGCCGCCCACGAGTCTGGAGGATGATTGGATGTATCAGCACCACATGCAGGACTGGCTTACCTATCAGACACGCTACGTCGATTCCGAAGGCTTCCGCAATGCATTGCACGCTGGAGACGGACGATGACACGCAGCACCAAACTTCGTATTATTCTTGCGATCTTTTTCGCTGGGCTATTGGCAACTCCGATGGTTTTGAAGAAGAGGTTTGCACGACGGCAGGCGGATCGTCAGACGACGTTGGATGCGCAGACTTCGCTGGCGCGGCATGGCTTCTATCTGCAAGAGGTGTCGCATGCTGCGGGTATCGATTTTGTCCATCAGGCTCCGGTGTTGGATGCGAAGCTGGCGCACATTATGCCGGAGGTCGCTTCGATGGGAGCTTCAGTGTCGGTGGTGGATTTCGACCGCGATGGCTGGCCTGACCTGTATGTCACCAACAGCGCCATCGGTAGCCAGAATCATCTGTATCGAAATATGCACGACGGCACCTTCAAGGATGTGGCAACTGATCTGGGAGTGTCCGACGTCAACCAGGCGGGGACGGGCGTGTCGATGGGCGCGGTCTGGGGCGACTACGACAATGACGGCTATGAGGATCTGTTCCTGATCAAGTGGGGGCGGCCTGAGCTATATCACAATGAGCATGGGCATGGCTTTCGCCGAGTGAGCGATGAGGCTGCATTGCCTGCATGGATCAATGCCAATACGGCAGTGTGGTTCGACTATGACGGCGATGGGCTGCTGGATTTGTTTGTTGGCGGATACTATCCAGAATACGTCGATCTCTGGCATCTGGCGAACACGCGCATGATGCCGGACAGCTTTGAGTATGCCAAGAATGGCGGCCGCAAATACCTGTTCCACAATCTTGGCAACGGGCGGTTTGAAGAGGTCAGCGCAAAGGTGGGCATCGATAGTCGTCGATGGGCGCTGGCATCGGCCGCTGCGGATCTGCGCGGGACGGGGCACCCTGATTTGTTTGTCGCTAATGATTATGGCGTATCCGAGCTGTATATGAATGATGGCAAGCGCTTCCATGAGTCAGGCGAGAGCGCGGGTGTGGGATTTGCGCCGAAGAGTGGGATGAATGTTGCGTTTGGAGATGTGTTCAATCAAGGCAAGCTTTCGGTTTATGTATCGAATATCTCTGAAGACGGCGTTTTGATTCAGGGAAACAATCTGTGGGTGCCAAAAGAGGGGACATCGGGCGATCAGATCAAGTATGAGAATCTGGCGCGCGATATGGGCGTCGAGCTGGGGGGGTGGAGCTTTGGCGCGCAGTTTGGCGATCTGAACAACGATGGCGCGCTTGATCTTTACCTCACGGATGGCTATGTTTCGCTCGATCGAAAACGGAACTACTGGTATGACTTTGCCAAGGTTGCCGGAGGCAATTCGTCCATTATTGGAGATGCAAAGGACTGGCCCGCCATGGAGGGTCGCAGCCTTTCGGGTTATCAGCAGAAGCATGTATGGCTGAATGATGGCGCGGGCAAGTTTGTGGACGTGGCGCAGATGGTTGGCGTAACGGATACGGAGGATGGACGGGCGGTTGCCATGGCGGACCTCTGGAATCATGGGGCGCTCGACGTGATCGTAGCGAACCAGCGTGGGCGCTTGCTGCTCTACAAAAATACAGTGACGCCGGAGAACCATTGGATCGGCTTCGACCTTGAAGGTACGAAGAGCAACCGTAGCGCGATTGGAGCGCAGGTGGCGGTGAAGTGGAATGGGCAGGAGCAGATGCAGCAGGTCTCTGGAGGCAGTGGATTCGCGGCAGAGAATGACCGACGCCTGCACTTTGGGCTGGGGAGATCTACAGCGATCGACGAAGTCGTCATCCGTTGGCCTTCTGGTAGAATCCAGTCGCTGAAGAACGTCTCTGCCGATCAGATTCTCAAAGTGAAGGAACCCTCATGAGCACTCCAA
Source organism: Granulicella arctica (assembly GCF_013410065.1). Taxonomy (NCBI): domain Bacteria; kingdom Pseudomonadati; phylum Acidobacteriota; class Terriglobia; order Terriglobales; family Acidobacteriaceae; genus Granulicella; species Granulicella arctica. The sequence goes on from NZ_JACCCW010000001.1 coordinate 478,088, forward strand.
CTGCGATCAGTCCGTCGGTCTCAACGGCACGCGATTCGTGGGCGAGGCGCTTCTTTACGATGGAGAATCGCTTTATCCCGCCGATCTTCATCACGGTAATTCTTCTGCTGGGACATTTCTCTTTCGGCATTTTGGAGAGTTGGACGAAGACACTACTTGCTATCAGCTGTAGTATTGCGACTGAACTGATCCTTGGTCGCACGATGACGGGCAAATGGCCGCACATAGCGAGTGCCTATATCACCGGTATTAGCGTTGGGATTTTGCTGCGTTCGCCGGCGTTCTGGCCGTATGCGTTGTGTGCTGTCATCTCGATTACCTCGAAGTATGTGCTTCGCGTGAAGAACCGCCACATCTGGAATCCGTCTAACTTCGGTATCTGCGTGATGCTCTTTTTTGCGGCGGAGTCGGTTACGGCTTTGAGCATTCAGTGGGGCAATAGTCTGTGGGCGATGCTTGTGATCTGGTCGCTTGGGTCGGTGATTATATGGCGGCTCAAGCGCTTTCACATCTGTGCGGTGTATGTTGTTTCATTTCTTGCGTTCGCGTTGTTGCGCTCGTGGATTGTGGGCGATCCCTGGCAATCGGAGGTCTCTCCAGTAACTGGGCCTGAGTATCAACTGTTCATTTTCTTCATGATTACAGACCCGAAGACTACGGTTCGCTCTATACGCGGTCAATGCGTGGTGGCTTTTCTGGTGGCAGCGGTTGAGATGGGCCTCCGGCTGGATCAGAGCATCTACGCTCCGCTGTATGCGTTGTTCCTCGTCGGCCCAGTCGCTGTGTTGGTGGAGATGTGGATCAACTCGCGTCGATCGCCCGTAGCTCATTCCAATTCGGCAGCGATGCTGGCTGGTGGTCCCCTCCGGGCGTTAGTCCGATTGTCAAAATGTTTGAGGAGTTGTTTGATGTCATCCCGAATGCTGTGTGTCTGTGGCGTATCTCTGGTTGCGGCATTGCTGCTGTGCGGCTGCAAACCGAAGGCGCCGCGTGCTGCTTCCGAAGCGTTGCATGAGCAAGCGACACCAGCCACTCCTGTCCGTGTAATAACAGGTCAGCAGACTGCGGTTGAGTCCGCGCGACCATCCGGGCCGATTCGGTTTATTGACGTTACAGATGCCGCAGGGATTCACTTTCGCCATAACAGCGGCGCGTTCGGGAAAAAGTATCTGCCGGAGACGATGGGAAGCGGCGTCTGTGTGCTGGACTATGACAACGATGGCTGGCAGGATGTGTTATTTGTCCAGAGCATGGATTGGCCTGAGCACAAGACTGGGAGATCGACGGCGGCGCTGTATCACAACAACCATGACGGAACGTTCACGGACGTGACTCGTGGTTCGGGCCTGGATGTGGAGATGTATGGGCTGGGGTGTGCGGTGGGGGACTTCGACAACGATGGCCGCGATGATATCTACATTACAGGTGTGGGTGAGAGCCGCCTGTTTCGTAATCTTGGCAACGGGAAGTTTGCCGATGTTACGGCGAAGGCGGGAGTGAGTAGTCCGGGGTTTGCGACCGGTGCTGTCTGGTTCGATTATGACAATGACGGCAAGCTGGATTTGTTCGTCTCGCATTATGTAGAGTGGTCGACGGCAACGGATCAGAACTGTTCGCTGGATGGACAACATAAGTCCTACTGCACGCCTGAGGCATATAAGGGACAGAGCGCGACGCTGTTCCATAACCTTGGCAACGGACTATTCGAGGACGTGACGAAGAAGGCTGGACTGTATGATCCTTCGAGTAAGTCTCTGGGGATTGCTCTTCTCGATTTTGATGAGGATGGGTGGCTGGATCTTTTTGTCGCCAATGATACACAGCCGAACAAACTGTATCGAAATAATCACAATGGGACCTTTACGGAGAGCGCTTTCTCGGCAGGAGTGGCCTTTAGTGATGCGGGCAAGGCTCGTGCGGGCATGGGTGCTGATGCGGGAGATTATGACGGCTCCGGGCGCCAGAGCCTGGTGATCGGCAACTTTACCAATGAGAGCCTTTCGCTGTATCACAACGATGGAGGCGGTCTTTTTACGGATAAGGCTACGAATGCGGGCATCAGCGCTCCGTCGGCTAGTTCGTTGACGTTCAGCACATTCTTCTTCGACTACGACCTGGATGGACTACCGGATATCTTCGCGGCGAATGGACATGTAGCCGATGACGTCAGCGTGACGCAACCAACGGTGAAGTATGCCGAGCCCGCACTCTTGTTTCGCAATCATGGATCGGGCCATTTTGAAGATGTTTCGAACAAGGTTGGTCCCGCACTTCGACAGACGGTTGTGGGGCGTGGAGCTGCTTATCTGGATTACGACAACGATGGCGATCTGGACCTACTGATTACTTCTTCGAACGGTCCGGCGCGGTTGTTGCGGAATGACAATGGTAACCAGAACGACATGTTGCGCGTGAGGACTGTGGGTGTGAGGTCCAACCGTGACGGGATTGGAGCGAAGGTGACGGTGCGGATGATGGATGGCGCGCGGATGTCGGCAATGGTGAAGAGTGGCTCCAGTTATCTTTCGCAGAGCGAGCTGCCGCTGACCTTTGGCCTGGGTAAACCGTCTGACGGCAAGACCGTTGCAGTCGACATCGTGTGGCCACGTGGAAAGCGGGAAACGATTGCTGGAGTAAAGCCGAATCAGGAGATTACGCTGAAGGAAGGAAGTGGGATGGTATTGGCTAAGTCGATTGTGTTTTCACTTCCCAGCGCGGCAGCTCCGCACTGAAGCTGTGCTGCGAGGCTATGCGATGGATACGGGGTTTTGTTACAGCATGTAAAAGCCGGAGCGTTGCAACATGTCGTCGATCTCTTGAGTCGTTGCTTCTACCTTCCATGCTGATTGCTTCAGGTCTTCTGCTTTGACGGGGTACCAGTTATTGCGTGGTGCGGTGCATAGACCCGCGACATCGAAGGGTCCGATTGCGCGCTGGACATCTTGCACGAAGGTGGCTGTGTCGTTTGTGGAGATTCCTCTCGCAGCGCGGTCAAGGAGTGCCGCAGCGGCTGGGCCGAAGCGCGGGTCGGCGTGCAGTAGAAATGATTGCGCTAAGTGGAGCTTTCCCAAACGGCGTGCGGTTTCTGAAAAACTGGCTGCCGCAAAGTAGAGCAGCGAGATGGCGCGGAAGGCGTCGAAGTTGTGCATATTGGCATAGAGAGTTCCTATGAGATGGGCAGTTGCGAGGAGCTCTCCATCAGTGGATGCTGCATAGGTCAGCAACTCTGTAGCGAAGGTGGGTTGGCTCCAGTGCTGATCAATGATCTTTGCCATACGGCTGATGCCAAGCAACGTCAGAGGAAAGCCTGAGGACAGCAACGGATCGACGAAGCCTGCGGCGGATGGCAGGAGGGCCCAACGCGCCCCGGTGATGGCTCCGCTGCGGAAGCCGAGGCGAGCCATGTAGGTGAATGGCTGTAGAGCTATTGCTTCGGCAAACTGCTCACGCAATGCGGGGAGATGGTCCAGTAATTGCTGCCAGGCTGGAGCCTTCTCGGGCAAGCCGAGGCGTTGGGCAGCGTGCTCGGTGGCAGCTATGCCTGCGCTAGTGATTCCATTGTTGAAGCGCAGTACCCAGATCCAGCCTCCATCGAAGATGTGATGCACGGCGGCGTCATCCACTGGGTAGGGTGGAGTTCCTGTGTTGAACGACGCAGCTTCGTCCAAACGCTTGACGTTACTGAAATGACTGTAGAGGGCTTGCGTTGCGGGCATGTGAGGGAGCTCCGCTTCGGGGAGGTTGAGCAGACGATGCAGACAGCCTCGTGGTCCCGTGGCATCGATGACGAAGCGGGCGCGGAACTTGACGGCCTGCTGATGATGTTCGCCGGTGAGTTCGACGTACTCTCCTGTATCGGTACATTGCTGCAGGTTTACTTCATCGTGATAGCCGACGCCAAGGCACTGGGCTTCGCGGACGAGGTGGTGATCGAGATCGGCACGATACCAGTGAGTGTCGGCTATTTTGTTGTGCGGGCTTGCGGCTACGAGCATTTGCTTATCGAACCGCAGATTGCCCGCATCGCCGAGTTCATGATGGAAGAAGGAGAAGCCGCGCTTTAGGCCACAGGCGATCTCGGGATGCTGTTGCTGCCAGGCACCCCACTTGGTGAGAGGAAGTAGGACTGGCAGGTCATAGCGGGTGGCGAGTTCTTCTAAGAGAAGGTTGGAGAGCGGGGTCGATGATTCTCCAATGGCCATGCGAGGATGGTTGCCTCGTTCGAGGAGGACAACGGATCGCCCCAGCCGGTGGGCGATCATTGCGAGCAACGATCCGGCGAAGCCTGAGCCGATGATAGCTAGATCGTAGATGTCGCTCATGCGGCTCCTTTACAGTGCTCACAGGTGACGACGGGTGGGATGATTTGTGTGAGATTGATGTGTTCCAGACGCGCTATCCGAGCGGTGTTGCAATGCATACAGGTTGCTATGCGCTCTATCTCCCACAGGTCGGCGAATACGCGTCCACGCCAGCGAGAGATTCCATACTCTACTGATCTTTCGAATGTTTGGAGGTCAGGCGGGGTGAAGGCTCCGGCTTGCTGTAGGAGGTCCATTGCGCCGTTGCCGGCGCGGGTTGGGATGAGTGTGACTGCATTTGCGTTGCAGTCGAAAGCGAAGTCGAGGGAGCGCTGCGCCCAGTGGAGGGCTTCATCGCTACACACGAAGGGAGGCTGCACCAGGACGAAGACGCGGAGGTCGATGGCTTGCTCACGGAGGCGCTTTGCGGCGGCGGCGAACTGCTCGAGGGTGACACGTTTATTTAATTTCTCAAGGGCTTCAGGGTGCACGGTTTCGAGGCCCATGGCCACTTCGAGTTGTGTGGAGAGGAGGTCGCGGAAACGGAGGCATTGATCGCCGATGAGTGCGGGATGGCTTTCGACGATTACGCGCTCGAAGGGATTCAGCAGAGCTGCGATGGCGGGGTAGTCATCGGGAGGGATGGCCTGTATGTCGAAGAAGCTGCCGCTGTTGTAGAGCTTGATGTGACGGGCGGGCGGGAGCTGCTGCAAGGCGAATTCTATCTGCTCGGGGATTGCGCCCAGGGGCACCGTTTCCGTGAGTGTGTTTTTCCAGAGATCGCACATGAGGCATCGCCATGGACATTCGCGATTGGTAAGAAACAAAGTCGAGACCGGAACGACTTCGCCTGAGAATGTGCGCTCGTGCTCGGAGAGAAAGGCATAGGGACGCCGAGGATCGAGGATTGCGCGCGGTGGCCTATGCGCTATGATCCACTGGTCTCGTTCGAGCGCACGCTCGGGATAGTTCAATGGCTGCAGCACGTTCATAGATAGCGGGAGAGGAACTGTTTGCGATACTCGATCTCAGAATGAGGGAGTGTGTGGTGCATCTTTTGTTCAGAGATGGCTCCGTGCTGGAAGCGGCGCTTCGGGAAGACCGGCATCTCTAACCCGGTCACGCTTGCGACTCCCTTGGCTACGATCTCTCCTTTCAGTTCGTATAATCGCTCGACGCTGTAGTCGGTCAGCTTGATGAATGGTATCGACTCGGCTACGGCGATGACCTTTGGCCGAGTGTAAGGGCTGAAGCCGCGGAAGCCAAAGTGCTGCGCGGGGCCATAGGTTCGCGTGTAGGAGCGGCTGAGGCCGCCGCTATAGGTGAGCGAGTGCTTGATTTTGCCGACGCCCCAGCCCTCCTGATAGAGCATGGGATTGTGGACTACGCTGCGGATGGTCAGCTCGGGGTTTTCTTCGATGGGGTAGTCTTTCAGGTTCTCGTCGCCGCCGTCGCCGTCGAGCAGATGGCGCCATTCGGGGTACTGCCGCCGGATGCCGCGTAAGAGAGCGATGGCCATGGACGCTGACTGTACATCGAGCGATTGATAGTCTTCGATGATGCCGATCGTCTCTTGTACGTCGATGGTTGCTGGGTCGATCTGGATGGCTTCGAGAAAGAGACCGAGACCAGCGGAATTGAGAAAGTCGCGTGCCTGCTGGAGGTCGGGGCCATCTCCTAGATCGAGGACGAAGGCTTTGAGACGGCCAAGAGACATGCCCCGGCTCTTCATGACGTGATAGATGGCGAGGAAGACGCTGCCGCTATCGATACCGCCTGAGAAGCAGACGCCGATGGGCTCGTGGGCTGGAACCCGGTCGAGCCAGAGCGAGATCTCGTCGGCGAGCGCTGCGATGTATCGCTCGCCGATGTGTTGGGTGTCAGGTTCCATGGTGGCCATCTCTGGGGTGAAGAAGCGGGTATAGACGGGATCAGGGTCGGGACAACCGATCAGCTGGAGATCGACGACGTGATGCGCCGGGATCATCCGGGTGTAGCTGGGGTGAAACTGCGCCTCCAGTCCCTTCGATTTGAGCCAGTCATAGATGGCGTCGATGCGGTCGGCGACGATCAGCACCGGGCCCTCGGTTCGCTTGGCGAGGAAGTAGCGCATGGGTCTGTCGAGCGAGCGAACCATCCTCACCATCTTGCCGGAACGAGCAACGAGCGCAAACGAGCCATGGATATGCTGCATCGCGTCGGCCGAATGCTGGACCAGGAGGGCACACGCCTGCTCCGTCGTCAGGTCACACAGGTCATTCGTCGCAGGGTCCAGCAGGTCAACGACTCGCTCAATATATTGATTCACGGGCACCTCGGAAAATTTCCACCGGCACCCAGTTTACGCTTCGTTTGCAGGTTGTTGCGTGATGGATGCTTTGGGTAAGCGATCCGCGCGCGCCTGTATACTTTAGGGCGACCGGAGAAGGGCCGATGCGCCTTTCCCTTGCGAACGGATGTGCGAGTTTTGCTCCACTCCGCGGCTGGAGCGCCGGTCGCGAAAGAGTTTCTGTGAAGCCTTCCGTTTTCCTTAGAGCCGGTCTCTGTCTTAGCGCCTCTCTGCTGCTGCCCGTACTTGGATGGGCCTCCGGTTCTGAGAAGGCGAGCATTGAAGCTGCGCGTGCAAATAACATCGGCGTCGCGCTGATGAATCAGCAGCTTTTGGCTAAGGCACTGGCTCACTTTGAGCAGGCTCATAAGGCGGATCCTAACTCTATCATTCCGGTGATCAACAAAGGGCTGGCGCTTATCTACCTTCGCCGTCTGCCGGAGGCAGATGCGACGCTTGTGGCGGCGTCTACGATGGCTCCGTCGAACGCTCGGGTTTGGTACAGCCTGGGCCTGGCGCGCTTTGAGGCTGGCAATCAAGAACAGGCTCTGGCTGACTTTCAACATGCAGCACAGATCGATCCTGCCGACGCGGACTCTCACTACTATGTTGCTGCCGTCGAACTGGCGCTGAAGGACTACGCGCACGCGAGTGAAGAGTTTCAGAAGGCGATTGACCTGACTCCTCTGCACGCATCGGCACAATACGGCCTTGCACGCGCACTTCAACGTAGTGGCAAAACTGACGAGTCTCGGGCGCATCTACAGCGATTCCAGGAGATCACGCAGAGCAAGGTCGGCATCCTGTTCAGCACGAACTATGGCGAGCAAGGCAGGTATGCCATGGTGCAGGACATGCTCGCTCCGCCGATTGCGATAGGTCCAATGATTCCGGTGAAGTTCGTTGTTGGAACGTCATCCGAGGCAGCGTCCAAGTCCGCGCCGAGTGCGGGCGTCACGGGAGCGGGTGCGTGCATCTTCGAAGGCGATGGGGGTAAAGCAATCGTTTCACTGGGAAGCGGGGGAAATGCCATACACGTTCATCGCGTAACGACAACGGGATCGACCGAGGAGATCAGTGCTAAGGAGACTGGCCTAGTACTCACAGGGGAGGGTGTCTCATGCGCTGTGGGCGACTATGACAATGATGGTCTGCCTGATCTGGCAGTTGCGTTGAGTGATCACGTTGAGATGTTCCACAATCTTGGGCACGGGAAGTTTGCGAACACTACTGCTGCATTGGGTATTCATCCACTGAATCGACCCACTGGGCTGACCTTTGTGGATTTCGATCATGATGGCGATCTCGATCTTTACATTACCGGGGCTTCTTCGGGGGTGGGTGCAGGGCCGAGCGTGCTGTGGCGGAACAATGGGAACTCCACCTTTACGGAGTGGACCGCTCCTACCGCTGTCGGTGGAACAGCAGAGACCGCGAGTGCGACGTTGTCAGATATCAACAACGATCGTGCGGTGGATCTGGTGGTCACGGGAAAGGATTCTTCGCCTTCGATCTTCGAGAATCAGCGTGAGGGAGCGTTCAAGCGAGTAGCTCTGTACGACGACGCGACTCTTGGTGCGACGCGTGGTGTGCTGGCCCTCGACTTCAACAAAGATGGATGGATGGATGTAGCAGTGACGCATGTTGGGGCTCCTGGAGTGAGCCTGTGGAGGAATGTCGAAGGCAAGCATTTTGAGCGAGCTTCGCTTCCGACGGACGGCATCGTCGAGGCGTGGGGATTGACAGCGATCGATATCGATAACGATGGGTGGATCGATTTGGCAGCCATCGTGAAGGATTCGCATGGAACACGGCTTCGTGTGTTCCGTAGCCTTGGAGCGCGCGGATTCGAAGATGTCACCGAGTCGCTTGGGCTGTCCAAGCTGGATCTCACAGGTGCTCGATCACTGCTAGCGGCAGACGTGAATGGAGATGGCGCGGCTGATCTGGTGATTGCACGTGGTAACGTGGCACCTCTAGTGTTGCTCAATGTTGGCGGGAGTAAGAACCACTCGCTGCGCATCACACTTACCGGGCTGGCGGATAACAAGCTCGGACTCGGGACCAAGGTTGAGGTGTTCGTCAACGGCTCATCCCAGAAGTTTGAAGTAGCGGGCGCATCCGGATATCTCGGGCAGGGTTCGGCGGAGATCATTGCTGGGTTGGGGCAGGAAGATCACGTGGATGTTGTCCGTATGTTGTGGCCGACTGGAGTACCGCAGGATGAGTTAGATGTCTCTGCAGTGAAGCCTGTTGCGATGACAGAGCTCGATCGACGCGGCAGCTCGTGCCCTGTGCTTTTTTCCTGGGACGGAGAGAAGTATCAGTTTGTAACGGATGTGATTGGCGCGGCTGTCGTCGGCCACTGGATATCGCCAACGGCCCGCAACGAAAGCGACTCCGATGAATGGATCAAGGTCGATGGCTCCATGCTGCGTTCGCGTCATGGAAGGCTAAGCCTGCGCTTTGGAGAGCCCATGGAGGAGATCAACTACGTTGATCAGTTGCGCTTGGTTGCGGTAGATCATCCAGAGGGGACCGAGGTCTATCCGGATGAGCGGTTTCTCAGCGAAAGGCCATTTGCCAGTGGAATTGCTGTTCTTGCGTCGTCGCAGCGACGCCTGCCAGCGGGTGCGTGGGGCGATCGCGGAGAAGATGTTCTGCCCCTGCTTACGCATCGTGATCACGAGTATGTACGCGACTTCGAAAATCTGAACTATGTGGGCTTTGCGAAGGAGCATTCTCTGACGCTCGACCTAGGAGAGTGGTCACCGGAGCGTCCATTACGGTTGTTCCTGAGCGGCTTTATCGAGTACTTCAGTGCTAGCTCAATGTATGCCGCGTGGCAGGCTGGGCTTACTCCTCGTGCGCCCACGGTCGAAGCACAAATGCCGGATGGTTCATGGAAGAAGATCATCGACGATATGGGCTTTCCGGCGGGGCTGCCACGAACGATTGTGGTCGATCTGACGGGCAAGCTTCCACCGCAAACTACACGCATTCGCATCAGCACGAACCTGCAGATCTACTGGGATCAAGTGCTGGTGGACAATGCCGCAAACGCGACGGAAGGTATAAGGCAGACTGAGCTCTCGCTCGCTTCGGCCAGCCTTGCATTTCGCGGATATCCGAAACAGATAGATGGCAGGACGCCGGGCGATTTGACCTATGACTACCAGACAATCAGCGCTACAGGTCCTTTCCAATGGCAACGCGGCAACTACACTCGCTATGGCACGGTGACTCAGTTGCTAAAGGCGAAGGATGATCAGTTCGTTATCTTCGGCAGTGGTGAAGAGATCGATGCGGAGTTCAGCGATGCCGCTTTGCCGACATTGCCGCCGCATTGGAAGCGCGACTACTTTTTTTACGCCGACGGCTTCGTGAAGGATATGGATTTTTACGAGGCGCTGCCGTTTACCGTCTCGCAGATGCCATTTCATGGCATGAGTACGTACCCATATCCGAAGAACGAGCACTACCCGGAGACCGGAAATACCCTGGACTATCGGCTCGATTGGAATGATCGCTTCGAAACCGGAGATCGGACACAGCTATTTCAATTCCACTATGTACCGACGGTTTCGGAGCCTGTTACTCGATAGCCAAACGCGGGAGAGGGCACTCCTCGTCTGCTTCAGGCGATCGGGGGTGGCTTATAGCCAAAGGCAGCTTCGACTACAGAAGCGACCGTAAGCACGGCCTCGTCCGAAAAAGGTCTGCCGGCAATCTGGATACCGATGGGAAGTCCCGTGGTTGACGCTCCTACAGGAACGACGGCCGCAGGTGCTCCGAGAAGATTGAACCATTGCGTGTAGCGCATCGCATCGAGATAGCTGACGGTCTTTCCTTCGATTTGCCATGTGCGCTCACCATGCCGAAATGCTGGCACAGAGCAGACTGGCGTAAGCAATATTGGGAACTCCTCCATCTCTGAAAGAAGGTTGCTGCGCACCTGATCCATCTCCGCCCATGCCTGTAGCAGGGTGGTGGCTGTGAGCGGTGTACGGCGCTCTGCATCCGCGAGAAAGTCGAGGAATACAGGACTCAATTCGGCTCTGCGGCCTGCAATCGTCGGGTCATAAAACATTGCTCCACACTGTACGAAGAAGATGTCCCAGAGCTTGCGTGCGGCTTCAAGAGAGGGTGACCGATACTCGCGGACATCGAACCCCTGCTGCCTCAGCACGCCAACTGCATCACGAACTGCCTGTCGCGTCTCCTGAGTAACGGGCACCAAGCCATCGTCTTCCAGGTAGCCGATGCGAAGTCGCTTCGCTTCGAGCATGGTTACCGCGCGATATGCTGACGGAGTTCCGGTCGGATCGGATGAGCATGGCTTAGAGGCGATGCGCAACAGCAGTTCAACGTCCGCAATCGAGCGGGCCATGGGGCCAATTGCACCTAGTGTTGAGAACGGCCCGATGCACGGTGGAACGTGTCCGATCGAGGAGATGCGTCCCGCAGTAGGCTTGAGAGCGCAGATGCCCGAGAAGTGCGCGGGCTCTCGCACGGAGCCTCCGCTATCACTGCCCAACCCAGCGGCGGAGAGACCTGCCGCGATCGCCGCTGCTTCGCCACCGCTGGAGCCGCCTGCCGTCCTGTCGAGGTCCCATGGATTGTTAGTCCGACCGTGCAGCAAATTGTCCGTCTCGTAGGCCATCAGGAACTCGGGGCAATTGGTGGTACCGAGGATGACCGCACCTTCAACACGCAGTCTTGCTACAGCGACAGCGTCCCGCTCCGCAACATTGTCTCTCCAAAGGAGACTGCCGACTTCACAACGATAGCCAGCAACGGAGATCGAGGATTTGATCGTGATGGGCAATCCGGCCAGTTCTCCGGACTTTACGGCTCGCGCCTGTGCAAGTACCTTGTCTGGATCAAAATTGACGATTGCATTGAGTGCAGGATTAAGACGCTCAATACGGCGAATATGCTCCTCGGCAAGTTCGACCGGGGAGATCTTCTTGTTCCGCAGCAGCTTGAGTTGTTCCACTGCCGGTTGCAGCGCGATACTCATAGGGTCTCGACTTGTATGATATGCGCGAAGAAATGGTGCGCAATCACACGATATAGGAAACGAAGCAAAAGGACCGATGAGTACTGGTGTCGCGAGGTCTGAAATTGAGTACACTGAAGTCGCTTTCTAGAATGGTTTCCACAGCCCATATGCGAGATGCAACTGTCGATTGGACGCTCTTCCTTGGTCGTATACCAGATGCGATCGATCCAGAGAGCGTTCGGAGATCGCTTGAAGGAAAGCGTGTTCTCATCACGGGTGCAGGCGGGTACATAGGTTCAGCACTTGCACGCTACCTTAGGCGAGCCTCCCTGCAGCGGCTGGTGCTGCTGGACATTGCCGAACAGGGTTTGTTTGAGCTTGGCGCAGAGCTGGACGATCAAGGATGCCTTACACAGCGGGCACTGATAGTCGGCGACGTTTGCGATACTGCGCTGCTCCACGAGACATTTGAAGACTATCAGCCTCACATTGTCTTTCACGCAGCAGCTTGCAAGCATGTGTCTCTCATGGAAGACAATCCGTTTGCCGCTGCACGGAACAATATCCTCGGAACGAAACGACTTCTCAAAGCAGCAAATGAAGCGAGCGCCGAGCAGGTCATCGTCATTTCAACTGACAAGGCTGTCGACCCAATTGGCATCATGGGCGCAACCAAACGAATTGGTGAGTTATTGGTACTCGCAAACAGTGGAGCAACGCAGGTGAAAGCTGTTCGCCTTGCGAATGTCCTTGGATCGACTGGCAGTGTGGGGCCTATCCTTATGCGGCAGATCGCTCGCGGTGGTCCGCTCACCATCACCGATCCAGCCTGCACGCGATACTTTCTTTCTGTCGACGAAGTGATGCATCGTCTTGTATCGTCGCTGGCTGTCAACGTGGTCTCAGCGGTCCTGACTTCGGATGCTGGCGAGCCTCTTTCTATTGTGGATCTTGCACACTTTCTCGTTCATCATTTGCCATCTGTTCCTAGCAAGATAGAGATTAAGTACACAGGTCTGCGCCCGGGCGACAAGCTGACAGAATGCATGATCGCGTTGGATGAATCCTCGACTCCATCCAACGTTACATCTCTCCAGAGGGTGTATGCCAATCATTCCATCGCAGCATCGACGCTGGAATCTGCGATCGAGGAGATGGATGCAGCCATCCGTATTCGTAATCTGAGGCGCTTGCTCGACGCGATCACGAGGCTGGTCCCCACATACCGACCATCCAGGCAATTGCAACAGCAGGCAAACACAGAGGAGACGGAGATGATGGCATGAAGAGAACCATCGCTGCGGTCACTACATCACGCGCCGATTACAGCCATCTCTATTGGCCTCTACGCGAGCTGGAAGCGCATCCCGATATTGATTTGAAACTTATCGTGCTTGCATCACACCTCTCGCCGGAGTTCGGCCACACCATACGTGAGATCGAGAAGGATGGGTTCGCCATTGCGGCCCGGCTGGAATGTTTGCTGAGCTCGGATACGGATGTCGGGATGGCTAAGAGTATTGGCGTCGCCGTGCTGTCCCTGGCCGATACACTTGCAGTGATCCGGCCTGATCTGATTCTCCTCATCGCTGACCGGTATGAGATGCTGGCGCCTGCGACTGTTGCGCTTGCCTTACGCATTCCGATTGCGCACATTGAAGGCGGAGAGCTTAGTCAAGGCGCTATCGACGATGCTGTTCGCAATGCTCTAACCAAAATGAGCCACATCCACTTTACCTCTACGGAAGGAGCTCGCGATCGCGTCATTTCCATGGGTGAAGAACCGTGGCGCGTACACCGCGCGGGCGCACCGTCACTGGACCATCTGCGCAAGAGTAGTCTGCTGTCTCAGGCCGAGGTCGAGTCTCGCCTCCAGATTGATTTGTCGCGACCTACCGTTGTCATTGCCTATCATCCCGTGACTCTACTGTCAGACACGAATGCGGAGGCTGATGAGGTCTTCGCGGCACTCGAACAGCTCCCGCAGCAGTTGATCTTCTGCTACCCCAACGCGGATGCAGGCAGCCGAGACCTCGCCGGTCGTATCCGCATCTTGCTTGCTCGAAGGAAAGATGCGTATCTTTTTACGAATCTTCCTGCCGTGGAGTACTGGAGTCTGTTAAAGTATGCGACGCTGTTCCTTGGGAATTCCAGTAGCGGCATCATGGAGACCGCATCGTTTGCTCTACCAACTGTGAACATTGGCATGAGGCAGCAGGGCCGTGAGCGTGCGCGGAACGTACTTGACGCACCACCAGTCGCGACCACGATTCTCGAAGTGGTCCACTTAGCATTGAGCAACAATCTACGAGCATCGCTGGAGGGTATGACGAATCCCTATGGCGATGGATGCGCTGCGCAACGCATCGTGCAGGTGCTTACCACTCTTCCATCCCGTGACGAACTTCTGTTGAAGCTCGTTTCCCAGGCACAGCCGTGAACATACCGCTCTCTGAACCGGATATCACTGAACCGGAGATTGAAGAAGTCGTCTCTGTGCTTCGCAGCTCCCGGTTGAGCCTTGGCCCAAAGATGGAGGAATTTGAGGCATCCGTAAGCGGTTATGTGGGCATCCCCTTCGGCATTGCGGTCAGTTCCGGCACAGCCGGCCTGCATCTATGCATTCGAGCACTTGGCATTGGCCTCGGCGATGAGGTGATTGTTCCTTCCTTCACCTTCATCGCAGCTGCAAACGCCATTCGCTATGAAGGTGCGACGCCGGTCTTTGTAGATATCGACCCTCAGTCTCTGAACCTCGATCCTGCGCGCGTGGAAGAGGCCATCACCGCTCGCACCCGCGCTATCATCGTTGTTCATACCTTCGGGGTTCCGGCGGAGATGGATGCCCTTCTCGATATCGCCGAGCGACATCACTTAAGAGTTATCGAAGATGCGTGTGAGGCTATCGGCGCAGAGTACGGAAAGCATCGCGTGGGTACGTTCGGCGATGCTGCCGTATTTGCGTTCTATCCGAACAAGCAGATTACAACCGGCGAAGGCGGAATGATCGTAACACGCGACCATCATCTTGCCACTGAGATCCGTGCAATGCGCAACCAAGGACGACACCATTCCGATGCATGGCATCAGCATTCCATCCTTGGTTGGAACTATCGAATGTCAGAGATCAACTGCGCACTGGGGTGTGCACAGATGCGGCGCATCGACCACATTCTATCGAGCCGAGAGAACGTCGCTCGCACATATGCAGACGCACTGAACGATGTCGAAGGTGTAGAGCCGCCGCCCCTACACCTTTCGGGGCGGCATATAAGCTGGTTTGTCTATGTCATTCGGTTGGCACCGCATTTCGGCCGAGAAGAAAGAGATACGATCGCGCGGAAGTTGATCGATCAAGGTATCGGT
This sequence comes from Granulicella arctica, assembly GCF_013410065.1. NCBI lineage: Bacteria > Pseudomonadati > Acidobacteriota > Terriglobia > Terriglobales > Acidobacteriaceae > Granulicella > Granulicella arctica. The sequence continues at coordinate 493,089 of NZ_JACCCW010000001.1, forward strand.
TGTGGACGATACTTCGCTCCCATCCACATGCAGCCTGCCTACGACAATCTTCCCGTTGCACATTCTCTTCCGGTCACAGAAGCGGTCAGTTCTCGCACTCTTGCTCTTCCATTCTTCAATCGCTTAGACAAAGAACGCATCTTACATATTGTCAAAACCTTTAAAGAAATAATCAACTCGCTAAAGATTTAGTTATTTACTAAATTACTCTTGCTTCATCTATTTATAAGATGAGAAGCTGGGTGACTATATAGAATGATCTTGTTAGCTTGTATAGCTATTTCCGCAAGAAAGGGATGATCTGATCTTATGAAAGTTGCCTACATCCTCGCCACTAATTTAGCGAGTACCACCAAGCTTGCAAGCATGATTCTGCCACAATTGGAACAAAACAAGCACGGTGCCGATGTTGTTGGGATTTTTTTCTTTGACGACAATCTCTTCTGCCTTCGTACTGGAGATCCAATCGGTGAACGACTGGCCGCTGTTGCCAAAGCACAGAATATTTTACTGATGGTATGCGATCAATGTGCGGTTAGGAGAAACCTTGCCGAAGGCACATTTGACCAATGCGGGAGTGGGCAGGTAAAACCACAAGGACTGGTCGAAGGTGTCGCCGCGGGATGCTTCCCTCAGCTCTATAGCGCACTAGCTGGCAGTCCACCTGATTACGTCATTACCTTGTAAATTACAATAAGCAAAGATCTGACTATCTTTACTTATTATGCTGTCCGCAAGTAAAGATAGCTCGCCCCCTAAATAACGGGCTGCCCCCCTGAAGCTCATGCTAGAAGACCAATAGTCCTTAGCTCATCATGCTGTGCGGTACAGCAATACGGTGCAAGCCTAATTTCAAATAAAATATTGCGCATCCGCCGAAAGGTTGTTTGCTTGATATAGATCGGAGGCGCACGTCTATTTCCGCCTGAGCTCGTAGGGCATGGGTTACTGTTCCTCAGTCATAACAGCGGACCGAGGGGCTGGCGCGAAACGGCAACGCCTGCTACTTTGGTTGGGTTCGTTTGTCTTTTGTGCGGACGTACTGTAGTTGCCAAGATCATTAGGCTTATCTCTTTATGCCGAACCTCTAAGCAGCTAGACGCGGCGAAGATGCTTGAAGACTGCTACAACGAGTTTCTTGCAGATGATACTCGACACAAAGAGGAGACCATGGTTCCTTTACTTCGATCATCCCGAATCTCTCGGCGTCGGTTCCTACAGGGAGCCACTGCGGCTACTGTTGGAGTCGCTTCACAGGGGCTGCGGGCTTTATCCGCAACGGACAAGATAGGTATTCAGCTTTACACCGTCGGAGAAGATCTCCAGAGGGACGTACCGGGAACACTGCGAAAACTTCGCTCGATCGGGTATACCCAGGTGGAGACGGCTGGCTTCGCAGGCCTGACAGCAAAGGAGTTTCGTACACATCTCGACGATGCGGGATTGACATGCCGCAGTATGCATCTGCCGCTCGGCGACCATCCGCTCGATCCACTCTTTGAAGATGCCCAAACGATGGGGGCTCACTTTGCGGTCAGCTCCGTACTGTTTTCGCTGAAGACATCGCCAGACAAGCTCAGTATCGATGACTATCGAGCAATGGCGGAACGAGCAAATGATTTGGGCTCGAAGGCGAAGCAAGCAGGTCTACGGTATGCCTATCACAACCATAACGTTGAGTTTCGTGTTTTGGATGGAGGCGGGATCGGCTACGATATTCTGCTGAAACAGACAGATCCTGCACTAGTGGACTTTGAGATGGACTGCGGTTGGGTGGTAGCAGCTGGGCACAGTCCAGTCAGCTACTTTCATGACTATCCGCATCGCTACAAGATGCTGCACATCAAGGATTTTGTAGCGGGTAGCCGAGTAAGTACATCACTTGCAAAGGGTGAGAGGCCTCAAGGGACGGAGCTAGGACGTGGTCATATCGACTACAAGCCGATTCTCGATGCTGCCGCGAAGGCGGGTATCTACGACTATTATATAGAGCAGGAACCGCCCTTCCCGGATATGAAGCCTCTTGAGGCAGCAAAGATCGACTATGACTATCTGAACGGTCTCAAGTAAGAGGATGGAGTGATATGAATCGTCGTGAGTTTAGCCAACTGATCGCAGGAACAGCCCTGAGCGGAGCACTTCTTCCTGCCGGAGCTCAAACTGTCTCGTCCTCGACGGGCCCTAAATTCTCTTTCATGTTGTGGGCGTTGACAAAACAGGCTCCCTTTGACCGCTGTGTCGAGATGGTAGCGGAGGCGGGCTACCAAGGGGTTGAGCTGGTGGGAGAGTTCCAGAAATGGTCGCCCGAAGAGACCCGGCGCATCATGGCGCGGATGAGTTCGCTGGGGATGGTCTTCGATTCGATGGCCGGTGTGAAGGCCGGCTTTGCCGTTCCCGAGCAGTCTGCTGATTTTGCTACACAGTTTGCAGCACAGATCCGGTCCGCCAAAGAGCTTGCATGCCCGCAGATTATTCTGTTATCGGGAAAACGGATCCAAGGCCTGGAGGCTGGAGTGCAGCGCCGAACCGCCGTAGAAAATCTGAAACACGCCGCCGACCTAGCGGCAGAAAACCAGATTGAGATCGTAATCGAGCCTATCGATCCTCTTGAAAACCCTTCGATTTTTCTCACTACGGTCAGCGATGGATTCGAGATCGTACGCGAGCTCAATCGTCCGAACGTCAAGGTGCTGTACGACATCTATCATGAGCAACGTGCCTTCGGGAACCTGATCGAGAAGCTCGAAAAGAATATCGAGTGGGTGGGTCTGATCCATATCGCTGATGTCCCGGGGCGGCATGAGCCGGGGACGGGAGAGATCGATTACACGAACATCTATCGTAAGCTGGCTGAGCTTCACTATCACCGTTTCATCGCAATGGAATATTACCCGACAGAAGATGTGGTGACTTCCCTCCGGAAGGCAAGAGTTTCAGCGCAACAGGCTATGGGCGCGGTGCGCTAACTAAGGTTTCGAGCTGCGTTGTCGCCTCTTGCGCGACAATAGGGTCGAACATAGACGCAATGGCTGTTCACAGATTGGCTTTGGCGCTAAGGAAGTTATGCGGTGAGCGGCTATCCCTTATGCGTTGAAATGTCTATTCGTCGATAATAAGGTCGATCTGTCTTAGTTCAGCCCTACGGCCCCATCGCTCCACACGTTATATAGGGCGGGCTGAAGCTCAATTTAATAGTCTATTGAATACTTCAAGAGGGCGCGGCGTTTCTGCTGCGCCCTCTCGTGTTATCTACAGTGCATGGTCATGATGTCTAGAGGTGCCAAAAATGATGACATCGGAATATACTTAAGTATATTCCGATGCCTGAGAATGAGGACCGAATGAAGTTACATACTCGCATCCGCGAGGTAACGGAGCGTATCGCTCTGCGAAGTCGCGCTACACGTGCGTTTTATCTGGCAGCAGTTTCAACTGCTGCAGCGGAGGGGACTCGTCGTGGAAACCTGGGCTGCGCGAATCAGGCACACGGTTTTGCCGCTTGTGGGCCTGGTGATAAGGCGACTTTGCGGCAAGGAAAGGCCGCCAATCTAGGAATTATTACCGCATACAACGACATGCTTTCGGCGCATCAGCCGTATGAGCGGTTTCCGGATTTGATTCGTGCTGCGGCACGAGAAGCTGGCGGCGTGGCTCAGGTAGCCGGTGGAGTGCCAGCAATGTGCGACGGAATTACTCAGGGGGAAAAGGGGATGGAACTCTCCTTGTTTTCTCGGGATGTGATTGCGCTTTCCACCGTTGTAGCGCTGTCCCACCAAACATTTGATGGTGCGATCTTTCTAGGAATTTGCGACAAGATTGTGCCGGGCCTGGTGATGGGAGCGTTGGCCTTCGGGCATCTTCCGGCGATGTTTATTCCGAGCGGCCCGATGACATCGGGCTATTCGAATGACGATCGGAAGCTGTTGCGTCAGCAATATGCAGAGGGACGGGTAAGCCGCGAAGAGTTGCTGGATGCTGAGTCTAAGTCGTATCACGAACCGGGAACCTGTACGTTCTATGGAACGGCGAATACGAACCAGATGATGATGGAGATCATGGGGCTACATCTACCCGGATCCTCCTTCGTCAATCCGAACACGCCGTTACGAGACGCGCTGACGCGCGAAGCGACCAGACGGGCGCTGGAGATTACATCGCTCGGCAGCAACTATACCCCGGTAGGGGTGATGCTGGATGAGAGGGCATTCGTCAATGGCCTGGTAGGATTGCTGGCAACGGGAGGGTCCACCAACCACACGATGCATATGGTGGCCATGGCAGCAGCCGCTGGTATCAGGCTGGAATGGAATGACTTTGCCGACCTCGCCGAAATAATACCGACGCTGGTGCGCGTGTATCCGAATGGAAAAGCCGATGTAAACCATTTCCACGCAGCTGGAGGCATGGGTTTCGTTATGCGTGAGCTACTCCATGCGGGCTTGTTACATGGAGATGTCAGGACAGTGTGGGGAACTGGGCTTGAAGACTACACGAAGGAGCCTATGCTGAATGCAGACGGCGAGATTGTGTGGCGACCTGGGGCGCTCGTAAGTGGGGACGAGACACTGCTGCGTGGGGTATCCAATCCATTTGAGACTCATGGTGGCCTGAGAGTGGCTGATGGAAATCTAGGAAGATCTATTGTAAAAACGTCGGCTATCGCACTCGATCGATATGTGATCGAAGCTCCAGCGCTGGTATTCCACAGCCAGGATGAAATGCTGGGGGCGTTTCTGGCGGGCGAGCTGTATCGCGATGCCGTGGTAATCGTTCGCTTTCAGGGGCCTAAAGCGAACGGTATGCCGGAGTTGCACAAACTGCTGCCGCCGTTGCAGGCAGTACAGAAGCACGGCTACAAGGTGGCATTGGTCACAGATGGCCGGCTGTCGGGAGCTTCCGGCGATGTGCTATCGGCGATTCACGTCACACCCGAAGCCGCAGCGGGTGGAGCTATCGGCAAGATATGCGATGGAGACATAATCCGCATCGATGCGACGACGGGGGAACTGAATGCGCTTGTAGAGGCATCGGAATGGGATGCGCGGTCGCAAGCTATAGCAGATCTTTCGGAGTCACACTACGGCGTGGGACGAGAGCTATTTGCAAGTTTTCGCCGCGAAGTGAGCACAGCGGATCACGGAGCCTCCATCTTTGCGGGAGCAGGAACCACCGTACCGGAATATGCAGAAACTCCGATGGTAACAACCAACGTCTAGCTGGAAAAAGACTCAACGCAGCCCAAAAACGTTTACTGTGCGAGCTACGCAGGCATTCTCTGTCATGCTCGGCATGGTGTGCAGCTGATTAGGGCTTGTGTGCGGCTTTGAGGGAGCCTCGATACTCGAAGTGCTGCCATCAGAATGTGATCATGCGCGTGCACTGTAGTGCACGCGCATGATCCGGAGACCTTCTTCAATCGAAGTGTCCGCCGTATCCATCGCCCCGTCTTTCACTGGGCAAAGCCAAACGCCATATACACGTGCGTCGTAGGCAGTGACTCCGGTCAAAACGCGACTTCGGTGATGGGCATCGCCTGCTCTGCATCCTGTATGCACTGCTCGCAATTCCGCCGCGTGCAGCGACCACAAGTAAGAACCACCAGAGCCGAGAGAAACATTGGCAAATTGTCAGATCCTTATGATCCCGTGATGCAGACCATGTCATATCTTGAGAAATAGTTGTTCATCCACCTTCACGTCGGTTTAGCTGGGTGGTCAACGCAAATACAGTTACATGCAGCTATGACATAAGAGGTTGTATTCTCCATTTTGTCCTCGTGCATAACATCTTTATTGTGTGGGCAGCCGCAATTTGCGCGTTCCCCTACATTGGTCTTTTCGCGTATTGACGCCATTACATATTCGCAATCATGCGGGTTGCGAATTCGCTTGTCTTGGCCTTCGTCGCGCCCTGCATCTGACGTTCAAAATCATACGTCACGAATTTTTGCTGGATCGTCTTTTCCATCGACGACTCGATCAGCCGGGCCGCTTCCTTCCATCCAATAAAGTCGAACAGCATCACACCAGAGAGAATAACGGAACCAGGATTGATCACGTCCTTGTCGGAGTACTTCGGAGCTGTGCCGTGCGTCGCCTCAAACACCGCATATCCGTCGCCAATGTTCCCGCCCGGTGCAATACCGAGGCCGCCAACCTGCGCCGCTGCCGCGTCGGAGATATAGTCGCCATTCAGGTTTGTCGTTGCCAGCACACTATAGTCCGACGGGCGAATAATGATCTGCTGGAAGATTGAGTCGGCGATACGATCATTAATCAGGATCTTCTGCTTCCACTGACCATTTCCATGCGATCCGCCGATACTCATTACAACGTGTTTCACCTCGGCCACGACCGACTCGCCGAACTCCCTCGCTGCGAATTCAATGCCCGGCTCGATCAATGCCGCATTCTGTTCTGCCGACAGACCCGGGTTCTGCTCTAGATTACCCAAGATCCAACTCTCGCGCTCCGTTACCGTGTCCTCCCGGAACTCCTGCGTAGCGACCTCGTAACCCCACTCGCGAAACGCACCTTCGGTAAACTTTTGGATGTTGCCCTTATGCACCAGCGTCACGGTCTTGCGACCTTCCTTCAAAGCGAAGGCAATCGCAGCCCGCACCAACCGCTTCGATCCCGTAACCGAGATCGGCTTAACGCCAACACCAGAATCCACCCGGATCTTTTTCTTCGTACCTTTCAACATCTCGTCGTTCACAAACGAGATGAACTTCGCCGCCTCCGGGGTTCCCTCGCGGAACTCGATACCCGCATAGATGTCTTCTGTGTTCTCGCGGAAAATCACCACATCAAGATGCTCCGGATGTTTCACCGGACTGGGCACACCGCTGTAATACTTCACTGGGCGAATACACTGGTACAGGTCCATCAGTTGGCGCAACGCAACGTTCAGCGAACGAATGCCTCCGCCCACCGGCGTCGTCAGAGGACCCTTGATCGAGACGCGAAAATCCACCGTCGCCTTTACCGTATCTTCCGGCAGCCAATCCTTGGTCTTCCGATACGACTTCTCTCCGGCCAGCACCTCGTACCACTGGACCGAACGCTTGCCTCCATACGCCTTCTTAACCGCCGCGTCGAACACTCTCTGCGATGCTCGCCAAATGTCCCGCCCCGTACCATCACCCTCAATGAAAGGGATAATCGGATGGTCGGGTACAGTATATTTTCCATCCTTGTATTCAATAGGCTGGCCGTTCGTCGGGACAGGAATTCCGTTGTAAGTTGTCTGCATGTCGTATGGCTCCAGAGAAACGTATCCAGATCAGGGGCGAAGAATATCATCCAGTAAAGATGTGTGGCAAAGCTGCACCGTGACGCGAGCTATGAATGACTACAGCCACCCTCTTCCGTGCAATCAAACGCGTGAAACATTAAGATAAATCGCTGCGTCTTAGAGGATGCCGTTCGCTGTTCCGAAGGTAGGCCCAGCGAAGGTTATCGTGTATGGCTCACGAGATTACCTGGAATCTGATACGGTGGATTGTCTTAATTTCATGAGAACCGATCCCTATCTACCGATTCTCGTCCTGCTGCTAGGGGCCCTCGGCTTTGCCGTTGCCCCTCTTGCACTGGCATGGATTTGGGCAAAGAAGTTCTCACCTCCCAAGCCCGGCCGCGACAAAAATGCGGTTTACGAATGTGGTTTGGAGGCATCAGGCGATGCCTGGGTTCAATTCAAACCGGGCTATTACCTATATGCCATCATCTTTCTGGTCTTCGATGTAGAAGTAGTCTTTTTGCTGCCGTTTGCGACGGCGTTTAACGGATTCGGCGTAGGCGAATGCATCGCCATGCTGGCCTTTTTGCTTCTGCTCATCGAAGGGCTGGCTTGGGCCTATCAAAAGAATGTACTGACCTGGACATAGCCCTTACGCAGAAAACTGTTACGCTACCACCCAAAGGGTTTTCGGAATGGATGAAACGCTAAAGATCGAGCTGAGCAAGCAAGGTATCTTCGCCACCACCCTACAGGAACTCTACAACTGGGGCCGTAGAAGTTCCCTATGGCCACTGAACTTCGGCCTGGCCTGCTGCGCCATCGAGATGATCGCCACCACCATGGCTCGCTATGACTTGGCTAGATTTGGCGCGGAGGTCTTTCGGCCATCTCCTCGCCAGGCAGATCTGATGATCGTCGCCGGCACCATTACCAAAAAAATGGCCCCGCAGGTCGTGCGCCTCTATAACCAAATGCCGGAGCCGAAGTATGTCATTTCCATGGGTGCCTGCGCCATCTCCGGGGGACCGTTCAAGCAGGGCTACAACGTCCTCAAGGGCATCGATCGTTACATCCCCGTCGATATTTATATCCCCGGCTGTCCGCCGCGGCCCGAAGCCCTGATCGACGGTTTCATGGCCTTGCAAAAGAAGATCGACACGCAGCAGCTAACAGGAAGCAACAGACCGCGTCATTTAAACGCCGATGAACCGAGCGAATTTCCCGTGCCGGAATTTGGCGCGCATGATCTTGAGCCGTCACAAAACCCCGAGATATGGCACGCTCCTCTGGTCCATATTTCCCTGGCCGATAACGATGAATCTGGAACTGCTTGAATCCGAGATCGAAGCGAATGTTCCCGGCTGCCGATTGGAAATTATTCCCAATCCCAGCCCATCGGCCCAACATTCCCTACTGATCAATCCTGAACACGCATTGACGATAGCCGAATTTCTGCGCGACGCAGCACATCTCCGTTTCGATTACTGCTCTAACGTCACCGGCATCGATTGGCCTGCACCTGAGAGTTCAGGAAAGATAAAGCTTAAGGAAATGGGAGACGGCATGGAGCAGGATGTCGAAGAGGAGATCAAAATCCAAGATGCCGGATACCTGGAAGTCGTTTACCACCTTTACTCCATGGAGAAAAAACATGGGCCAGTCACTCTCCGCATGCGCACGGAAGATCGCGCCGAACGCGTACACCTCCCGTCACTGACGCCGGTCTGGCGAAGTGCAGATTTTCAGGAGCGCGAGATCTTCGACCTCTATGGAGTTGTCTTCGATGGGCATCCCGACCTGCGACGCATTCTGATGTGGGATGAGTTTGAAGACCATCCCATGCGCAAAGACTACCGCGAACCGGATGATTACGAGTACGAGCCAACGGCGCATGATGAAGTACTTCGAAAAGCGAAGCAGCATCACAGCACAATCGTATGACGACAAACACCCCACTGCCCCCCACCGCGCATTTATCACCAAAACCATCGATCAATAGCGGCGGCACCCAGTTGCTCGAAGTCTCGATGGGCCCGCAGCATCCTTCGACGCACGGCGTTTTTCGCATGGATGTCGTTCTGGACGGTGAACGCGTCATCAAGCTAAAGCCAATCTTTGGGTATCTGCATCGCAATCACGAAAAAATAGCCGAGGACGAAACATACCTCGGCTCCATGCCTTACACGGACCGGCTCGACTACTTCTGCTCCATCACCAATAACTGGGCATACGCACTTGCCGTTGAAACATTGGCCGGAATACAGGTGCCCGAACGCGCCGAGTATCTTCGGGTCATCACGGGCGAGCTGACTCGGCTACAGAACCACGCCTGCCTCATAGGATTTTTGACCCAGGACATGGGTGCCAGCGGAACACCGCTGATGTATGCCTTCCGCGAGCGCGAAAAGATCCTCGACCTCTTCGAGGCACTCACCGGCGCACGCATGATGTGCAATTACATGCGTTTTGGCGGCTGCCGCGTAGACCTGCCAGCAGGCTGGCTCCAGCAGGCCAAAGAAGTCGTCGAAGCGTTCCCCCGCTTTCTCGATGAATACGAGAGCCTGCTTGCGAGCAACGAAATTCTTATGTCACGAACACAGGGCGTTGGCGTGTTGTCGAAAGAGCTAGCCGTTAACGCAGGCATTACAGGACCAATGCTGCGGGCCTCTGGCGTCAACTACGATCTTCGTAAAGTGGATAAATACGGCATCTACGATCGGTTCACCTTTCGGGTCCCGCTCGGCGATCACGGCGACGTCTATGACCGCTACATGATCCGCCTGTTGGAGATGCGTGAGTCGGTCAAGATCCTGCAACAGGCCATGCGGGACATCCCAGACGGCCCTATTATGGATGCGAAGACTAAGATACGCGGATTCCGCCCCAAAGCAGGAGAAGCCTATGGACGGATCGAGGCTCCTAAAGGTGAACTCGGCTTCTATCTCATCAGTGACGGATCGCCGAATCCCTATCGCTATCGCGTGCGACCGCCCAGTTTGATCAATCTTACCGTTCTCGAAGACATGTGCCTCGGCCAGAACGTGGCGGATGTCGTCATCATTTTAGGCAGCGTCGATATCGTAATGGGCGAGGTAGACCGTTAGACGACGTGTAAATGGGATAGAGTGGATCAACCGAATTTAGATCATTTTCAGTAGGGTGAGAGATCGATGCTTGGTGCAGGTATTCTGAAGGGTCTGGCGGAGACAGCTCGGAATTTTCTGGGCAGCTATGTCGATAAAGATCGACTAACGACCGTTCAGTTCCCCGAGGAACGCGCGCCACGCATCGAGGCTTCACGCAACTTCCCATTCCTGGTCTACGACGGCACCGCTAAGCAAGAGGGTCTACGTTGCGTCTCTTGCCTGATCTGCGAAAAGGAATGTCCACCCAAGTGCATCTTCATCGAAAAGAGCACGGACAAGAAGCCAGACGCCACTGGCAAACTACAGTTCTACCCCGCCACCTTCAATATCGACATCTCCGTATGTATGAGCTGCCAGATCTGCGTCGAGGTTTGCCCATTCAATGCCATTAAGATGGACGTCGACTTCGAACTAAGCACTACCGATCGTTTCAGCGATCTGCTTTGGAACAAGGAACGACTGGCTAAGTCGAATGAATACTACCGCGAGATCCATCCCATAGAAGCCGCAGCCGTCGATGCGGAATTGGCTGAAGCCCGAGCAAGGGTAGCTGGAGCAAAGGCAGTTACCACGTCCCCTCCAGCACAACCATCAAGCGGGAGTTCTGTAGAGAAATGACACCCGAAACGATCGATCAGATCTTCGTGATCTCGAAGCACTGGCTCCTCGGTTATATGCCGACCGCCTTGCAACCGATCGGCTCAGCCATACTCTCTGTCGTGCCTGTTCTTGTAGTCTTTCCACTGCTATTTGCCATCACCACTGTTCTGGAGCGTAAAGGTCTTGGACGAATCCAGAACCGCTACGGTCCGAATCGCGTCGGCCCTTATGGTTTCTGGCAGCCTATAGCAGACGGCATCAAGTCACTCACCAAAGAAGATGTTGTTCCTCGCACCGCAGACCAGGTCGTGCATTTTCTTGCGCCGCTGCTACTGGTCTTAGCGGCCTTTCTAGGCTATGCAGTTCTGCCCATCGGCAAGAATATGGTGATCACTAATCTAAATGCTGGCGTATTGTTTTTCTTCGCTGTCGGCTCTATGGTAGAGCTCGCCGTCTTCATGGCCGGTTGGTCCAGCCGAAGCAAATACTCCCTGCTCGGTGCGATGCGCGCCGTAGCACAGATGATCAGCTACGAGGTGCCACTGGTTCTCGCGGCCATCGTCATCATCATGGCATCTGGTTCGCTCTCCACCGTCGCCATCGTAAACATGCAGGCCACTTACACCGGCATCTGGCCGCACTGGTTCCTCTTTACACCCTGGGGATTCGCCGGGTTTATTCTCTTCATGATTGCGGCGACAGCAGAGTCCAATCGTGCGCCCTTCGACCTCCCCGAAGGCGAGTCCGAGATCATCGCCGGATATTACATCGAATACTCCGGCTTCAAGTTCGCACTCTTCTTCCTCGGCGAATACCTAGGGATGTTCGCAACGAGCGGCTTGGCGATCACACTCTTCCTCGGCGGATGGGCAGCCCCGTTCTCCTTCTTGACTTGGATTCCGTCATACATTTGGTTTTTTCTCAAACTGCTGACGTTGATTGCAGTTTTCATCTGGGTCCGCGGCACGTTTCCGCGCCTGCGTATGGACCAGCTGATGGGTCTAGCCTGGAAGTTCATGTTGCCGATGACATTGCTCAACATCTTTACTGCTGGCATCTGGCACTTCATACCCGAAGGTATCTTGCGATGGCTGGTATGCAGCCTCCTAATCGTGGCCCCATGGATACTGCTCAGCCGCGGCCTCAAGCAGCGAAAGAAGCTTCAAGTTCGGACCTACCGTTTTGCCGAGTAAGTACGCCTTAGAGGTTAAGTAGAGGTTCGAGATGACCGCATCCTTCCTTATCCTTGCCGCACTCACGATCGCTGGAACAGCGGCTGCAATGAGCCTGCGCAACTTGATCCATTGCGTCCTCGCCTTGACGCTCGGCTTCCTCGGTCTGGCTATGCTCTATCTTCAGCTTGGCGCGCAATTCGTGGGCTTCACACAAATTCTCGTATACATTGGAGCCGTAGCGATCCTTGCCGTCTTCGCCATCATGATGACGCAAAGCGCTGGTCCGCACGCACAACCGGCACTCTCTTCCTTCTGGATAACGGGCTGCCTTGTAGCCGGCACCGTCTTCGTGGTTCTGGCATGGGCAATCTGCTCCGGATCAGCTTCAGCTCCAACACCGCCACAACCAGGCGTCTCGGTCAATCAGATCGGTGACGCGTTGATGCACCAGTTCGCCTTGCCCCTGGAGATCATGGGCCTTCTCTTGACCGCCGCACTCATCGGCGCGGTGATACTTGCGATGCCGGAAAAGAAAGGAGAGCAATGAACTCGCTGACTGGCTATCTGCTCCTGTCCGCTCTTCTTTTCTCCATCGGCCTCGCAGGCGCATTGACGCGGCGCAACGCCATTCTTGTTCTCATCGGCATTGAACTGATGCTCAATGCAGCGAACCTGAACTTCATTGCCTTCTGGCGCTATGGTCCGAATCCCTCAGCTCTAACCGGAATCATGTTTGCGATTTTTTCCATTAGTGTCGCCGCAGCAGAGGCCGCCGTAGGACTAGGCATTATCCTCGCCGTCTATCGGCACGCAAAAACCACCGATTTAGATCAGATGAATTCCATGAAGGGCTGACGGCTAAGAGACTCGATGACCTGGATCGTCCAAAATCTGTGGCTGGTGCCCGTACTGCCGATTACGGCAGCGGGGATCATCGCTCTTACCAAGCAGCGCCACCGGGTGTTCGCAGCTTCGCTCGCTATCGGCTCCATGGCAATCTCGTTTCTCCTGTCACTCTGTGCCTTTGCGCACGCACTGTCGACCAGTCAGGGAGAAGCAGCCAAGCAGGTCTTTAACTTCGGCTGGTTTCAATTTGGCAGCGAATGGCTGAAACTCGGCTGGATACTCGACCCTCTCACCGCAGTAATGTTGTTGATGGTCACCTTCGTCGGATTGCTGATCTTCGTCTACAGCGTCGGCTACATGGCGCACGACGAGAACTTCACGCGTTTCTTCTGCTTCCTCGCGCTCTTCGCTGGGGCCATGCTTGGCGTCATCATCGCAAACAGCCTGCTCCTGCTCTTCATGTGCTGGGAGATCGTCGGCCTGACATCGTATCTTCTGATCGGCTTTTGGTATGCCAATCCAAAAGCTGCTGCGGCAGCAAAAAAAGCCTTCCTCGTCACACGCATCGGCGATCTTGGATTCTTCCTCGGGATGGCGTGGCTGTATGCGCAAACCGGCACCCTGCTCTTCTACGACGGCGGCTCAGGCTGCCTCGAACACTCCGCACTCACCACTCTCGTAACCCAAACAACCATCTTCGGAATCACAGCCTCCACGGGTATCGCGTTGCTCATCTTCTGTGGAGCCGCCGGGAAATCCGGTCAGGTTCCCCTGCATGTCTGGTTGCCGGACGCGATGGAAGGACCAACGCCCGTCAGCGCACTCATCCACGCTGCAACGATGGTTGCAGCCGGAGTCTTTCTCATCGCACGTATCTATCCGCTGATGAGCGCACATGTGGCATCGCTTCCGCTGCTCACACCGACTCTGGCGCTGCAAGTCATCACGTGGGTGGGTGCGATCACCGCTCTCTTCGGAGCCCTGGTCGCAGTCGCTCAATACGACATCAAGCGAATTCTCGCCTACTCCACCGTCTCGCAGCTTGGCTACATGATGATGGGCCTCGGCGTCGGCGGCGTGTCCGTCGGCATGTTCCATCTCATCACCCACGCCTTCTTCAAATCCCTGTTGTTCCTCGGCGCAGGCTCGGTCATTCATGGTTGCTCCGGCGAGCAGGATATCCGCCGCATGGGTGGTCTCCGCAAATTCATGCCAATCACCTTCGCGACGTACGCCGTCGGAATGCTCGCGTTATGTGGATTCCCACTCTTCTTCTCCGGCTTCTGGAGCAAGGACGAGATATTACATGCAGCCTTTGTATGGAGCATCTCCCGCATGCCGTTCTACATGGGTGCGTTCGGTGCATTGCTAACTGCCTTTTATATGACGCGACAACTCTGCTACGTATTTGCCGGAGTATCGCGTCAAGCAGCAATCAGTCATACCTTCCTTTCGTCAGACACCCACGGCCATAACGCAACACCACACGAAAGCCCCGCCGTCATGACGACACCACTGCTGATCCTTGCCGCCTTCGCCATACTGCTTGGACTGATCGGCGCGCCCGCATGGCCGTGGTTCCAATCTTTTCTCGAAGGCGAACACGCGACGCTGAACTTCGCTGCTTTCTCTAACGCTGGCATTCTCCCGCTCATGGCAGCATCATCGTTTCTCGTCTTTCTTGGTCTGGGCCTGGGCTGGTGGCTCTATGGCCGCAAGCCAATTGCAACCGCTGAGCAGCCGGACGCGCTGGGGAAGATCCAACCCCACCTCTTCTCCATCCTGAGCCATGCTTTTTATGTAGACGAACTGTACAGCGCAACAATTCTCCGGCTAAACGCCCCGTGCTCCCTCGCCTGCGATTGGTTCGACCGATGGGTCTGGAATGGTGCCGTACAAATCATCTCCTATCTCGTCCTCGCTCTTGCATGGCTCGATAACTTTTTTGATACGTATGTTGTGAACGCCAGCTTCGACGAGAGCTGTCAGACAGTCTCTCGTAGCGGTCAAATCCTCTCGCGACTGCAAGGTGGTCGCATTCAGAGCTATCTCCAGATGATCGGCCTCGCGCTCATCGTACTTGTGGTTCTCCTACTCTGGGGGACCAAGGCGTGATCGTATATCCATGGATCACCACCCTCACCGCTATACCAGTCGTAGGAGCACTACTCCTACTTGTCATCGGCGAACGAAATAAAAACCTTGTGCGCTGGCTCGCCATAGTCTTCAGCTTCGCTGCACTGCTCCTGACCTTGATCCTATGGCGTCATTTTGATTCCGCCTCGGGCTCACTTCAATTTCAGGAGCGCTACCACTGGATACCTGCTCTAAGCATCGAGTATCACGTAGGCATCGATGGCCTCGGGCTCCTCATGCTTCTGCTCTCTTCCATCGTCGTGCCCATTGCAATAGCCGCATCATGGAAGATCCAGGAGAGAGTATCACTCTATTTCGCTCTCGTGCTTCTCCTGCAAACCTGCCTCTTCGGCACCTTCACCGCCTTGAACTTCGTCCATTGGTTCACGTTCTGGGAACTAAGCCTGATACCAGCCTTCTTTCTCATCAAGCTATGGGGTGGCCCGCGACGCACCTCGGCGGCCACACAATTTCTCGTCTACACGATGGTTGGTAGCATTGCCATGTTGTTGGCATTTCTCGCCATTTTTCTGGCGACGAAAAAATTTGACTTCATCGAACTCGCTCAATTAGCGCAAAGCGGGCAGCTTATGCCCGCGGTTATCGCGACGCTCGGCTGGCACCACTTCATCCCGCAGCACGTAGCATTGATGATCTTTGCTGGTGTCTTCCTCGGCTTCGCCATAAAGGTACCGCTGATCCCCTTCCACACATGGCTCCCATCTGCCTACTCCGAGGCGCCGACAGGCACCACAATCCTGCTGACCGGTGCAATGTCGAAGATGGGTCTCTACGGCTTTCTGCGTATTCTGTTTCCCATCTTCGGTGCGCAGATGCAGGCAGTATTGACACCGCTCCTATGGCTCGCTGTAGCTACGGTCGTTCTCTCGGCCTATGCCGCGCTCGCGCAAAAAGATCTGAAGCGCATCTTTGCCTATTCCTCCATCAACCATCTCGGCTACTGCCTGCTGGGAATCTTTGCAGTAGCAAAGTTCACCGGTGGAGACATGGCCCTGACCCCAGAGAAGTACGCCGCAATGAACGGTGTTTTTTTGCAGATGTTCAATCACGGCCTGACCGCTGCAACTCTCTTCTGGTTCATCGCCATGCTGGAGCAAAGAAGCGGAGGCCTACGCAGTCTCGGCGACTTTGGCGGCTTGCGCAAAGTAGCTCCTGTGTTTACCGGACTCATGGGCATTGCACTCTTCTCGTCATTGGGTCTTCCGGGTCTCAATGGATTCATCGGAGAGTTCTTGATCTTCAAGGGCTCTTTCCCTCTCGTCACCTGGGCTACGGCTCTCTCCGTGATTGGCCTGATGGTGACAGCAATCGTAATTTTAGGGATCATCCAGCGTGTCTTCTCTGAACCTCTCAATGAAAAATGGCTAACTTTTCCCGATCTCACAATAGGCGAATGGATAGTTTTAGTACCTGCTATCGGATTGATGTTTTTACTAGGCATCTATCCGCAATTAATACTCGCATTCGTGAATAACACGGTGATACAGATGGTTCAACAACTAACGTTTTAGTCGGAACATAAAACTGGCACTCCAACTATGCTCGCGTGGACGATCTACATATCATTTTTCGGAGCATTGACTCTGCTCCTGCTGCCGAAGGGTAGCACCGCCGTCGCGCGCATCCTCGCGCTGCTGACAGCAACCGCTGGTTTCGAGATCGCACTCACAGCATTCCTGCAACACAGAACGGGTGAGCTACAGACAATCACGCGCGTTCCATGGATACCCTCTCTCGGCATCGAATATCACCTCGCCGCTGACGGAATCAGCCTGTGCCTGATCCTTCTGACAGGAATCATCGCGATCACCGGTATTCTTTTTTCCTGGAATATCGTGACCCGCACAAAAGAATTCTTTTCGTTCTACCTGTTACTCATCGGCTCCGTATACGGCGTCTTCCTTAGCTACGATCTCTTTCTTCTCTTCGTGTTCTATGAGATCGTGATCATTCCCAAGTATTTTCTAATTGCCATTTGGGGTTCCACGCGTCGCGAATATGGCGCGATGAAGCTAGCGCTCTACTCTTTTATCGGTAGCGCAATGGTCCTTATTGGAGTCATCGCAGCCTATGTCGAGGCCGGAGCAAAGACCATGTCTGTCAATGATCTTGCCGGCTTCCCCTTTCCGCTCCACTTTCAGATGTGGGCTTTCCCACTAGTCTTCGTTGGCTTTGCAATCCTTGCTGGTCTGTGGCCCTTTCACACCTGGGCCCCTACGGGTCACGTCGCTGCACCCACGGCGGCTTCGATGCTCCTCGCCGGCGTGGTGATGAAGCTCGGAGCGTATGGCTGTCTCCGCGTGGCCATGACGCTGTTCCCGCTTGGCCTCGGTCCTTGGGGCTTCCATGTGCTCGGCCTCGCCTCGTGGCGCGATGTCTTCTCGCTTCTCGCAGTCATCGGAATCGTGTACGGTGCAATGGTCGCGCTGGTGCAGAAAGACTTCAAATTCGTCATCGGCTATTCTAGCGTCAGTCACATGGGCTTCATCCTGCTCGGCCTGATGACCTTGAATCAGATCGGCATCTCCGGTGCCGTGATACAGATGTTCTCTCATGGAATTCTTGCAGGTCTGCTATTCGCCATCGTTGGACGCATGGTCTATGACCGCACGCACACCCGTGAGCTCACAGCCCTCGGTCCGATGAATCTCAACAAGGTCATTCCCTTTTCCGCAGCCACCTTTGTGCTGGCTGGCATGGCCAGCATGGGTCTGCCGGGTTTTAGCGGGTTTGTTGCAGAGCTGATGATCCTTATCGGCGCGTGGCATGCGTTTCCTATTCTTGCAGTCTGCGTAGGCGTCGGTATCGTGATTGGCGTCGTATATATCTGGCGCGCTATGCAAAAGGCATTCTTTGCCGAACCCGACGACGCATCGACCCAATCGTCGCTGTTCCCTATCTCATTTCCAGAGCGCCTGGGAGCACTGATTTTGATCGGGACCAGCATAGCGATCGGACTCTATCCTCAGATACTTCTGAAGGTTATTACTCCAGCATTGAATTCTCCAATGTTTGAAGGCCTACGCAAAGGCGGCTGGTAATGATCTCCTACTCGCAACTGTTACAGCTCGTCATGCCGGAGGTCATCATAGCGATCACAGCACTGATCGTGCTAGCAGCGGATCTCTTACTCCTGCGTAACCATCCGACGCGACTCCGATTCTCCGTTGCAGCTGGTCTTGCATCGATTGGCTGTACAGGCGCAATCCTCCGACTACTTCTATCTTCAGAACAAACCAATGTCCTCGACGGAATGCTACTGACAAACCCAATAGTGCATTTCGTCCAAGTGGCATTGCTCGTCTTCACCATCATCACCCTCTTGCTCTCCGTGGATTCTACTTTCACTGAACACATCGGCGAGTTCGTCCTGCTTATCCTGCTTGCAACAACCGGCATGCTGTTCCTCGTAGGGTCTCAGAACATCTTGATCATCTTTATCTCACTGGAGCTGTTGAGCCTGTCGCTTTATATCCTCACAGCCTTCGACAAGCGCAGCCCACAATCCTCTGAAGCTGCCCTGAAGTATTTCCTTTTCGGTGGTATGTCTACAGCGTTTCTGCTTTTTGGATTTAGCCTGCTTTACGGCTTATCCAACTCGACCAATCTCAGTCAAATCGCCGCGACAATTCACGCCCCCTTTTTGCCCCCACTGCTTATCATCGCCATTGGGACCACAATAATTGGCTTTGGCTTTAAAGTTTCAGCTTTCCCCTTTCACTTCTGGGCTCCGGACGTATACCAAAGCGCACCCATCCCTGCTGTAGCGTTCATTTCATCCGCATCAAAGGTAGCCAGCTTCTTTATCTTCTTTCAGGTTATGACTGTAGGCATGGCGGGCTCGGAAGGCAGTGCTGCATGGCGGCACTTTGCAGGCGGCTGGGTCTCCGGGCTCGCCGTAATCGCTGCCCTTTCCATGTTGTTCGGAAACCTTGTAGCCATTGTCCAGAGCAGCATGAGGAGACTGCTTGCATACTCGGCAATCGCCCATGCAGGCTATATGCTGTTGGCAATCGTGTCGCACACACAGTGGAGCCTGGCTGCACTCCTCTATTATGTGGTCACTTATGGACTGGCAACACTCGGTACGATTGCTGTAGTCGGCGTTGTAGAAAAACAAACCGATAGCGACCATCTATCCTGTTTCGAAGGACTCAGCCGACGGGCGCCGACACTCTCCCTTTGCCTATTTATTTTTCTTCTCTCCTTGTCGGGAATTCCACCACTGGCAGGATTCTTCGGAAAGTTTTTTTTATTTTCCTCTACTCTCGCAGCTACACATGAATCCGATGGCCTGCTATGGCTCATCGTTATTGCCATCGCCACAAGCGCCGTATCTTTGTACTATTACCTGCAAGTCCTCAAGAGAGTCTACGTTGCAAACCCTCCTAGCGAAGCGGACGACATACGAGTACCCGTTCTCACTCAGGCCGTTGTGGTTTTACTTGCAGGAACCGTCGTGTTACTTGGCTGCGCGCCTCATCTGCTTCTGCAATGGATCTTGGAAGCAATTCACATCGCTGGCCTCTGATGTTTACAGCCAGTGATACTGTAGCATTCCCTATCGTTCAACCGCTCTGATAGACTGGCTCCCCTTTACCGGAGGAGTCTCATGACGTCGCAAGAACTAACCGAAATAGTTGACCAGCGGACGACCGATCCCACAGTTCTTGGGCGGCTGGCTTGCAATCTGCGCAGCAACGATTTAGTGGTGCAACGTCATCATGACAACCGGACTCTGAGCGTCGCCTGGCAGGACTCCGGGGATTTCTGGCGCTGCATAATCACGTCGAACGAAAAGACTAACCATCCCTTGGCACAAGTCGATGTTCACGAAAATTCAACCGTCCGCGTTGACGTTTTTGAACCGTGCCGCGTGACTATTTCACCAGAGGAAGGATTTTTGTGTCTTACACGTTATAAATGACCATAGATCTACAAATTTATTCAGTGCCGGCAAAAGCAAGGCGCGAGCCCTACCCAAGAAGTCAGCATTTACGAGCACGCCCTGAATAACTATTTAATTCAGTTATTTCCTTGTCGCCTAAACGACGAACGAGCTTTCTACGTTTTTAAAACTCAAGCGTATTGCTCACGGTCTGGTCCAAAGCACCAGTGTTTGGACGTACGAGTGGTCTCCCAGTCTGTAGACTCGCTTAGCTGACGCCTTAGTGCTCACTGAGCGAAGATTTCGCGTATCCGTAGCTATTCCCAACGCAGCCGCATCCGTTTCCTTTTAGCCTTAGCCATTGCACCTCTTCCCGTCCCGTGAAGTCAGGACAGAAAGATTGAATTATGCCTGCTCTGCCGCACATTCTATGAGCAGTTCTAGGTCAAAGTCCGAAATATGGTCTTTGTCACCCAATAAACGCCCTTTCATAGTATCGATACCACATACAAAAACTTTCTCTAAGCCATAATGACAAAATCACGTCTACCTATGTAGAATACTGCTTTATTGCCTACTATGAATACAACATAAAGGGGATAGCGGAGCCCACATGATCGAAATCAGATCTTTTCTCAAGCGCTATCAAAATATTCTCACCGTCGGCAGCAACAGATTTATGGAACATTCGCATGCATGGCGACGTATCGAAAGAAAAGGGGTATTCATGCTTTCCATAAGACGCCTCTTTGGATACATCGTGGAAAATCTCTTTTTGCTACTCATCCTTTTCTCTTTTTCACCTCCTTTTGTCGCAAAAGCACAAAACAGTGGCACCCTCCACGGCCAGGTACTCGACCCCACTGGAGCGTTGGTTTCGGGAGCCAGCGTGACGCTCACGCAAGAGAACAAGATAGTCACTAGTCACTCCGGCCAGGATGGGACATACCTTTTTCGCGCTCTTCCCGCCGGAAAATATTCCGTGTCCGTACAGGCGCCGGGATTTGTACTGCCTTCTAAGGTCGTCACTTCGATTGACTCTGGACAATCACGCCAGCTTAATCTCATTCTGACCATAGCCGTCGAACAGCAGAACGTGCAGGTCACCGACCAAACTAGCGGGGTCAGCGTAAACCCCGATGAGAACTCCAACGCATTAGTGATAAAAGGTAGCGACCTGGATGCTCTGTCAGACGATCCAGATCAGCTTCAGAACGAACTTCAGGCCCTCGCGGGTCCCGCTGCCGGTCCCAACGGAGGGCAAATCTATATCGACGGATTTTCCGGAGGACAGCTTCCTCCTAAATCGTCCATTCGTGAGATTCGAGTCAATCAAAATCCTTTCTCCGCTGAATTTGATCGTATCGGCTATGGCAGGATCGAAATTCTCACGAAGCCGGGATCTGACAAGTTCTCTGGGCACGTCACCTCGTTAGCAACTGATTCCGCACTAAACACGGGAAACCCGCTAGTGACGCAGCAACCGGCCTACTACCTTTACTTTCTTCAGGGTGATGTCAACGGTCCTCTCACCAAACAGTCTTCGTATTTCTTGAGTATCTTCAATCTACAACGTCAAAACCAAAGCATCATCGACGCTACCAATCCTGCCAATGTTGCCACAATACTCCAGCAAGCTCTTCCGAACCCCTCATCGCTTATTTCCATAAACCCTCGCGTTGACGTTCAGGTCGGTGAGAGCAATACCCTTTCTATCCGCGACTCCTTCACTCGCTCTGTCCAGACCGGGAATGGCGTCGGAGCACTCAGTCTTGCACAGCAAGCCAACAATGCAACCAACCTTGAAAATGCCATTCAACTAAGTGACACCGTCGTCGTCAACTCACACATCATCAACGAAACGCACTTCCAATGGAGAAGAGTCCGTAACGATCAGGTTCCCAGCTTCATCAACCCCACCATTACTGTTCAAGGTGCATTCATCAATGGAGGTAGCAACTCGGGTACTGTCAAAGATCACCAGGACATCTTCGAGTTGCAGAACTACTCGACAGCGACTGTAAGCAAACACACCATCCGCTTTGGCACGCGCCTCCGCGCCTACCGCGATGCGAACGAATCCACCTCCGGCGCAAACGGAAACTACATCTTCCAATCCGTCTCAGAGTATCGGGCCAATACACCGACACAATATCAGGCGAATGTGATCAACAATCCTCTGGCTCGCGCCCTGCTCTTCGATGCAGCACTCTTCTACCAAGATGATTGGCGTGTAAAGCCGAACCTCACCTTCAGCTATGGTCTTCGCTATGAAGGCCAGAACCGTATTCATAATCGCGCCGACATCGGTCCGCGCCTCGCCCTCGCATGGGCGCCTAGATATCAAGCAAACAAACCAGCGAAGACCGTCCTCCGCGCAGGCTATGGCTGGTTCTATGACCGCTTCACCGTACCTAATTCCTTCAGCTCTGCAACGGGCACACCTTACATTATTCAGACCATCCATCAGAACGGCGTCAACCAGCAGGGTTACATCGTCAATAGCCCCGACTTCTATACTCCAGCCGCACCTGTCTCATCTACCACCCTGAGTGCAGCGGGATCATCGACGCCAACCATCTCCACCATCGATCCGCATTTCCATGCTGCGCTGAGTATGCAGGGCGGACTCGGCGTGGATCGGCAGATCGGCAAACGAAACACGGTCAACGTAACGTATCTCTACACCCGCGGCGTCCATCAATACCGCTCGAACACAGTGACCGCACCCACCTTCGACGTCGCCAACTACACCCTCACTGGTCCTACCCCAAGCGTGTACAACAATCAGTTCCAATCCGGCGGAATCTTCAACGAGAACCAGATCATCGCCTCCTCCAACATCAGCATCCGGAAGCTTTCTCTTCACAGCTCCTACACCTACACCGAGGCGAAGAGCGACACCAGCGGCGTGACTTTCTTCCCTTCCATCGCCCAAAATCCCGGGCTGGACTACGGCCGCGCCGGCTTCGGCATTCATCATCGCTTCTTCCTGCTTGCCACCTACAATGCACCTCACGGCATTGTCATCGCTCCACTGCTTTCCGCGCAGTCTGGAACACCATACAACATCACCATTGGAAATGACCTTACAGGCAACAATCAATTCAATGCCCGTCCCACCTATGGCACCTGTGGCGCGGCTGGCGTCGTTTCAACTCACTACGGCTGCTTCGATACTGATCCCAGCGGGAAAGATGAGTCACTTATTCCCTTCAATGACGGAACCGGACCTGCCAACGTCGTCTTTCACATGCGTGTCAGCAAGGTCATCGGAATCGGTCCTCATATCAAAGGAGCAGCCAGCGGAGCGATGGGACCCCAGGGAGGAAACGGCAGTGTCAACGGTCGTGGACTCAGCGGCAGCCAGGCACAACCAAAACTTGATGCCACAGTCCCACGCAGATACAGCTTAACCTTTATCGCCGGAGCTCTGAACATCTTCAATATTGTCAATCGAGGCACCACGAACGGAGTCTTGAGTTCCCCACTCTTCGGCACCTCACAGACCTTGGCGAGTGGCCCCTACGGATCACCTACTCCTGGCAACCGCAGCATTTTTATGCAAGCACTCTTCAGCTTCTAGCCATACACGGACGCTTTTCGGATGATAGGCAACACGCAGTCGCCTATCATCAAACATTACATAGGAACGAATATTCGCAAGTGCTCGAAGGACGCTCCACTCCTACCACCGGAGTCACTTAGTCCAAGCCTTCTCCGACCGTTTTTAACTGCGACTTGAATAACTGTCTTGCATCAACCAAGCATAACCTTGATTGATGCATGCCGAAGCACACTACCGCGAGCTAGCTTTTCGCGCCGCTTCAAATTCATCACTCGCATTCCAATGGATGGTCGCAGGCGCTGCGAGTGCCTCCCAACCTAACTCCATCCCGAAGCGATCCAATTTTGCGTTTCCGCGAAAGTCCCAATCCTCGTGATAGTTATCACTGAAGTTGTGATAATCATGCGCCGTGAAGTCTTCGTGTTGCTTGCGTCCCCAGGCAGCATCGTGTCCTTCGTAGAGATCGCCGGTTTCGATGGAAAAAGCCGGAATGCCTACACGAGATAGACTGAAGTGGTCAGAACGATAGTAGCTGCCAGCAGAGGGCCGCGGATCGGGAACGATCGTCAGAGAAAATCGTTTCGCCGTCGCTTCGACAGTCGAGAAAAAACTTGTCCGCTGGGCTCCATTTACATTGACCTGCTGTGGAATGCCAATTGGCAAAATCATGTCATAGTTGATATCGAGCGCAATATCCCCAGCTGGAACAGGCGGATGCTGCCCCAGATACTCCGAACCAAGCAGACCCTGCTCCTCAGCAGTAACAGAGGAAAAGATGATGGAGTGCGGTGGCTTTATTCCGGATTGCGTCCAGGCATGTGCCATCTCCAGAAGCATCCCAACACCGGTAGCATTGTCCGCCGCCCCGTTGTAGATATTGTCACCTGCCATTCCCGGCACAAAACCGAGATGGTCATAGTGTGCCGTATACAGAATGGCCTGTTCCCTGCCTCCTGCATTGACTCCTGGCAGTATGCCAACTACATTCGCCGACTGAAATGGTCGCACAGTGCTTTCAACGTGAGCCTTAAGTCGAACTGGAAGTTCTACGGCTTTAAATCCACGCTTTCCCGCAGCTTCCATCTCCACATTCACATCCAGGCCACTCGCGGCAAACAACTTTTTTGCCACATTCAACTGAATCCAACTGGCCGCCTGCAATTGGGGATTCCTGTCGTCCCGCAGATAAGTCTTTTCACTCGTGTTCGAGTTCTTTACGACATCCCAACCGTAACTCGCAAGGTCGGTACGATGGATGATTAAGGCCCCGATTGCGCCCATTCGGGCAGCTTGCTCAAATTTGTACGTCCATCGACCATAGTAGGTCAGCGCTTCCCCACCGAAGAACTTCGGGTCAGTGGAGGGTGGGTCGCCGACGATGCAAAGTATGACCTTCCCTTTGACGTCTACACCAGCGAAGTCATCCCACTGAAACTCAGGAGCCTGTACTCCATAGCCAACGAATACGATAGGTGCATCAATATCGATCTGTGCGGTCAATGTTCGATTGCTGACCGTATAGTCCTCCGCATAGGTCAGATCAATATTCTTCCCATCCTTTGGGACAAGAGCGAGATTAGTTTTTGATGGAATGGCATTCATCCCAACGAAGTTTATCTGCTGTAGATAGGTATTGTTATCTCCACCAGGCTTCAATCCATAGAGCGCAAACTCCGTCGCAATATACCTCGCCGCAATCTCACTCCCTCGCAGTCCCGGCCCCCGTCCCTCAAGAAGATCATCCGATAAAAATTTCACATGGGCACGAATCCTCTCGGCATCGATAGAAGTCTCCGCCGTCTTGATGGCTGGAGGAATAACCTGTGCTTGTACAGCGTTTCCTGTGCAGAAAAGCGTGGAAAGAAGTGAGACGAAAGCGGTGACCACCATGCGCATCTTCATTGCAGTTGCTACTCCTAAGATTACAAGATGACTGTAGATACATTCAGTCTAAACGCATGCAGATATAGAAGGGTGGCCAGCAGCATCGGTAAAGCACAACACGCTAAAGCGTGTAGCTACAGCTCGCCATGAAAACACCTTGGTCGTCACGCGCCTTTTCGTTTGATTGGCCGAAATGCACGCATTATGGCTGCCCGATTCTGTCGATGTAAGAGCCACAATGCAAATGTTTTGGCCGTGTCATTGACACGGCCAAAACACACGCTACAGTTAGCTACAACACTATCCAACCAGATACTGACACGAACACAATCTGAGCTTCCTTAGAAACTAAACTTCAACGCTCCCTGCATAATGCGTGGAGGGGCCGCGCTGATTACCTCACCAAATGTCGAGCTACCGATATCTCCGTCGACTGAACTCGGACCATTGAACTGAGTATGGTTGAAAACATTGAACGCCTCCACACGAAACAGCAGCGCTTTCGACTCGGTGATCGGCAGCTTCTTCGCAACAGCCATATCGAAGTTGCTCCCCCCCGGACCGTAGAAGAACCGCCGCTTGGAGTTGCCCGCAGTACCAAGCGCGTTCATGCTGAAGACTGTGGAGTCAAAGTAATTATTTCCGTTTGTTCGCGGATTGTGACTCAAGTGAAGCGCACCGCCGCTGTAATCAGGTTCGTCGATGCTGCTGTTGTTGATTCCATTCGGATTGGTCCCGATCAGGGAGTTATCTCCATTGTTGATCATAGTAATGGGGAACCCGCTTGCGAGGTGGGTAATGCCGGAGAGTGACCAGCCTCGAGTAAGCCTGCCAGGGCGAAAAAACTCGTCGAAGGGCAACTGGTACTCATAGCTAAGGACAAAATTATGTTTGACGTCGAACGAGGAGATGGCATAGCTGAGTGCAGGGTTGAATGGATTGACCTCCTCGCCAATATTCGACGATTGATCGAGCGATTTGCCATAGGTGTAAGCGGCGGCGAATTCAAGTCGGCCACTAGTATGGCGTGCACTCAGTTCAAGCGCGTTGTAGTTGGCATGGCCGATGGTCGACTGTAGGGCATTGCTGCCGAAGTTTGGTCCGAGGGGGCCGCGGGTCCCGTTCACCTGAACGCCAGCAATCGGATAATAGACCGTGTCCTCGCCACCTGCACCGCAAGTCAACGTTCCGGACTGCACTTCGCTGGCCTGACTGAGGCTAAGGCAGAGCGCTGGATTACCTGCATTAGGCTCGATCAGCACGCGCTGGCGATGGCTCGAGTTGCCAACATAGCTCACGCTGACTACCGTATTCGATCCAGCTTGACGCTCGATGGAGAGCATCCATTCTTCGGTATACGGAGTGCGATTGTGAATGTCATATCCGGGAATGCCGCTGATCGGCTCATACGTGCTCCAGTTGACGTTGGGATCAGGGTTGCTGCGTGAAGAGTTCAATGGCGCAAAGGTATAGGGAAAAGGTTGTCCATTATCCTGACCGTTTGCCGCGGTGATGAACGGCGTCGCAAAGAGCGGAGGCGCGGGACTAGTGTAAGTGGTGCCATAGGGCGCATTGGCTGCCAGCACGCTGATCGAAAGCGCATCGATAGCTGTATAAAACGTCCCGAAGCTTCCCCGAACGCTGGTCGTACCCGGAGCACCCAAAATCCGTCCAAGAAAACTTCCTGGGTCATCCTGAGGCGACCAGGCGAATCCTATCCGCGGTGAAAAACTTCGGTTGCTGATCGGGGCAAGCGTGTCGGGAACGCCCGGATCGCCTGGATACAGAATGCCAGGAGGCGCTCCAGGAAACACCACCGACTGTGCACCCGCTACGAAGGTCGAAATCTGGTTGTACTTCTCCGTCCATGGGGCGACGCGATCCCAACGAAGACCGTAGTTCAGCGTGAGATTGCTGAGAACGCGCCAGCTATCCTGGGCGAAGAGACCAAAGTATTTGTTCCGAGCATAGAACGGATTGAGTTGGCTCTGGTTGTACTGGCTTGGTACGCCTACGAGGAAGTCGGCAAAATCAACCCCGGTCTCGGTCCCAGAGAAGACAAAGTTTCCATTGAACTGAGCGATAGGGTGAGCATTCACCTGATCAAGATGCGATTCCCCGCCAAACTTGATGGTGTGCGCGCCGATCACCTTGGAGAAGATATCAGTAAGTTGATACGTATTGTTAGTCTGAATAAGTTGGTTGGCTGCCGCACCAGTAGAAAAACCATTGAAGTTAAGGTTCTCAACGCTTTGTCCTTTGGGGTCGAGCGCGACGATGCTCGCACTACCGTCGGCGTTCTCAAAGCCTTGCGAGGTGAGGCTAACCCCGAGACCTCCAACCGGCTGGCCGAGATTCGTATAGTCACGCATGTAGCTGAGATGAAGCTCGTTGAACGCGGTAGCGTTGAAGGTCTTTGTATCTCCTAAAGCAATCAGTTGCGAACGGCCAGTAGTGCGGGCATCGAAGCCCGGGACGCTGGCTCCGCTCTGCGCCGTCGGATAGGGATTATCGAGGTTGAAATCATCTATGAAATAGTAGGCCGAGAGCAGGCCGAGGCGCGTGTTTCCATCGACGCGGATGCCTGCCTTATCGTCTCGAACAGTCTGGTTGAACGAGGAAGTGGCGAAACCTTCAGCGGTATTCGGAGCTGGAATATATTGCAACATACGCTGCGCTGGCGTAGACCACGCGCTCTGAGGAATGACCGCGTTTGGAAAAACGCACTGTGCCGAGCTAGTACAGCCGGATGCGTAATACGATTCGCCGGAGGTTACGGTGTAGCCCAGCTTCTGCGTGAGGAGGTTAGCAAAATATGGACCGCCAACGGTGCCAACAAGATTGCTAGCCTGATCCAACAGATCTCCTGTGCGGTCCGCTGTTGAAGGCACGCTGATGTTACCTGTGTCGATGCCCTGCGTCTGCCGAGTTCCCTGATAGTCCGCAAAGAAGAATATCTTGTCACGGTGAATCGGGCCGCCGAAGGTGCCGCCGAATTGGTTCTGGCGGAAGGCCCCGCGCGTCGGAGAGAAGTAATTACGTGCATCCAGAGATGTATTGCGGAGAAAATCAAAAGCGCTGCCGTGGAACTGGTTGCTGCCGGATTTTGTGATCACATTAATCTGTCCACCGCTGAACTCTCCATACTCAGCATCGAAGTTGCTCGTAATGATGCGAAACTCATCGATTGCATCGAGGTTGGGCAGGATGGCAGTGCCGGCGTTGACGTCTTCTTCGACATCGCTGCCATTGACGCTGAAGTAGTTCGCGAACTCACGCTGGCCGTTGACGGAGACGGTGCCAGGGTTACTGATGCCGGACGGACTGAGCACCGTCGCCCCTACATCCTGCACCGTGCTGGAGGTAATCGATGTTGCAGGAGCAACACCAGCCTGCAAAGAGAGTAGGTCTGTATAACTACGTCCATTCAGAGGAACAGCGGTCATTTGCCGACCAGTAATGACTTCGCCTAGTTGCGTGCTTGTCGTTTCGACATGCAATGCGTCATCAGTCACGCTCACTGTATCAGCGACGCTGCCAACTTCAAGCGAAGCATCAAGCGTAAGTGCTGCGCTCGTATCGAGAATAATACCGGTACGTTCATAGCCGCGGAAGCCGGGTGCCTGAACATCCAATTGGTAGCGACCGACCGGCAGCACAGGGAACGTGTAGGTCCCTTTGCCATCGCTCCGGGTCTCGTAACTGAGTCCCGTATTGATCTCGCGAACAACTACGCTAGCCTTGGCAACAACCCTTCCTGAAGGATCCTTGACCGTGCCGAAGATGCTTCCCCCAACGCTGGCCCAGGCCAAAGCAGACGATAGAACTCCGGCGAGAGTAAGAGCTTTTCCAACCTTACGTACGAAACAAACGAGTACCTTCAACATAGTTTCTTCCAATCTCTTTCTGGTTAAGCAAATAGCGCAGTCTTACTGGACAGTGATGGGAACATTCACGCTGCTCTGGACCTGAGACGATCCAGTACCTGCCGTCCCTGTAACCACGACGGTATAAAGTCCCTTCGCTGTTCCTGGATCGGTCTTCGTACTGCCACTGCAACCAATCGCCGCAAAGAAAATACCCATCGACATAAGAGCGAGCAGGAATCCGCTGTACCTTTTGCGACGTGGGAGAACAAGCAGAACGAGACTGGCCAGAGTCGTTCCACCTCCAGCAGCGAGCCAACCGGAACCGTTACTTCGCATACTGCTCAACGGATGCGCCGGTGTGGTGTTGACCGTCAAAGAAACCTGCCCCGTACCTGTAATAGAGCTCGCATTCACAAAGCAAGCCGATTCAGTCAGACTGGCAGGCATGGTGCACGTGAGGTTGATAGGCGTGGTGTATCCATCGGCGACATTCACCGTCACAGTAGCAATAGCCGCGGAGCCAACCGCAGCAGTTGCCCCCGAGGACGAAAGCGCAAAGTCCGAGATCGTAAGAGGAATGGCCGCCGAGACGGACTCAGTGTAGTTCGTATCCCCCTGGTAGAAGGCGGTGAGGTTACTGCTTCCAGCCGAACCATCAATGGTAGTAGTCAGTACGGCCTGCCCGTTCACCAACGTCACAGGATCGCCCACGTTCAATCCATTGAGCTCGAACTGAACAGAGCCAGTCGGTGTTGTCGCGCCGGTTGCGGCATCCACTACATTGGCAGTCATCGTGACAGTCCCATCGGGAGTAATACTCGAGACTGAAGCTGTCGCTGTTGTCGAGGAAGCAGATCCGGCAGGCAATACCTGGATCTCCCCCATCATGCCTGCATCCTCGTGTTGCAAGATATGACAGTGGTAGACAAAGGTCCCGATGATATTCGAGTCGCGGAAGTCCATCCGCACCTTCACACTAGGATAAGCACCGGTGCCACTCCAATAGGGCAGGTCCACAGTGTCGCGGATCGCCGGATCATTGATTGCTACGCCATTCTTTTCGAGCACCTGAAAGTGGATCTGATGGATGTGGAAGATATGATCTTCGGTCGCGTGATTTTCAATGACCCAGTCTTCAACTGTGCCCGAATGTACGACGATGTTCGGAGCCTGATCCATTGTGAAGGCGGCGGGTTGCTGTCCTTGTTCCGTAATGAAGAAGGTCGTGGGGCTGTTTGGATCTGTGGGGTCCAGTAGCACCTCAGAGAAATAGAGGTTACGTTGAGCCGCTGGCGTCGCCTGCGCAAGAGCAGCAAACCGTTTGACTTTGGCTGGAGTCGCGCTCGATGCCATCCTGGTCGCGACAGATGCAGTCGCAGATGTGGAGTTCTCAACACCATTTTGACTGACGATCGTCGCGATGGTACGGGTCGGGTCGTAGTCCCCGTCTGGTCCTGTATTCCAATACTGAGTAACGAGCTGCGCCTGGTCGCCGACGTTCGGCGTAGTTACTACGAACTCCGTACGCGCTCCAGGCGGCAAGAGGATACTCGTCTCGCTGGTCGATTGCTGACCACTACTGCCAGCGGCAATGGGATAACCGTCAATTGCGACAACCTGCACTGCCTGAGCTGTTCCGTTGACGATGTATTGAAGATCCATAATGGTGTCCGCAGCGGTGTTAGCCACCCGCCACAACTCCTGCTGGCCCGGATTGGTCTGGATCACCGCGGGAGTGTAGCCCGGATACGTAACCGGAACATAGTTGATCGACAAATCCCAGGCAGGGATATTGTCATCATTAGCTTCAGATGTGGGGAGGACTTGATCACGCAAAACGAAGGTACGCTCCGTCAGGCCAGCCAATGCCGTATCAACGCTCTGCAAACCTTCGACGATCAGTGCGCCGGTAGCGCCCCCTTGCACCTGCCCTTCAGAGATTCCATGAGGGTGAGGATGGTACCAGTAAAGTCCTGGCGGCTCATTCGCAGGAATCTGGATACTGTAGTCCAAACTCTGTCCTGGCTGAACCAGGGTGCGGACGACCTCATCCTGTCCGCAGACTGGAGCCACATTCATTCCATGAAAATGGATGTTGCTTGCGTTCGCCGACATGACGCCATTGCATGCGCTGCTGCTGCTGCTGGTGTCCTTGGCCGACAGCGTCATCTTCATACCGGCCATGCTGTCGGCAGAGCTCGCGGTAGAGGTAGCTGGAAGATCGTTCTGAAAGTGGATGATGAGTGTGTCGCCAGGATTCACGCGGAGCGTAGGTGCTTCAAGGCCGGTATCCGTCACATAGCAATAACGGACGAGCCCCTGAGAGTCCGTCGTCGTAAGAAACTTGAAGGTGACTTCAAGCGTTCCATTGCTGCTCTTCAACTCTGGCGGTGCGGAAACAACCGCGCCTGCGGCAAAGCGTGCGCAGACCTGGTCTGCCGCATCAGAACCTGAATCGGCCTGAGCCACCATCTTTGCCATATCCTGCGCCGACATCGCGCCACGGCCCGCGTGTGCGTTCTGCGCCATAGCCATGCCCGAGCACAGAGAAAGCACAAGAATGGCAAAACAAAACACTCGAGAGATGACCTGGAGAATCAGGCGCTCTCGCGTGCCTAAAAGATGAATCTGCGTCCTACTATTCATTGCCGGCCTCAAAACACACGTGTTCGTCCTATGGCCAGTGAAAGATCGTGGCCATCGTGACAGTTGAAACTTTGCGGGTAGGCCCCCTATAGTGAGGAAGGCCCGCTGTCTATTCAGCTGTGGTTCCCAGATCCTCGCGGTCTCCGCCAAGAGTTAACCGTGGGGGTCTGGTGCATATTTCAAGAGACTTTGCTGATTGTGTTATTTCTCAGCAGTTTCAATATACGACAAGTTCAGTCCTATTTGAAAGTATCCTTTTGAAAAATTAATAATGCGGGCGTAGTCTGGGCAGTTTGTTGGGAGCTTTGCTCCTATTCAAACACTGCCGTTTCCCCCGCTAGTCCTCTCCGTGCTAAAAACTCTCATGCCCTCCAAGCTTTCTTTTCTGCTCCTCGCCGCGACTCTCGCCGCCTCCGCCCAAAAGAACGAGATCCCCACCATCGCCACCCGCACCGCCGCCATGACCAACATGCCTGGCCTGCTTCCTCTCCACTGGGAAGCCACCACCGGCAAGCTCTACCTCGAAATCCCCCACATCAACGCCGCAGGTAAATCGGAAGACCTCCTCTACACCAACTCTCTTCCCTACGGCACCGGTTCCAACGACCTCGGTCTCGACCGCGGCCAAACCTCTGCCGGACGCATCGTCCATTTCGAGCGCACCGGCCCCAAGGTCTTGCTCGTAGAGCCCAACCAGCAGTTCCGCTCCTCCTCGCAAGACCCCGCTGAAATTCTCTCCATCCGCCAGTCCTTCCCCGAGTCCGTCCTCGCCGGCTTCAAGATCGAAGCCCAAAATCCCGACGGCGCAGTCCTCGTCGACGCAACCGACTTCTTCCTCCGCGACGCACACGGCGTCACCGAAACCCTCACTCGGATGGCCCAGGGCTCGTACAAAATCGATCCCGCACGCTCCACCATCGATCTCAGCTCCACCAAAGCCTTCCCTAAAAACACCGAAGTCGAAGCCATCCTCACCTTCGCCACCGACTCCCCATCCGACCGCCACAGCTTCATCGCCGAAGTCGCCCCCGACCCCCACGCCCTAACCCTCCACGAGCACCAGTCCTTCCTCGAACTCCCCGGCCCCGGCTTCACTCCACGCCGCTACGATCCCCGCGCCGGCTACTTCCCCACCTCTTACCGCGACTACAGCGCCCCACTCAGCAGCGAGCTCGACCAACAGTTCATCATCCGCCATCGCCTCATCAAAAAAGACCCCGCCTGCCGCACCGCCTGCGAAGCCGAAGCCCCGATCCAGTACTACGTAGACAACGGTGCCCCTGAGCCCATCCGCTCCGCCCTCCTCGAAGGCGCTCGCTGGTGGGACCAAGCCTTCCAGACCGCCGGCTGGGCCAAAGGCACCTTCCGCGTCGACATCCTTCCCGCCAACGCCGACCCCATGGACGTCCGCTACAACATCATCCAATGGGTCCACCGCTACACTCGCGGCTGGAGCTACGGCGCTGCCATCACCGACCCGCGCACCGGCGAGATCATCAAGGGCAACGTAACCCTCGGCTCCCTCCGCGGACGCCAGGACTACCTCATCGCCGAAGCCCTCCTAAGTCCCTATGTCCAGGGCAAAAAATCGTTCACGCCCGATACCGACCCCATGCTGGCGATGGTCCTCCAGCGTCTGCGCCAGCTATCCGCCCACGAGACCGGCCACACCCTCGGCCTCGCCCACAACTTCGCCGCCAGCGCCCTCTCCCACACCCCCGAAGAGTCGGTCTCCGTCATGGACTACCCCCACCCCTGGATAACTCTCAACAAGGACGGCATCCCCGACCTCTCCCACGCCTACGCCGTCAACATCGGTATCTGGGACAAGGTCGCCATCGACTACGGCTACCGCCAGTTCCCAACCGGTTCCAACGAACACGACGAGCTCAACAATATCCTCAGCGCCAGCGAAAAAACCGGCCTCCAGTTCATCACCGACGAAGATGCTCGTCCGTTCGGCAGCGCCCACCCCAACGCCCACCTCTGGGACAACGGGTCCGACCCTGCCGACGAGCTCAACCGCATCCTGACCATCCGCTCCGCCGCCCTCGCCCGCTTCAACGAGAACGCCATCAAGCCCGGCACACCCCTCGCCCAGCTCGCCGACACCCTCGTCCCCCTCTATCTCCTGCACCGCTACCAGACTGAAGCCACCATCAAAGAGATCGGCGGTCTGGACTACCGTTACAACCTCCGCGGCGACAACCAGACCCTCCCCGAGATCGTCTCTTCCGAAGCCCAGAGCAAAGCCATCGCCGCCGTCCTCAAAACCCTCACCCCCGAGACCCTCACCCTCCCTGAATCCATCCTCAAGCTCATTCCTCCACTTCCCCCCAATCTCAGCCGCACCCGAGAGTCCTTCGCCTCCGAAACCGGCCTCACCTTCGACCCAATCGCCGCTGCTGAGTCCGCCGCCAACCTAACCCTTCAGGTCCTCTTCGACCCGGCACGCGCCTCGCGCCTCGTTCAGTACCACATGCGCTCTCCCAAGGCCCCCTCACTCCGTGGCCTCCTCGAAGCCGTCTCCAAGACCACCGCTGAGCGCCCCGAAGGTGGTCACTCCATGTCCTCCGAGGTCGAACGCGCCGTAGAGTCCCGCGCTCTCGAGGCCATGTTCACCCTCGCCGTCAATCCGCAAGCATCTACGCAGGCCCGAGCCATAGCCCGCTCCCACATCGCCGACCTCCTGAAGAACTTCACCTCGGCGCCGCCCCTAACCGACACCGCCGAAGCCATTCACCGCGCCGCCCTCATCGACCGCATCAACGAGTTCCAGCGCGATCCCGCCAAATTCACTCCCGCCAAGTCCATCGAAGCCCCACCCGGCATGCCCATAGGCGACGACGAGGACTTCTAGCACTCATACAAGAAGCTGGATCACCCGCAGAGCGCACAGCAAACACTGTGCGCTCTCAAGCCCCCTTACGGTGCTGGAGGAGCGGGGACCCCAGCTTGTTCGGCTGTGGGAAGCTGATGAGTGTCCTGCCATTCTTCCCGGATAGCGCTCAAAGCATTGTTACGGCGCTGCCAAAGCTGGATCTGAAGGTCGTAGCGGACAAGAACGTTATCCAGCCAATAGGGACGATTCTCCGCCAGCCACGCCTGCTTATAAAGATCTTTAACAGCAGCGTAAGCATCGCGAAGATCGCTGCAACGGCCATTGTTGTCGGCAATGGATTCGAGCAGGGTACGGGTGGCTATCTGCTGCTTCTCATCCTTGCTCGAATGCGTCGCATAAGCCTCGGCATAGGCAGTCGCCATCTCGTCCGAGAGCAGGAACTTCATAGCCGCAAGGTCAATACGATGTGCGCCGAGCTCCATGGCTGCAATAGCCTCACGGTGCAGAAGATGCTGATTCTCGGCACCAGCTTCCTCCAGAAGCGACAACGCACGCTCCGCATGAATACGTGTGTCGTGGAGGTGCGGGCGAACCTTGATCGCTTTGGCCTGCCCCTCTTTGCTCCACGGGTCAACCCAGAAGGTCGAGTCGTCGACATCGAAGAGGTTCGTGGCCGCGATAAGCTCCTGTTGCGCCTGCATAACCTTACCAGTCGTGTCCTGATAAAAAAGCTGGCCGAAGGCGGCTTTGTAGGGATCGCCACTGCTCTTGCCATGTTGCCAGGAAGCGGCTGCACCAAAGAGAACGCCGTACCAATCCTGGTTAAAGAGACCTTCGCCATCATCATTCCATACCGTCGTCAGCGCCCCCGTTGAGCCGAGGCGCTGCCCCGCCTCAACGAAGCCGGAGATATTGTCGATAGCATTGTCGCCAAGGGGATACATAACCGACCAATTCGAGTCCCCAGGCGCAACCCAGGTCTCGATTCCAGCATTCTTGAAAGGCAGAATGTTGGAGTCGTAGCTGTCCAGATGCCAGTAGATCCACGGAATAGCGATCATGTCCTTGGGCAGATGGTCGATTGCGGAGGGATCACTCGTCGCAACGTCTCCCCAAAAAAGAAGACGGCGGTGGAGCGGAGCAAGCGTGGCATGAATCTGCGTAAGAAAATCGGCATATACCGGCCCGAGACCACGCTTCTGCACGTCAGACTTGGTACGCCCCGCGCCTAGCTCAAAGGTCTCATCGGCCCCGACATGAAGAAACGGACTGGGGAAGTCCTCCGCAAGCTGCGTGAACCAGGAAAGAATCAGCGGTTGCGTACCCGGCTGACCGGGAGCAAGAACATGGCCATGTGGGCTCTCAGCAAGGTCGGAGTACTTCTCATACTTGAGCACATGGTGCAGATGACCAAAAGCCTCCTGCTCGGGAATGATCGTGACATGGTATCGGCGGGCGTAACGCACAAGCTCCTGCGATTCGGAGCGAGTGAGCGAGCTTCCTGGCGGCGCAGCAAGCGGGTCGGAAGCGTATTGCATGGTGTGTTCAATATAGGGAGAGTAGACGTTGATCTTGAAGGCGGCGAAGGTACGGATCTGCTGCTTCTGAAACTCAAGTGTAGGAAAGGGACCGCGAGAGAGGTCGTCATCGATACCGCGATACTTCATGGCAGGCCAGTCGCGGATCGTACCCGTAGCAAGTAATGCCTGCTCTCCATAGCCAGTGAACAGCTGCTTGAGTGTCTGCACGCCATAAAAAATACCTGCCGAGGTCTGCGCAACAACAGTGACGCTGCCAGGTTTAGCAATGAGAATGTAGCCTTCATCATGCATTGCTGGGGCGAAGACAAGCCCGGCAGACCGCAAGGCATCCTGAGCGGCAGGTGTGTCTTCACGGAGCAAGGTGACCCTAATCAAAGGAGCACCAATATTAGGTGTAACGCGGATGCCGCGCTGCTGCATCGCCGCTGTGAGATCTTCGGCTGCGTTGTTGTCCTCTTCGTCATTACCGGGAACCAAAACGATAGCGCTGGCGGCGGAAATAGAGGAAGAAAGATGAGCTTCGAGTGGAATCGGAATGAGCTGAGGTTGTTGCGCCTGGGCAGAAAAGGAGAGAATGGGAGACCAGACAGCAGCAAGAGCAGCGGCAAAGAATAATATTTTCATGCTGGCAACCATTTTAGTTGCCGGCATGGAGAGGAACGAGCACTATCGTCAGTACCATCATCGCCCTGCCACATTGTTACTCATCCTGACAACCAATCAAAAACATGGACGCCAGGCCAGATGCATCCTAGATTAGAAGTGCAGTCTTCAATAGGCATCATCTTGCACCCAACTTGCACTTAAAGGATCGTTGATGGCCGATACAGCCCATGCGGACTGGAAACCTAGAGTCAACCCATGGATCATTGCCGCTACGGTTGCACTCGCGGCATTCATGGAGGTGCTCGACACCTCCATCGCCAACGTCGCCCTACCCCACATCGCTGGAAACCTGGGTGCCAGCCAGGATCAGGGCACCTGGGTTCTCACCTCGTATCTCGTCTCAAATGCTATCGTTCTGCCGGCCGGTGCCTGGGCCTCCTCTGTCATCGGCCGCAAAAACTTCTTCCTCTTCTGCATCGTTCTCTTCACGGTCGCCAGCTTCTTTTGCGGCCTCGCTCCCTCTCTCCCTATCCTGCTCGTTGCTCGTGTGATTCAGGGAGTGGGCGGTGGCGGCCTCCAGCCGATGGCTCAAGCAATCATGGCAGACTCCTTCGATGAGAAGAGACGCGGTCAGGCATTTGCTCTTTACGGCCTCGTAGCCGTCCTTGCCCCTTCAATCGGCCCCACCCTCGGCGGTTGGATCACCGACAACTATTCGTGGAGATGGATCTTCTACATCAACATCCCTGTCGGATTACTGGCATTCATTCTCGTTACACGGTTCGTAGACGACCCGCCCTGGATTCAAGCGACCCGCGACAATCTTCGCAAGCTTGACTACATCGGCCTTAGCTTCCTCACCATCGCCATGGGCGGCATGCAGATCATGCTCGACAAAGGCGAGGAGAACGCCTGGTTCGCCTCAAACTTTATCCGTTTCTTCGCCTCTCTCTTCGTTGCCGGCATGATCGGCCTCATCTGGTGGGAGTGGAAGAATAAAGCGCCCATCATGAACATCCGCCTGTTCAAGTACAAAAACTTCGCCATTTGCTGCCTACTCATGATTCTGGTAGGCGGCGTCCTCAACGCCTCTACAGTACTTCAGCCACAATTCATGCAGCAGCTTCTCGGTTACACCGCCACTCTCGCCGGAGAAGCACTCACTGGCGGAGGCATTGCGCTCGTCATCGTCATGCCGCTTGCAGGAATCGCAACCGGCAAATTCGCCGCACGCAATCTCGCCGCCGTTGGCTTCGCATTCTTTGCCGCAGCCTTCTACTACAACTCCATCACGATCAACCTTGGTCTCAGCTTCGGATTCAATGCGTTTCTTCGCATTATTCTGATGATCCCCATCCCATTCTGTTTCATCTCGATTACCAACGCCGCCTACGTTGGTCTTCCGCGAGAAGCATCCAATCAGGTCTCCGGCATCATCAACTTTGTCCGCAACGTCGGCGGAAGTATCTTCATTGCCGTCACTGGAGCCATCGTCACCAACCGCTCGCTCTTCCATCAGGCTCGCCTGCAAAACTCCATGCAACCTGGAAGCGTTCCCTATCAGAACCAGCTCAGCTCCTTGACCAGCTTCTTCAACAGCATCTCCCCAGGCCCGGGCGCAGCCAACATGGCCCGTGCCACTATCTACCAGCAGTTGAACCAACAGGCAGCGGCTCAGGCATACCAGGACATCTACCGCTTACTCTGTTGGATGGCTGTGGGCATGGTGTTTTGCGCCTTCCTGCTCAGCAAGAACAGGCCTGGTCAAGGCGCACCAGCTGGAGAAGCCGTTCATTAAACGGCGAGAGCAGCTTGAGAACCATATTGTAGGATGCGATCCGGTCGCTTTGGTGATGCAGAAACCCACGATGCTGCTCCCGGGCCGCAATGACAGAGACCTTCCCCTTTATTTGTCCTGTATATCCTGTTACGACATCGTCGTCTCGTCATCATTCACGCCCTACACGGTCTCCTGCCTGAACAGCATGCAGGCATTTACTTCCCCTCTATCCCGCGCTGCACGCTGCGGCATAGTCGCGTAAGACATCCCTGATCCGGTCCACAATCAGCGACACAGGATCGCCGGCTATCTCCTTCTTTCGTCGCCTCGCATATTGTGCCGGCAGATAGCGGCTGAGCATGCTCTCCGGAATAACCACCGAGGACAGATTCGAGATCAGCCGAACAACCGCTGCTGCAATCTCCGGTCGGTGCCAGTAGTACCGAATGCGATCACTGTAACTATAGAGTCGTAGAATCTTTTGTTCAGATGGTCTACCTGCGTAGTATGGCATCCAGTCTGCCGGCTCACGCAGCATCGTCTTCTCAATCACGTCGCTCAGAAGAGAGCACCGTGGCTCTGGAATTAACTGCAACTCAATATCTTCCAGAGCACCCAGAGCCTCTCGCATGGCAAACGTCAGCGCAGGCCCAACCTTTAGGATCGCAAAGCCGTCTTCCACTAATTCCACATAAGCCTGCGGCAGTTGATAATCCGTCGAGTGCGCCTCAAACACAATCTCTTCCGGCTGCCCGCGGAGCCAGTCCACCAGAGTTCTGGCCTTTAGTCGGTCGTACCCAATCACTGCGTCGTGATCAAATTCAACTCCAGGTTGCACCACCAATGCGATGACTCGAGGCCACACCTCCGCCAGCCCTTGCTCCTCAAACACACGCTTATGTACAGCAATGGTGAACGCGGCCGCGGAAGTTGAGGTCACACTCAGTTCATGAACCGAGTGCGTGGCGCCACCAGGCACCGGCACTTCGGTGCCAATCACATACACCGGACCGTCGCCTGACGTATGTGCATGCTCCGCGACCTTACAGAGCTGTGCCGTACGCTGTGCGACCATTTCATCCGAAAGTTGGGCTGGATCACCACTACAAGACATGCTTGCATCGAGATGAATCTTCGTGAACCCCGCCTGCACATACTCCCGAACCATTGTCTCGGCATGAGCCATCGCCTCAGCAGCGGGCAGAGCGCGCCACGGGTTGGGCCCTAGATGATCTCCGCCCAGGATCAGCATCTCAGCGGCAAGACCTGCCGATTCGACATGCTCCAGCACAAAGCTTCTGAACTCTGCTGGACGCATCCCGGTGTATCCGCCAAACTGATTCACCTGGTTACTCGTCGCCTCCACCAGCAGGAGAGAACCAACCTCTGCCGCCTGCTCCGCCGCCGCCCGAATCACCCACGGGTGCGCGGAACAAACCGAATAAATGCCGGCGGAGATTCCCAATTTGCGCTTTGCCAAATGGCTCTGAAGGAGAGAGGACATAAATTTCAATAGATCCTAAACTTCTGCACAACTCGATTAATGACGCCGCCCGGGCTCGGAGAATCCGGTTTTAATGCGTGCGCCACCGAGCAATAGAGACCAAGCAACTGACCGAAGATCACATCCACCACAGGCCGATAAGCATCGTCAATATCATCGTCGAGAGCAATGTAGGAGTTACAGTAAGGCGCAATCTCCGCCAGCGCGGAAGCCGGTCCGACCGCAATCCGTTCGCCTACGATTCCCTTCTCCCCGATCTCACGCAATAGGTCGCTCGCATACTTCGCCTTACGCTCATCTCCGGATACAAAACACAGAAACAGCGTCTGCGTATTGAGCGCCGCCATCGGTCCATGTCGAAGGCCAAGCACCGTCTCCGACATCGCCTGCACCTTTCCCGCCGTCATCTCCAGCACCTTCAGCGCTGATTCCTTCGCAACGCTCGCCAGGGGTCCAGCCCCTATCAAACACACGCGAGAAAAGCCTCGCGACGCGATGCGTTCAGCCTCGCCCGCCGCTCGCAACAAGAGATCGCGGCCCGCGCGAACCAGTCGCTCCACAACCGCCGTGTACTCCTCGATCGACCACGCGTTCGCCAGACACTGCCCCATCACAATCATGTTCGTGAAAGAACTCGTCATCGCCAGGCTACGATCGTTCACCGCATCATCCAGCACCACCACGCACGCACGCTTCGCTTCTTCGCAGATCTCAGCCATCCGCGCCTGCGCGTTGCATGTCACAACCATGTGAGCAATCCCGGGATACCGTCGAATTGCCTGCTCAAGGACAGCAACTCCTTCCGGCGAGTCTCCCGACCTCGAAAATGAGATCCATAGGTATCTCCGGCCCGGAACAATGTACTCCTCCAAGTTCGGAAGCAGGTCCGTACTCGCCACAGCGGAAACCTCACACCCCCACTTCTGCCTCAGCAAAAGCTCCAGCGCCTGGCCAACATAGTCCGAAGTACCCGCTCCGATCAACATCACCACCGGCCGCTGCTCCAACGAATCCCGCACACCAGCCGAATCTAGAAAAGCGCGAATCCGTTCCCGATGCTCCTTGAATATCCCCAATGTCACCTCCCACGTGTCCGGCTGCTGGGCGATCTCCCGTGGAGTAAAAAGAAGACCGCGAGCCTTTTGTTCCTCAATAGGCAGATCAACAAAGCTCGAAAGGGATGTCACAATAAGAGTCCTCCGTACCGCATAATCAAGTGAAAAGCCATCAGATCTAAATAGAAATAAAAACTAAGTAATAATAATAACTATACGCACCATAGAAGAATAAAACAATAAGAGGCTTCCTTATGGATTTCCAGCTTCCCAGCCAACAAATCAAGCCCTTCGACATCACCATCGCAGGAGAAACCAACCTCGATCTCATCCTTTATGGCCTGCCCGAAGAGATGCCCGTCGAACGCGAACTCTTAGGTTCCGGATTCAAAATCACCC
This sequence comes from Granulicella arctica, assembly GCF_013410065.1. NCBI lineage: Bacteria > Pseudomonadati > Acidobacteriota > Terriglobia > Terriglobales > Acidobacteriaceae > Granulicella > Granulicella arctica. Next base: position 534,837 of record NZ_JACCCW010000001.1, read on the forward strand.
TCGGGGGCTCCTCCTCTATCCTTGCCCATAACCTTGCTACCCTTGGCACCCGCGTGGGCTTCATCTCCCAGGTCGGCTGCGATGAAATGGGGGAGATCGCTCTGGCTCGGCTCGGCGAAAGCAGCCTCGATCTGTCTCACGTGACTTGTCGAAAAGGAGCAGGCACCGGCGTTACCCTCCTTCTGCCTCACGGGAAACATCGCCATATCCTCACTTATCCCGGAGTCATGGCAGAGATGACCGTTGCCGACCTGGATCTGGCCTATCTAACCTCCTCCCGTCACTTCCACCTCTCCTCTCTTTTTCTCCAGACAGGCCTCCACCCCGACCTTCCGAATCTGTTCGACCATCTGAAACAGGCAGGTCTCACTCTCTCCCTCGACACAAACGATGACCCCACCGACACCTGGGGAGGCGTCCTCGATCAGCTCCTCGACAAGATCGACCTTCTTCTGCCAAACGAAGACGAAATCATGAGAATCACCAGAAAACCTACCCTCGAACAGGCTCTGGACGCTCTGGCCCCACGCATCCCATTGATCGTCGTAAAATGCGGCTCGCGCGGTGCTGTCGTGCAGCAGGGAGACAAGCGCGAATGGGTCTCTCCACTCCATGTTGACCCCGTCGATACCATTGGAGCGGGCGATAGCTTCGACGCCGGGTTCCTCAGCTTCTATCTCAACGGCCAAGATCCGTTGCGCGCAGCAGCCATGGGCAACATAACAGGAGCCCTGTCAACCCTGCGACCCGGCGGCACGGAGTCCTTTCGCAACTCAGAGCTGCGTAACGCCTTTTTCAAGCAGCACGAAATCTCATTCCGAGAGAAGTAGTTAAGAAGATCAGAAGTGCGCCGGCAAAGATGAAGCCGACGCACCGTCTCTGTTACTTTGTAGCGCTGTTCACAGTAAGCCCACGCACCTTCAGCATTGGCCCAACGCTCGGCTCGGCACCAAGCCAGCGCGTGTACATGGTTTGGAGGTCCTCAGTATTGCCTCGTGAGAGTACCATCTGTCGGAAGCGGTCGCCATTGGCACGCGTAAGTCCGCCATGATCCTCGAACCATTGATAGGCATCGTCGTCCAGCATCTCGGCCCACGCATAAGCGTAGTAACCAGCCGCATACCCGTTTGCCCAGATGTGAAGGAAGTAGCTCGACCGGTAACGCGGTGGCACCTCCTCCATCGCAACATGCGTGCGCTCCAACGCCGCCTTCTCGAACGCATCCACATCCTGGAGAGGTGCCGTTGCGGGCAGCAGATGCCATTGCATGTCAAGCTCTTGCGCTGCCAAAGCCTCCACTGAGGCGTAGCCCTTATTGAACGTCGCCGCCTTCTTGATCTTGGCGAAAAGCTCTTCGGGCATCGGCTCCCCTGTCTTATAATTTCGCGCGAAGTGATGAAATACCTGCGGATAGGTCGCCCAGTGCTCGTTGAACTGCGACGGAAACTCTACAAAGTCACGCGCTGTATTCGCTCCCGACAGGCTCGGATAAATCGTGTTCGCGAACATGCCATGAAGCCCATGCCCAAACTCGTGAAACATGGTTGTCACATCCTCGAAGCTGATCAACGCTGGCTGTCCGGGCGCAGGTTTCTGAAAATTACCGACGTTGTAGATGACCGGCAACGTGCCGAGCAGCTTCGACTGCTCCACAAAATTGCTCATCCATGCGCCACCAGACTTATTATCCCGCTTGAAATAGTCGAAATACATCAGAGCCAGGGGCTTACCGTCCACATCAAGCACCTCGAAAACCCGCACATCCGGCTGATAGACCGGGATGTCGTGCCGCTCGGTGAAGCTGATCCCATAGAGCTCATGCGCCGCATAAAAAACACCATCCTGCAACACGCGGTTCAGCTCGAAGTACGGTTTCAACTCTTGGAGATCGAGATCATACTTCTCTTTGCGCACCTGCTCCGAGTAAAACTCCCAATCCCACGGCTGGAGATTAAACCCGCCGCCCTGCTTGTCGATCACTGCCTGAATATCCGCAGCCTCTCCCTGCGCCTTAGCCTTGGAAGCAGGCACAAGCGCATCCATAAATTTCAGCGCGGCCTCTGGCGTCTTCGCCATCTGGTCCTGTAGCGTCCAGGATGCATAGTTTGGATATCCCAGTAACTGCGCCTTCTGTGCGCGTACCTGGGCCAACCGTGCCACAGTGGCGCGAGTATCGTTCTCACCGTCTCGCTCCGTCCTCGACCACGACGCTTCAAATAACTGCTGCCGTGCAGTCCGATCGCTGAGCTCCGCAAGATCCGGCTGCTGAGTCGTGTTCTGTAATGGCAACAGATAGCCCGGTACGCCACGATCCTTTGCTGCTAACGCTGCCGCATCCACCTGCGCCGCACTCAAGCCCGCGAGCTTAGTCTTATCCGTAGTCGTAAACGCCGCTGCTTTAGCCGCTGCCAGTAGCTTGTTCGTGAACGCCGTCGATAATACCGACTCCTCTTCGTTCAGCTTTTTCATCCTGGTCTTGTCCGCCTCGTCGAGCTTTGCGCCGGCCAGAACAAAGTGCGCATAGTTCCACTCCAGTAGTCGCATCGACTCAGCATCAAGCCCCAGCTTCTCGCGATGCGCATGCAACACTTCAACGCGTACAAACAGCTTTTCGTTAAGGAATATATAGTCATTCTGCGCAGCAAGCTTCGCCGCCTCGTCCTCCTGCACCTTTTGTAGCAAGGGGTTAGTGTTAGCCTGCGTCACTGCGCTGAAGACCAACATCACACGCCGCAGTAGTTGCCCTGAGCGCTCCAACGCTTCCATCGTATTGGCGAAGGTTGGCGCTTCCGAACTATTGGCAATTGCATCAATCTCCCTGCGCTGCTCCGCGATTCCGGCCTCGATTGCCGGCTGGTAATCGACGTCATGAATCCGGTCAAACATTGGTGCCTGAAAAGGCAGAGTACTCGGCTTATAAAACGGATTCAAAGGACCAAAGGCGATCAACGCCGGAGCATGTGAATCTCCTGACGCCTGTCCGGATGCTATGACTTCCGCACTCGACATAGCGCCAAGCGCCGATATCGCAATTGCACTCACTCCCAAGGTCTTCCCCATCCAAAACCACCCCCGAGTTCTTCCTGTAGTTCTGTTGAATATCATGCTTGCCACAACTCCTCTCGAACAACCAAACCACTGCTATGATCCGCAGCTCCATGTTACGCAAATAACCGCTGATACTGCCCGACGCTGAAGCGCAACGGCATCGTCTTCAACGAATTACTCATTCCGCTCGCTACCTCCATCGACTGCGTTTCGAATACCTTAGTCTGTCCTTGGTAGAAGCTCACAAATGCAATCAGCGGTTGAACGCTCGTCTGCGTTGGTTCATAGGCTTGCAGGTAAACATATAAGTCCCGGCTCTTGCTGAACACACGCGTCACGCTGGGAATCAGCTTCTGCCCATTCAGTACCAGCGGATTGGCGGCCTCTTCTTTATTGAGATTGGGGATAACGAACGACGTCTGGAACGTCCCGATCCTCCCCGTCTCATCGTCACGTGCCAGAAACTTGATCGTGTACCTCCCAGGCAGCAACGTGAAACCGGTATCGTATTTCACCGGACGCTTGGCCAGCTCCAGTGCAGTCGCGTCGCTTAGTTTGATGTTCACGTTATCGCGCATGTTCTGCACGGTCATGTTGTTACCGAGTTCGTCCTTCACCTCTAGCAGGAAGTCGATAAGCGTATGCTCCGCACCACCCTTCTTGGCCAGCGCCAGCTCACGTCCGGGAATCTTCACGACGATCGGCACAAAGTACTCTGCTCGGTTCAACTGGAAGTAATTGATCTCCATCGCAATCGTGAGCTCCGTAACCGGATCGCCCAGCATCAGCGCATCTTCCGGTTGCCGCTCCTTATCTGCAACAGTGAACTTGGCGAATTGTTTGCCCGCATAGTATCCCTGCCGGTAATCAAGGCTTGCAGCACGCTCCGGATTCAGCGCGACCTTGATATGCCTAAACCTTCCATTGAGTGCGCCGTTGCTCGTGTAATACCCGAGGATGTAGTAGCTGGTCATATTCTGCTGCGCCTGTACGATGCCACGTGTCAGATCGTTGTAGTCGAGCAATGCCTTACCACCAGTATCTCCGGCCAGCGCATACAGCGTGTCCTGCGACTGCTGCATCCGCGTCGTCTTGGTTATTGCGACCGACAACAACGTCTCTAGTCTGTGGAGCGGGATACGGATAACAACTGTCCGGAAGACAGACTTGGATGCACCACTTCGACCGTAACTTCGCGCATATCGCCTCTTCAGGCCGATACCGTCGTCACCATTACAGCTCTGAGGATGTCCCTGGATTTTCGCAGCAGCCCTTGTAACAACACTGCATCATGCCTTCTAAGCCTTTGATATAGAAACGCTTAGAAAGCGCTGGCGGAGAGTGGGGGATTCGAACCCCCGATAGAACTTTTGGTCCTATAACGGTTTAGCAAACCGCCGCCTTCAGCCTCTCGGCCAACTCTCCGGCTGTTCTGGTCCGGCCGCTAAGGTAAAACACCGGGAACTTGCTGATTATAGCGTGACGCGACGCAGCGAGGCCAACTTCGCGTAGATTTGTCTCTACAAACAAAATCTCCGCTTCAAAATGAGGTGCGATAGAGTGTCCACAACCGGACGCAAGATGCGGCTATTGCCGCTGATCGGAGCCACGTACTTCATGGTGTCGGGTGGCCCCTATGGGCTTGAAGACATCATCGGCAAAGCCGGCTACGGCCGTGCGCTACTACTCTTCCTGCTCATTCCTTTCGTATGGAGCATCCCCACCTCCCTCATGGTCGGCGAGCTCGCCTCCACCCTCCCCGAAGAAGGCGGCTACTACCGCTGGGTCCAACGTGGCCTTGGCAACTTCTGGGGCTTTCAGGAGGCGTGGCTCAGCCTCGCAGCCAGCATCTTCGACATGGCCATCTACCCGGTCACCTTTGTCCTCTACCTGGGCCGCATCGCCCCATCCTGGACCGAAGGCTACCGCGGAACCCTCTGGGCGCTCGCCGTCGTCATAGCCTGCGCCATCTGGAACCTCTGGGGAGCCAAAGCCGTCGGCGAGGGCTCAGTCGGCATGTTCTGCCTCCTCCTCGCGCCCTTTGCGGTATTAGTAGCCGTAGCGCTCTGGCGAGCTCTGACGACTCACACCGCCGGCGGCCTCGCCACCCCTGCCCCCGCAGGCATGGAGCGCGATATGGGGGGTGCAATCTCCATCGCACTCTGGAACTACATGGGCTGGGACAACGCTTCGACCGTCGCGCAAGAGGTCGATCGCCCACAGCGAAACTACCCACGCGCCATGCTGGCCGCGGCAGCACTCGTCGCCGCAACCTACATCCTGCCGGTGGCTGCCGTAGCACTCGTCGGCATCCCCGCCGATCGCTTCTCCACCGGAACATGGACCGATACCTCCATCGCGCTCGCCGGCCCATGGCTGGGCCTCGCAATCGTCCTTGGCGGAGCGCTCAGCGGCTTCGGCATGTTCAACGCCCTCACCCTCAGCTACACTCGCGTCCCCTACGCCCTCGCTCAGGAAGGCCTGCTGCCCCGCATCCTCACAAAAACAACCCCGCGCGGCGTCCCCTGGGTCAGCGTCATCCTCTGTAGTATCGCCTGGGCGCTGGTGCTGCGTTTCTCGTTTGAGCGGCTCATCTCCATCGACCTCGTACTCTACGGAGCTGCTCTCGTGCTGGAGTTCATCGCCCTCGTCCTGCTCCGCATCCGCGAACCCAACCTCGTCCGGCCCTTCCGCATCCCCGGCGGCCTCTGGGGAGCCGTAGCCTGCGGCATAGGCCCAACCCTCCTCATCGCCTTCGCCATGTGGGCCGCTCGCGGAGAGCAGGTCGCCGGCCTTCCCGCACTCGGATTCGCCGCACTCATCGGAGCCGCCGGCCCCCTCATCTACCTCGTGGCGCGCCGCAGCCAACCCAATCATTAATCCTTCAATAAAAAATCCCCCACACCCGACTCTCCGGGCATAGGGGATAGACAACCGATCAACCAATCTTAGACGTGCGGAACAGGCTTCGGCTCAGGATTCGTCTTGTTGTCAATAAACCGCTGCTGCGCCTCAAGCACCTTGTTCCGCGCAAACGCCGCATCGCGCCAGCCCTTTACCTCGACCCGCTTCCCTTCCAGATCCTTATAGATCGCAAAGAAATGAGTAATTTCCTTCAACATGTGCGGATAGATCTCCGAGTACTCATTCACATCTTTGTACCGCGGATTACCCTTGCCGACACACAACACCTTCTCGTCGCCAAGCCCCTGGTCCAGCATCTCCAGCAGCCCGATCGGCCGCACCTCCATCACGCAGCCCGGAAAGCTCGGTGTATCCACCAGCACCAGCACATCTAGCGGATCGCCGTCGTCGCCCAACGTGCTCGGAATAAAACCGTAATCGCCCGGATAATGAACCGGCGAGTAAAGATTCCGGTCCAGCCGGAAAACATGCAGATCTTTGTCATACTCGTACTTGCTGATGCCTTCGTGTGGAATCTCAATCACGCAATTGATCACTTCGGGCGACTTCGGCCCAACAGGCAACTCAAGATAATTCGGCATAGGCTTCTGGGATCTCTTCTCGTCAACTAAAATTTGTAAGCCTTAGCCTCCTCTGCCGTTCGAAACCGGTAGCGCATAGAGGCTACAGCGTTCGCAGAAAGGAAGAATTGGCCGTACACGTTTATAATCAGACACAATGAAGGCCCATGTCTATGTCACATTGAAACGAACGGTCCTCGATGCTCAGGGCAAAACGGTCGCAGATGCGCTTCGCCGGATGGAATACAAAGGTGTCGCCGACGTTCGGCAGGGCAAGTATTTCCTGCTGACACTCGAAGATGGACTCTCCGAGACCGCCGCGCACACAGAAATCGAGCGCATCGCCAGCGAAGTCCTCACCAACCCTGTTATCGAAGAATTCACCTTCCGCCTGGAAGTATGATCGAAACAGCTCAACTGAACACCTCCGTCGCATCTTGCTCTGCCTTAAATCGTTGATGAGGAAGACTCTCCAGCCCTGGCATACACACCAGGGGCCGCAATGCTAGCGGTACTTGGCAGCCCTGTGCTGTCTCTCTGAAGACTTGAATTCATCCATCGAATCAGCATTGCACGGAGAACCATGCGAAACTCACTGCTGTATCTTTCCGAGAAACTTCTTTTATCTCTCTTAGTCGTTGGAACCCTTTCCTTGGGAGCAGCCAACGCATCGGCACAGGCCAAAAAAACAGCAACCCGCTCCGTCGATCTCTCCGCCTTCGCAGGTTTCACCTACGAGAACGCCGCCTACGACTCCCCCAGCAACATCGGCCTAACCTTCGGAGCGGACTACACCCAGTTCATCAAACGTCTCCGTGGCCTCATCATTCCGTCCTTCGAACTCCGTGGCACCTTCACCCCAGGCAGCACCGATAGCGAAAAGACCGTCGAAGGCGGTCTCAAGCTGGCAACCACCTTCAAGCGCCTCCACCCCTACGGCGACTTCTTATATGGCGGCGGCATCATCACCTTCCCAGTCCCTGCCAACGCCCCGCCCACTTACCGCCGCCGCGACAGCTCCGAAACCCCCGTCTATGGCGGAGGAATCACCTATGACGTCAGACCCAACTGGTCCGCCATGGTCGATTTCCAGCAGCAGAACTGGAACTTCCACAGTAAGCCCCCCGCCGCCCCAGACCTCCTCACCCCGCAGCTACTGACCTTCGGCATCGTCTACCACATCCCCTTCAAAGCCTACAAAACCTACTAGGGAGCCTCTGCACAAGTCTCTGCTTTGAAAGGGCGGGACTTCAGTCCCGCCATAAGTCCCGCCGTTGCAGCGCGGCTTTAGCCGCTGAGGAAATGTTGGAAACGTAATCAGACATTCCATAGAAGCACCCGGGACCAGCGTTCCAGCTCCAGTTTGTCCTGCCCGATCTCCTCGGGCGGGACAAACACAACTGGATGCTACGCTCGATACGTGGAGAAATTTGCTTTGATCGAGAAAGAATCAGTAACCATCCCGGCTCAACACACCGAGCCGACCGCCAGCCGCTTCGTCCGCGCCTGCCTGCGCCAGCCCGTCGACCGTACGCCCATCTGGCTCCTGCGGCAGGCAGGCCGCTACATGCCTGAGTACATGGCCGTCCGCAAGCACCATTCCCTGCTCGACATCTGCCGCACCCCCGACGTCGCCGCCGAAGTCACCATCACCGCCGCCGAGCGGCTAGGCGTCGACGCAGCCATCATCTTCGCCGATCTCCTCCTCCCCTTCACCCCCATGGGCCTCGACTTCGAGTTCGTCGCCGGGGAAGGCCCACAGGTCAACACCCCCGTCCGCTCCCTCGAGCACGTCCAGGCTCTCCGCACCGACCGCGCCGAAGATCTCAGCTACGTCGCCCGCGCCATCGAAAAGGTCGCCGCCCACTTCTCCGGCCCGCGCCCCGACGGCGACTCCCTCGGCATCATCGGCTTCTGCGGAGCACCCTTCACCCTGGCCAGCTACATGATCGAAGGCGGCTCCTCCCGCAACTACATCGAAACCAAGAAACTCATGTACAGCGAGAGCGCTGCGTGGCCGCTGCTCATGGAAAAACTTGTAACTGTATTAGTTGCATTTGCAAAACAACAGGTCGAAGCAGGCGCCGACGTCATCCAGATCTTCGATAGTTGGGTCGGCGCGCTCTCCGTTACCGACTACCGCCAATACTGCCTCGCGCCCACAACCGAGCTCATCCGCCGCGTCCGAGCCCTCGGCGTCCCCGTCATCTACTTCGGCGTCGACACCGCCTCCCTTCTGCCCGCCATGCGCGAGACCGGTGCAGACGTCCTCGGCCTCGACTGGCGCATCCCCTTGAGCGAGGGCTGGAAGACCATCGGCCCCGGCTGCGGCGTGCAGGGCAACCTCGACCCCATCACCCTCTTCGCTCCGCACGACGTCCTCAAGGCACGCGTGCAAGAGATCCTTCAAGAGGCCGCGGGTCGCCCCGGCCACATCTTCAACCTCGGCCACGGCATCGTCCCCGGAACCCCGGTCGAAAACGTCATCCAGACCATCGAATGGGTCAAGGAGTTCGGCAAGCGATGAGCCACGAAGCAATTCTTCTCCTCGCCCACGGCACCCCCGACGTCCTCGGCGAGATGGCCGAATATCTCAGCAAAGTCACCGGCGGCCGCCAGCTCCCCCAGGAGGTCGTCGAGGAGTTGCAGCATCGCTACGCACAGATCGGCCTCGGCGAGGCTCCCGGCATCGAGGCCCCACCACTCACCAAGTGGACCTTCACGCAAGGCTATCTTTTAGAGCAGGCCCTCGGCGGCCCAAAGGACAGCGCAAAGGTCTACGTCGGCATGCGCAACTGGCACCCCTACATCGCCGATGTCGTCGCACAGATGCGAGCCGACGGCGTTACCCAGTTCAAAGCCATCTGCCTCGCCCCGCAAAACTCCCGCACCTCCGTCGGCCTCTACCGCAAGGCCGTCCTCGACGCCGCCACCGGCATGGAGGTCGAATTCGTCACCGGATGGGCCGAAAATCCCCTGCTAGCCAAGGCCTTCGCCGAACGTCTCTGGCCTGTCTGGGCTGAAGCTTGTGCGATTAGCGGACAGCGCGTCCCCGTCCTCTTCACCGCCCACAGCGTCCCCTGCCGCACCATCATGACCGGCGAGGCCTCCATCGTCGGAGCACGCCCCGGCACCCCCATGCAGCTCACACCCGATCCCTACCCCGTCGAGGCCAAGCGCACGGCACAGATGGTCGTGGATCGCCTCTCTGTCGTCGGTATGCGCCCGATCGACTGGTACTTCGCCTTTCAGAGCCAGGGTGTCAGCGGCGGCCCGTGGATCGGACCCAGCGTTGAGGAGACCCTCAAAGCCTTGAAAGCACAGGGCGAGGTCGGCGTCGTCATCCAACCGGTCGGCTTCCTCTGCGACCACGTCGAGATTCTCTACGACATCGACATCGCATTTCAGGAGACAGCCCGCGAGCTCGACCTGAAGCTCTGGCGCGCCGAGAGCCTCAACGACTCACCCACCTTGATCCGTGCGCTTGAGCAAGTCGTCACAGGCGCCTTTGCCGCCACTGTGGACGAGCGGGTCACGCCAACGGCATGACACAGAATTGTTCCACGTGGAACAATCTCAATCCCGATGTTCCACGTGGAACATTCGACAGCGCTTCAAGAGGCACGATGAGACGAATCGCCATAATCGGAGGTGGAATCGCCGGGCTCACTGCCGCGTGGGAGCTTGCCCGTAGCGGTGTGCCCGTCGAAGTGACCCTCTTCGAGGCCTCCGGGCGTCTTGGCGGCATCGTCGAAACGGTTCGCGAGCAAGGGTTTACGATCGAGTGCGGCCCCGATGGATGGGTGACGGAAAAACCCTGGGCGCGCCAACTCGCTGAAGAGTTGGGCCTTGGTGGCGAGATCATCCCATCGAACGACGCGACTCGCAAGACATACATTCTGCTCGACGGCGCGCTCGTCGCCATGCCTGAGGGCATGCGCATGATGGTTCCTGGAGATCTTGCCGCACTCGACGCTTCGCCGCTGTTTAGTTCACAGGCAAAATATGATTTTCATAGAGAAATTTTTCGCGCTGAAGAGTTGAAGACTGCGGCACCGGATGAGGATGAGAGTGTTGCGGCCTTCGTGCGCCGTCATTTTGGCGACGAGGTGCTTGAAAAGATTGGCGCACCATTACTGAGCGGCGTCTTCGGGGGCGATGTAGCTACATTAAGCGTGCGGGCTGTGATGGCTCCCTTTGTGGCGATGGAGAAGGAACACGGCTCGTTGATCGCGGCGGTTCAGGCACGTAGCAAGGGCCTGAGTTCCTCGATCTTCACTACCTTGCGCGGAGGGTTGGGAAGTCTGATCGACGCGATGGTGGCGACGATTCCGCCCTCATGGATACGATTCGAAACGCCGGTGACTGGTCTTCTGAAAACGGATGGTGGTTGGACCGTGCGTACAGCCTCCGGCGTGGAAAAGTTCGATGCTGTGCTGCTGGCAGCGCCGGTACATATAGCGAGCGAGTTGCTGCGCGATCCCGACAGTCGCGCTGCGGAGCTGATGCAGATGGATGCAAGTTCAGCGGTCGTCGTGGCCTTTGGCTTTGACTGCTTGTTTGAGCTTCCTCCTGGCTTTGGCTTCCTGGTGCCTCCGGGTACATCCGCCGCCAACTCCCTGCTGGCTACGACCTTTGTTGATCAGAAGTTCGACGCTCGTGCACCGGAGGGTGGCCGTCTGATTCGCGCCTTCTTTGGCGGCGAAGCCGGGGCTCGGTTGTTAGGTGAGCCTGACTCTACGCTGATTGCGCTGGCTCGCACGGAGCTCGAGGCGATCCTTGGACCGTTGCCGATGCCGGTCGTCACGGTTGTCCGGCGCTGGCCTCGGTCGCTGCCGCAGTATGCGGTTGGGCATCTGGAACGAATGGCGGAGCTGGACGGGCGCATCCATACCCTGGGCGGTCTTTGGCTGCTTGGCAATGGGTATCGTGGGGTGGGGTTGCCGGATCTGATCCGGGATGCCCGCGCGGCGGTTTTGGATTGTCTGGGCGGGTTTTAGCAGCAAAGGCAAGAACAACCGCAGGTCCTTCGACTGCGCTGCGCTTCGCTCAGGATGACAGTCTGTTTGTGGGTTGGATTGTACCGGTTCAGGGTGACGGTTAGTCTGGCACCTGCCAGCCGACCATCGTTCCTGCGAGCGTTGCTTTGCCAGAAGAGGTTCCGCTGGTGGCCTGCTCCATTGCGGGAAACGCAGCCAGTACCTCGGGGGTCTTCGCCCAGATGGGGACGTCCCTTAGCTCGTAGTGGTAGGTCACCTGCGTCTCGGTAAAGCCGTTCGCCTTTGCGGGTGGAGTAGAGCTGTCAATGCCGGTGACGAAGCGGTGGCCATAGCAGAAGCGCGGAGCGGAGCGGGCTCCGGTCGTGGTGGTGATGTAGCGGCTGACGTGGATGGCGGGCTCCTTGGCAACGGTGAGGAGTTGCGCCTTGACGAGCGCGTCCATCTGCTTCAATTCAGCGGGATCGGAGGTTTCGAAGGGAAAGCGCGGTGCGCTTGGGAAGAGGCATTCGGAGTGATCGCTGAAGTAGGCGTTGAGGCCGACGATGAAGTTTTCCGGAGTCGGATCGGTCTTTGAATGACAACCCGCGGTGGCCAGAAGCAGCGCAAAGACGCTGCCCATGCCTATGCTTTTCAGGGTGTGCCGTCTCGCTCGTATGTGGGCCATTGTCTTTCGGGAGATTTGCATATCTCCATTAGATGCAATCTTTGCCAGAAACATGCCAGATAGCTATGACTGCTTGCCCAGCGGCTTGCGAGCGAAATAGTAGAGGCTGAAGGCGAGCAGAGCGAACATGATGACGCTGACCCAGTCGTGGTAGAGCGGGTTGTGATCGCTGAAGCGGGGAATGGTTTTGTCGAAGAAGTTTTCGTAGAGCTTGACGCAGACACCGAGCAGGCCGACGATGCCGCCTGCGGCGATGAGACCTGATGCGTAGAGGCTTCCGGGGCTGATCTCGGATTCGAGGTCGAGGGATGGGGTGACGCTGGTGGGGACGGGAAGGCCGGTGAGGGGATCGAGGTGGTCGGGGTTGGTGGAGTCGAAATGGGGGTTGGCGGCGAGCCATGTTTGGCGGTCGGAGTGCCAGAGGGCTACGGAGCGATCGTAGTCGGCTGCGGCCTGACGGTCGGCGTGCTGCTGGAGGCCGCGGTCGACCATCCAGCGCATGACGCCTCCGATGAAGATGGCGAGGGTGGTGGCGATGGAGAGGTAGGCTCCTACGGCCAATGTAAGGGAGCGGATGCCGAGCAGCTCTACCATGACGACAAGGAAGACGCCGAGCATGACAAGTCCCCAGGGGAGCTTGCGGGTAAGGATGCCGTTGATGACGGTGGCCATGAGACGACCTTGCGGGGCGGCGGCTTTTTCGCTGCCGATGCCTTGCATCCACTGGATCTCGATGCGATTGGTGGCGGGATTGTAGAGGTATTTGCCGTCCTCGAGGGTAGCGGAGCCGATGGCGTTGAGGATGATGAGCTGCCTGGTGTTGGAGAGTTCTCCCTTGCTCTGGGCGTCTTTGGCGGAGAGGGTGATTTTATCGCGGGTGAAGTGGCCGGTGTTCTGGACGCCGTCGGGCAGGGCGCTGAGGGAGATGGCGATGGGTGTCTGGAGGCGCTGGAAGCTTTCGAGGCCGGTGTTCATGGCGTTGAGCGTGGCACCGATGGAGAAGACGCTGATGATGACGCCGATCATAAGGGCCACCTGCTGCTTCCAGGGAGTGGCTCCGATGAGATAGCCGGTCTTGAGGTCCTGGGAGGTGTCTCCTGCGTTAGCAGCGGCGATGCAGACGATGCCGCCGATGGTGATGGCGAGGGCACCGAAGGCGGGGGCGGTCCAACCGCGGACGAGGAAGATGGCGGCGGTGGCCATGAGGGTGGCGATGGTCATGCCGGAGACGGGAGAGGCGCTGCTGCCGACGATGCCTACGATGCGGGCTCCGACCGTTACGAAGAGGAAGCCGAAGAAGACGACGAGGAGGGAGGCGGCGAGGTTGGGGAGCAGGCCGACCTGTGCTCCGGGGACGGGATGGAACTGGAGAAAGAGGAACATCAGCACGACGAGGAGGACTGAACCGCCGAGGACGACGGACATGGGTAGATCGTGCTCGGTCCTCGCCGGACGGGCGGAAGCTTCGCGTGACGCACCGAAACGCTTGTTGATACCCATGGACTTCAGGCCTTCGGTGAGGGCTCCGATGATGGTAGGGAGGGTGCGGAGGAGGGTGATGAGACCGGCGGTGGCTACGGCTCCGGCACCCATGGGGCGCACGTAGGTCTTCCAGAGATCGGAGGGGGACATGTCCTTGATGAGGACGGTACCGGGGTAGAGTGGGCTGCTGAGATGGGAGCCGAAGAAGTAGATGGCGGGCATCAGGACGAGCCAAGAGAAGACACCTCCGGCGAGCATGACGGCGGCGACGCGGGCACCGATGATGTAACCGACGCCGAGGTATTCGGGGGTGACGTCGGCGCGGATGGCGGAGCCTTTGAGGAGGTGCTCCTTGCCGGCGAGGTCGGGCTGATAGTTGGGTGTGCCGGGGAAGAGGCCGAAGAGGTTCTCGTTCTGGAAGAGGGTGTAGACGGCACCCAGTCCGAGGCCGAGGAAGACGCGCGAGGCGAAGGAGCCGCCGCGCTCGCCGGCCATGAGGACATCGGCGCAGGCGGTGCCCTCGGGGTAGATGAGGGTGTCGTGCTCTTCGACGATGAGCTGACGGCGGAGAGGGATCATGAAAAGAACGCCGAGCCAGCCGCCGAAGAGGGCCAGGGCGAAGATGCGGGTGGATTCGAGATCGAACCCTAAGAAGATGAGGGCGGGGAGGGTGAAGATGACGCCTGCGGCGATGGACTGGCCGGCGTTGCCGGTGGTTTGGACGATGTTGTTTTCGAGGATGCTGCCTCGACCGAAGGCGCGGAGGATGCTGATGGAGAGGACCGAAATAGGGATGCTGGCGGCGACGGTGAGCCCGGCGCGGAGGCCGACGTAGACGGTCACGGCTCCGAAGAGTATCCCGAAGAGGGAGCCGAGGATGAGTGCGCGGGGGGTGAACTCGGGGCGGGTTTCGGTGGCAGGGACGAAGGGCTTGAAGGCTGGCTTTTGGGTGGGCGATGATGCCATCGTGTTGGAACTCCGCGGGTTTCGCTGTGCTTACAGTCTGGATGGGAGTGTATCAGCGAGGCGTGGGGTTGGGTGATGGCTACCGAATGACGACTTCGAGGAATCGGGCGAGGTCCATCGCCTGGGCTGGGTTTACGATGGCTCCGCGCAGGTCTTCGACGCGTAGTGAGATACCTTCGATGTCGCTCGTGCGCAGGTCGATGCCTGCGAGCTTTGCTTCGGCGAGATCGGCCTGGCGGAGGACGACATCGAGGAATCGTGTTGCTTCGAAGGTGGCTCGTCCGAGGGCAGCTTCTCTGAACTGACTGGAGCGGATTTCACAGTGGCGCATGCGTGCCTCGCTGAGCTGCGCGAACCTTGCGTCGCAGTGATCGATGAGAACGTCCTGCCAGCGGCTGGCGAAGGCGTTCATGCCTACGAGTTTGCAGTCGATGAACTCTACGCGCGTTGCTTCGAAGCTGCGCAGCATGGAGTTGGAGAGATCGCACCCTACGAATCTGGCGTCGCTTAGACGGACTGAGCCGATCTCGCTGTTTGCTAAGGTGACGCGCTCGAAGAGTACGTTGCTGCCTCGGAGGGAGGCGAGTCGGCTGCCCGAGAGATCCAGGTCGGAGGCGGTGGACTCTTCGAGGAAGATACCGTCGAGGATGGTGTCTTTGGTGGCATGATGCGCATCGCTGGCGGATGGGAGTTGGCGTGGATGGTCGCGCAGTCGTTCGGGTTTCCTGGGTTTTTCTGCCATTTAATCCAATCTAACATTGGGTTATTTCGAGGAAGACTCCAGGCAGGTACGGGGAAATTGGTTGGCGTTGGCGGCTGCGTAGGCTTATACTGCGGGCATGGCGCGGTCCGACCGACCTGGAGCGCCGGCGAGTGAGGTGTGTCTTCAGCGAAAGCCTGAATGGCAGTACGCTCGGAGTTGACGCCGGGGCCCCGCCAGGGAGCCTGTCCGGTGCACCACCCGGTGGGGTGGGTGAATGGCGCGCCGTGGCGCGAGTGCTGAAGAGTCCGGTGGCTCCACTTTCTCGACTGACGCGGGCTGTTCTGGATGATCTTGTAACGACTGTTTTTCCTGCGGATTGCAGGGCGTGTGGCGGGCCGCTTTTGCGCGCTGGTTTGGCTCCTGTCTGCGACGGTTGTCTATCGCGCATTCTTCCTCAATCGATGACGATGTGCCGGTGTTGCGGTGAGGCGCTTGGTATGGAGAGCGACCGGTTTGCCGGTCAGTTTCCTGCGGAGGGCATCCTGTGTACGCCATGCCGGATGGTGCCGCCTCCGTTTGAGCGGGCGGTGGCGTATGGGGAGTATCAGGATGAGCTGCGGACGATGGTGCATCTGCTGAAGTATGAGCGGATGAGGCCGGTGGCGAGGCCGGTGGGAGCGATGCTGGCGCGGGCTATCGAGCAGTTGGAGTTGGTGGGCGAGGTTGCGGTAGTGGCAGTGCCGCTGTATCCGGCGAAGGAGCGGCAGCGGGGGTACAACCAGGCGGTACTGCTGGCGGATGCGGCTTTGGCGGTTCTCAAAAGCGGTCAAAAGATGAAGAGCGGTATCGGGGAGGGTAGAAAGAACATCCCTCAGGGGCTAAAGCCCCACTCCCATTCGACTCCTTATGGCACGGCTGAAGCCGTGCCCTTCCGAGATGCTCTTTCGCTGCACGCCGAGCATGGTGCGTTGCGGCGCATTCGCGATACGGAGAGCCAGTTTGTGTTGACCCCACGCGGGCGGCGCGTGAATTTGCGGGGAGCGTTTGCGGCGAATGATGCTCGGCCGGTGGCGGGTCGCACGGTGCTGCTGGTGGATGACATTTATACGACGGGGGCGACGGCGCGGGAGTGCGCTCGGGTGCTGCGGCGTGCCGGGGCGGCGAAGGTTTTTGTGGCGACGCTGGCGCGAGCCCAGGCGGAGCGAGTTGAGTTGTGGGATGCGGACGGAAGTTTTAGCGCGGTGCACACGTAGTTCAGAACCGGGAGGGTAGCAGTGATGCAATCGGGGAAGATGCGGAAGCAGAAGCAGCGACTGAGCCAGAAGTGCCATACCACGCATAGCAGCGGGCGCGTGATGACGGAGCTGGACGTGCGGGTTGGGGTGTTTCGGCAGCCTGCGATGCAGACACCGGTGCTGGTGCTGAATGCGAGCTACGAGCCGATCAACATCTGCGGTGCGCGACGGGCGCTGGTGCTGGTGCTGAAGGGGGTGGCTCGGACGGAGGAGGAGCAGGGCACGATTCTGCATGCGGCGCGGTTTCAGGTGTCGATGCCGAGCGTGATCCGGCTGCTGGACTATCGACGGATTCCGCACCAGACGCGGGCGCTGAGCCGGAAGAACATTCTGCTGCGCGACCGCAACTGCTGCCAGTATTGCAGCGTAGTGCTGACGGCGGCGGAGCTGACGCTGGACCATGTGATTCCACGATCGCGTGGTGGGCTGTCGACGTGGGAGAATCTGGTTGCGTGTTGCCACGATTGCAATCGCCGCAAGGGCAACCAGATGTTGCATGAGTTGACGGAGATGAAGCTACAGCGCGAGCCACGGCCGTTCAGTCTGCATACGTCGCGGCACATTATGCGGATGATCGGATCTGCTGATCCTAGCTGGCGGCGGTATCTTTACTTCGAATCGGAGTCGGCGGCGTAGAGGCGGTGCCGCAGCCTTCTCTACAGTAAAGATGCAGGTGGCTGCCTCTTGTGGGCGGCTTCTTTGCTTTCGGCGGCTCTTTGGCGGCTCTTTGGCGGCTCTTTGTCGGGGGCGAGGAATGTGGTACTTTCAGCGGCAGGAGACCTTTGCATGGCCCGCAGCGAAAGTTACCAGTGCGATGTATGTGGCAACCAGAAGAACGACAGCGAGCTGTGGTGGATGGCGTGGGTCGATTGCTTTGAGGGCATCAGCCCGAATGAGGACCAGCCGCTGATCAAGCTGACGCGCTGGCAGCCACGGCAGGCGCATGAGGAAGGCGTGAAGCATCTGTGCGGTGCTCGCTGCGCGGGAACGCTGCTGGACCGGTGGATGAGCGGGCAGCATGAAAACCCTGACGCGCACTGCGAGTCGCTTTAGAGTGATTGCTTCTCACCCTTCGCAAAGTCGCGAGGGATGGGGCTCGCAATCGACCCCCTCCCCCTTGGGGGGTGTCCTTCTAAGATGATTAGAATGAGTGCTTTAGCCATTTCATCCCCTCGCAAGTATTTGCATTGAAAGGGGTTACAGGCAAATATAAGATTTAAAAAGACTTATGGCTTACGGCTTTTCTTTTTCGCGGACGAGGCGTCTTTCGTTTTCTCTTCTTCTTCCAGTATAGCGAAGGGTGGAAACTCGTATGCCAAGTCTATTTCCTTTATTTTGATGAAGTTAGAGGGTGATGGGGCTTGACAGAGGAAGCCGTGCCTACTTTGGCGGAGGCGGCGTCCTGGTCTGTGGCTCTGACTGGTTGGTGATGTCCTCGCCGTTGTAGATGATTCTGCTGGTGGCGTGGAACTGCTTGTAGTCGGTGTACTTGACGATGGTGCGCATGTGGACGTCCTGGCTCATGTAGCCGTTGCCGCCGGAGAAGTGGAGGGTGCCTTCGGCCTTGGTGTAGGTGGGGAACCAGTACTTGCCGTCGACCTGCTCGTAGTAGGTGGTGAAGGGGGGCGATAGGTCTTCGTGGCCCTTGCGCTTGTCGTCGGGCACGGATTTGCCGTTGATGAGGACGATCTGGAAGTCCTGCTGATCGACCCAGACCTTGCCCTGGAAGTAGCGCTTGTTCTTTTCGAGGACCTTTGGGCCGGCTTGAAAGACGTAGGTGTCGATCTCGTCGATCTTCTGACGGCCGAGGTAGGTGATGTCGTATTGGGGCAGGTCTTCGGTGGTGAGAACGAAGGGGAGGCGGTGCTCGATGTCGGCAAAGTCGGCGGGGGACATGATGACACGCTCGAGGGAGTTTTGGGGGGCGAAGACGACGTGCTCTTCGCGGCGGCCGTCGCGGTTGAAGGTGATGTCGGTGACCTGGTAATACTCGCCGTCTACCTTGTTGGTGTCCTCGGAGATGGTGTCGACCTTCACGCTCTGGCGGAAGGTGTAGTTCTCGCGGGCGGTGTTGAAGGCGGACTCGCGGGCGCCGAATTTTTCGATGATCTGCTGGGGGGTGAGGCCGGTGGGTGGGGTGGGGTCGAGGGGGCCGAAGCCGGCTGGATCGTCCTCTGCGGCGAGGGCTGCCGGAGCGGCGTAGGCATGGGTGGGGCCGGAGAACGCGAAGACTCCGCAGGCCGAGAGCGGGAGAAGGGGCAGGGCGAGAAGACCGGCGGCGAGAGCGGAGAGCGGCTTGATCACGATGTACCTCGGTATCGACAGGCGGGCGGTTGTTCCAGGCGCTCCTGCGAAGATGTTTCCCTTTTGAGGATAGACGCGGAGGGGCGGGTGCGGCGAGCGACAGATTGCGCTTAGGATGACAGATGGGCGAAGGGAGCCTGTCGATGGCGTTTGCAAGGCCGAAGAGACGTGAGCCTGTGGGTGAGGCGGAGCTGTTCGAGTATGCCGTGGCGACGTTGGCGCGGCGGATGCGGAGCGAGCGCGATCTGCGCCGGTTGATGCGGTTGCGAGCGGAGGAGGGTGAGGCTGGAGAGCAGGCGATGGATGGGGTCGTCCGGCGATTGCAGGAGCTGAACTACCTCTCGGATACGCGGTTTGCGGCGGACTACACGCGGTTGCGCAAGGAGAATGAGAAGTTCGGCAAACGGCGCGTGCAGCAGGACCTGATGCAGAAGGGGCTCTCGAAGGAGCTGATTGCGACGACGCTGACGACGGCTTACGAGAGTGTGGATGAGGCTGCGCTGGCACGCGCGTACTGTGCACGGAAGCGGATGAAGCAGCCGGTGGATCAGAAGGAGACGGCGCGGACGATGAATCGGCTGATGCGGGCGGGGTTTTCTTCGACGGCGATCTTTAAGGTGCTGCGGGCGTGGGGGGTTGAGGTTGAGGAGAGCGGGGCGGACTCCGACTCGTATGCGGAGCGGGATGAGCCGGTCGGCGATGAGTGCTGAGATTGAGCGGGTGGTCGCGGTGGATTGGTCCGGGCGGGTGGATGCGGCGGGGCAGCGGCGGCATATCTGGGCGGGGGTTTGGACGGGATCGGTTGACGGCGGCACGGTTACGCTGGAGGCTGGGCGGACTCGGGAGGAGTTAATTGCGTGGCTGATTGAGCTGAGTCGTGAGACGCCGCGGATGGTGGTGGGGATTGACTGCTGTTTTAGCTATCCGGCTTGGTTTCTGGAGGAGCATGGATGTGCCACGGTGTTCGATTTCTGGCGGCATGTGGCGGCTGGGCATGGAGAGCGATGGCTGGCGGGTCCGGAAGAGACGCGGGATGTGCGGTTCTGGGGGAAGCCACATAAGCGGCCTGAGGAGTTTTGTGGGGCGGGGTTGCAGCGGTCGATGCGGCTGACGGATGTGGAGAACAAGATTACGCCGAAGATGCTCGATGAAGATCCGGAGCGTGCGGCTAAGGTGCGCGGGATCACGCCGAAGTCTCCGTTTCAGATTGGTGGATCGGGTAGCGTGGGGACGGGATCGTTACGGGCTATACCGTTTCTGCTGACGTTGCGGGGGGCGGGGTTTCGGGTGTGGCCGTTTGAGGATTCGGGGTTGGGCTCGCAGAAGCCGCTGCTGGTGGAGATGTATACGCGGCTGCTGACGGGGGCGGTGGCGAAGAGTAATCCTGTAGCTCGGAAGGCTTATTTGTCGGCGCGGCGGAAGGGGGAGCCGGAGTATGCGGGGCTCTCGCGTGGGGTGATGGCGAAGGCGCTGGGGAGTGAGGATGCCTTCGATGCGCTGGTATGTGCGATGGAGATGGTGCGGTGGCGGGAGGAGTTTTTGGGACTGCGGAAGACGCGGGATGCGGTGCTGAAGTTGGAGGGGATTACGTGGCGGCCGAGAGTGCAGGAATGAGAGGGCTTCCGGCCGCTCTCGGGAATCGCAGATCCGGCTGATAAACTTGGAGCTTATGGTCAATCGTTCAGGCAGCCAGATTCGGGAAGATTTTCTGCGGTTTTTTGAGGGTAAGGTGTCGCTGGTGACGGGGGCTGGGCATCGGCGGGTGCACTCTGCTTCGCTGGTTCCGGCGAACGATCCTACGCTGCTGTTTACTAACGCGGGGATGAACCAGTTCAAGGACGTCTTTCTGGGTGCGGAGAAGCGCGAGTATAGCCGGGCGACGTCGAGCCAGAAGTGCGTGCGGGCGGGGGGCAAGCACAACGATCTGGAGAACGTCGGCTTTACGCGGCGGCACCATACGTTCTTCGAGATGCTGGGGAACTTCAGCTTTGGCGACTACTTTAAGCGCGAGGCGATTGCGTATGCGTGGGAGCTGCTGACCTCGAAGGAGTGGTTCGGGATCGACAAGGACAAGCTGTATGTGACGATCTTCGAGGGCGATGCGAAGGTTCCGCGGGACGATGAGGCGTTTGGCTACTGGCGCGAGGTGGGGGTTCCGGCGGAGCGGATTGTGGCGATGTCGGCGAAGGATAATTTTTGGCAGATGGGCGATACGGGGCCTTGCGGACCGTGTTCGGAGATTTATTACGACCTTGGCGTGGGCGCGAGCGAGACGGGGGAGGACCTTCCCTTTCCGCAGGACGAGCAGCGGTATGTCGAGATATGGAATTTGGTGTTTATGCAGTTCGATCGGAGCAGCGATGGTGTGCTGACGCCGCTGCCGAAGCCTTCGATCGATACGGGCATGGGGTTGGAGCGGATTGCGGCGGTGTTGCAGGGGAAGGTTTCGAACTATGAGACGGACCTGTTTACTCCGCTGATTGCAAAGGCTGCGGAGTTGACTGGATTTACGGCGATCAGTGCGGAGGAGGCTTCTATCTCCGATGCGAAGAATGCGGCTTCGTTGCGCATCATCAGCGATCATGCGCGTGCGGCTACGTTTCTGATCTCGGATGGTGTGCTGCCGGCGAATGAAGGGCGCGGGTATGTGCTGCGGAAGATTCTGCGGCGTGGGATTCGGCATGGGCGGCTGTTGGGGCAGGAGAGGCCGTTTATGTATGAGATGGTCTTTGCGGTTCGGGATGAGATGGTGGTGGCTTATCCGGAGTTGAAGGAGACTGCGGAGCGGGTGAGTAAGGTGGTGTTGGCGGAGGAGGAGCAGTTTGCTCGCACGCTGGAGCTTGGTCTGAAGCAGATGAATGAGGAGACGTTGCGGTCGGGATCGCTGGCGTTCCGGTTGTATGAGACGTTTGGCATGCCGCTGGATTTTATGGTGGATGCGGCTCGCGATGCGGGTATTGATTTCGATATGGCTGGGTTCGAGGCTGCTAAGGAAGAGGAGCAGGCGCGGGCGCGGGCTAGTTGGAAGGGTGGGTCGCAGAAGTCGGCGGCTCCGGTTTATCGGGAGTTGGCGAAGACGGAGTTTGAGGGGTACTTGGCGCTCCGGGTGGATGGCGCGAAGGTGTTGGCGCTCGTCAAGGATGGCGTGGGTGTGCCGGAGTTGAAGGCGGGCGAGTTGGGTGAGGTGGTGCTCGATGCGACGAGCTTCTATGCGGACTCGGGCGGGCAGGTGGGCGATATCGGCTGGCTGGCTGGTCACAAAACGGGCGGCGCCCACAATACGGTGGTGGCCGAGGTGCAGGGTGCGACGAAGCCGGTGCAGGGTGTGTTTGCGCATAGGGTGATGGCGCGGCAGACGATTGCGGTCGGCGATGTGGTCGATACGGTGGTGGATGCGGAGAATCGGCGGGCGACGGAGCGCAACCATACGGGGACGCACTTACTTCATGCGGCGCTGCGCGAGGTGCTGGGGAAGCATGTGAAGCAGGCGGGGTCGCTGGTGGATGCGACGCGGCTGCGGTTCGACTTCTCGCACTTTACGGGTGTCGCGGAGGAGGAGCTGCGCGAGATTGAGACGATTGTGAATCGGCAGGTGCTGGGGAACGCGAAGGTCGAGACGATGGTCGATGTGCCGATCGATGTGGCGGTGAATGAGTTGGGCGCGATGGCTCTGTTCGGCGAGAAGTATGGCGACCGTGTGCGCGTGGTGAAGATCGGCGACTTTTCGACGGAGCTTTGCGGTGGAACGCATACGGGCGCGACGGGCGAGATCGGGTTGATCAAGCTGGTGGGCGAGGGGTCGGTGTCGAGTGGTGTGCGGCGTGTTGAGGCGGTGTCGGGAACGGGCGCGCTGAGCGAGTTCCGGCGTGACTTCGATGTGGCGCGTGTGGTCGGCCAGTTGGTGGGATCGTCGGATGCTGATTCGTTGCGGGCGCGGCTGTCTTCTCAGGATGAGGAGATGAAGAAGCTGCGGCGCGAGCTGGACCAGGTGCGGATGAAGGCGGCTTCGGCTTCGGTGGCGGACTCGGCGGAGAGCGCGGTTGAGGTGAAGGGCGTGAAGGTGCTGGCGCAACGGGTGGATGGGCTGGATAAGGGCCAGATGCGGTCGCTGGTGGATACGCTGCGGGGCAAGCTGGGCTCGGGCGTTGTGGTGCTGGGCGCGGCGGTGGATGGTAAGGTTTCGCTGATCGCGGGCGTTACGAAGGATCTGACTGGGCGGGTGCAGGCGGGCAAGATTGTCGGACTGCTTGCGGCGCAGGTTGGCGGCAAGGGTGGTGGACGGCCGGATCTTGCTGAGGCGGGCGGCAGCGATTTGGGAGCGCTGGATGGCGCACTGGCGCATGCGGCTGAGGTTGTGGGCGGCCTGCTGGGATAACGACGAAGCGCGGGAGGAGGAGTTTCTTCGACCGCGCTTTGCTTTCGTTTGAACAGGCACAGTCTATAGGGCTTGTCCAAGCGTTACAGTAAGCGCCGGGGCGGATACTCTGCATGCAGCAGACAAGGACAAAATACAGAGGTCCTTCACGGGGCCTGCGGCAGGACCTGCGTTCAGGATGACGACGTAAAACAAACAACTGCGAAAACGTGAAACAAACAACCGCAAACATTCTGTGAAGGACAGTTTGGGGGTAGGTTCTCAGGCAAGGCTGAAGACGGCATTACATGTTCCAATGTGAAATTTTGCAGGGTGCCGTTGGGAGTACCCCGTGCGATTCGCTCGGGATTTGAGCGGTGGGAGCGCTTAAACTGACATGCAGGGTGGATGCCGGCGTGCAGTCTTTTTTCCCAATTCGAGTGTTGCGATGGGCGTCTTGTGCGTTGCTGCTGACGAGCTGCGTGCCTGTGTTTGCGGCGACGAAGACGCAGAGACGACCGAAGCTGACGCCTTGGGAAGAGGCGGAGCACGGGCGCGAGACGCTGGAGGCGATCCCCGCAGAGGCGCGGACGAAGGCGGATTACGATCGTGCGCTCGATGGCTTTCGGGCGATCTACCATGAGAATCCGGGAGATGTGCATGCACCTGCGGGCGTTTTTGCTGTGGCGGAGATTCTGGCGGAAGAGGGTCGAGGGCTCCATGACGCCAAGCGTCTGACGGCTGCGGTAGGGCAGTATGAGTTTTTGCGGACGCAGTATCCTGCGTGTTCGCTGCGGGTGCAGGCTCTGCTGGCTGAGGCGCAGATTGAGCAGAACGACCTACAGGATGCGAAGGCCGCGAAGGAGCGCTATCGGCTGCTGCTGAAGCAGTCTCCGAAGAGCGACGAGGCGGAGGAGGCACGGGCGGCGCTGGCGGAGATGAGTCGTCCGGCGGCGAGTGATGCGGAGCGACGGATGCGGCCTGAGATGGCGACTGTGGATGCTGCTCCTCCGGTGAACTCGAATGCAGTTGCGGCGCAACCTCTTCAGACGGCACAGGATGGTGATGCTGCTTTGACGCCGGTAAGCCGCGCTGTGGCTCCCAGGCAGGGGCCGCTGGCGCTGGTGTCGGGGATTCGGCATTGGTCGACGCCGAACTATACGCGGGTGGTGATCGACCTGGGCGATAACGTGACGTATGAGGCGGCTCGGGTTCCGAATCCGGATCGCATCTATTTTGATCTGCATGGGACGCGGCTGGCGCAGGAGCTGGTGGGCAAGAGCTTTGCGGTGACGGACGACGGCTTCCTGAAGAAGATACGGGCGGCTCAGTTTCGCGATGAGATGACGCGGGTGGTGTTGGACGTGAACGATGTGACGGAGTACTCGGCGTTTTTGCTGCCGAATCCGTACCGGCTGATTATCGATATTCATGGTCAGACGACGCAGGCTGGAGGTCGTCCGGCGATGGCCTTGCTGCCTGCGGAGGCGACGGTGATGAAGCCGGGGGGCGAGGTGAAGGCTGCTGCTCCGGTGAGCGCGACGCCGGTTCCGAATACGACGGCGACGAAGTCGAAGAGCTCGCTTGAGGTTGCTTCGCTGAGCGATCAGCCGGGCCGGGTGGAGGCGACGCGCAGACCGACCTCGAAGCCGATCTCTGCGGTCGTTCCGACCGTGGCGGATCAGGGTGTGGCGGGCGATACGCAGGCTGCGGTGACGACGGCGGACAGTGCCACTACTCCTGCTCTTACGAAGAAGACGCGGAAGGGCAAGTCAAGTAGCGCGACGGAGGCGGCGGTGCCTGCTCGTGCGGCGGTGCCTACGGCGGATGGTCAGACCTCGCTGGTGCGGGCGCTGGGGTTGAAGATCGGCCGGATTGTGATCGATGCGGGCCATGGCGGACATGACTCGGGAACGCTTGGGGTGGATGGTATCGAGGAGAAGGATGTGGTGCTCGATGTGGCGCTGCGGCTGGGCAAGATGCTGCATGACCGGCTGGGCGCGGAGATCATCTATACGCGGTCGGATGATACTTTTATTCCGCTGGAGACGCGGACGGCGATTGCGAACAAGGCGCAGGCGGACCTCTTTCTTTCGATCCATGCGAACTCTTCGCCGGATGCGGATGCGCGTGGGGTCGAGACATACTATCTGAACTTCACCTCGGAGCCGGATGCATTGCAGGTGGCGGCACGAGAGAACGCCGTCTCGGACCAGTCGATCCACCAACTGAGCGATCTGGTGAAGAAGATTACGCTGAAGGACAAGATCGACGAGTCCCGTGAGTTTGCGGGGGATGTGGAGCAGGGTCTGTACAGCGGTCTGCATGCGGGCAATGCAGGCTTGAAGAACCGGGGCGTGAAGAAGGCTCCGTTTGTGGTTCTGATTGGGGCGAATATGCCGTCGGTGCTGGCGGAGATCTCGTTTGTGACAAATCCGCGGGATGCGAGCCAGTTGAAACAGCCGGAGTATCGGCAACGGGTGGCGGAGAGCCTGTACACGGGTGTTGCAAAGTATGAGTCGGGGTTGAGCGGCGTGCATGTACCGGTGGAGCGGGCGAGCGGCCAGTAGTCCGCTAGGCTTAACGCTTCGTGCGGGTGTAGTCTGAGCGAGGTATGGGTCTTTCTCCTCGATCTACCGCGCTCATGCGACGTGTCGCAACTGTATCCCTGGCGACTGCGATGAGCGCTTCCCTGCTTGCGCAGGCTGCCCCCGTAGTCCTGAATGAACCTGCTGCTCCGCTGCTGCCGCAACGCTTCGGCGCGTGGGAGATGCAGGCTCCGGCGACGACGAGCAACGATGCGAGCCAGATTGACGCTGCCCATGTTGCCGAGTTGCAGGAAGACGGGTTCAACCGCTTCTCGACCGCGAAGTATGTGCGAGGCGGAGCGACGCTGAACGTGCAGGCGCTTCAGTTTGTGGATGCTACGGGTGCCTCGGCGGCGTTGAGCTTATATCGTGCGAGCCATGCTGGGTTGCGGGCTATGCCTGCGGGACAGAAGCTGGGAACGGAGTCTGCTGCGGGAGACGGCGAGGTGCTGTTGCGCACGGGCAATACGATTGTGATCGCGAACTCTGCCCAGGTGCAGCCCAGCGAGTTGCAGGCGCTGGCGGTCACGCTGCCGAAGATCAGTGGGCCGAGGGGGATGTCTCCTCTGCTGCCGACATTGCTGCCAGGCAAAGGATTGGCACCGGAGAGCGTGCGCTACTCCCTGGGGCCGGTGAGCTATGCGGCGACTGGCGGCGTGCTGCCTGCGGAGATTCTGGGCTTTGAGAAGAGCGCCGAAGAGGTGACGGCAAACTATGTGGCGCGCTCCGGCAAGGGGACGCTGACGCTTCTGCTCTATCCGACGCCACAGATCGCGGGCGACCGGGGCCGGGGCATTGCGGCGTGGGTGAACGCCCACCATGACGGCCTGGGGACGGTGAAGATGCGGCGCGAGGGGCCGCTGGTGCTGATGACGACGGGAGGCTTCGCTGCCGATGACGCCCAGCAGATGATCGAGAACATTCATCTACAAGGCATAGTGACCTGGGACAAGCCTATGCCTCACGAGTTCCACTCGGAGGTTCGCAAGACCGCCAGCCTGCTGATGAGCATTGCGATACTGTCGGGCGTGTTGATGCTGGCGGCAGTGCTGCTGGGGCTGTTTCTGGGTGTGGGGCGGGCGAGTATCCGGGTACTGATGGGGAAGCCTGCGGCCAGCGAGCCGGAGTTTCTTGGCCTGGGTTTGGAGCGCGGCCCGACGAAGGCTATCCGCCGACAGGACGACCCGGCGGTTGGGTGAACAGAAAAGTTGAACCAGCCATGGTGCAGACGAAAGGCTAAGCGTCTCATTCCAAGTGGCTTTCTTTCTGGCCCTTACAGATAAAAGCAAATGAAAGGCGAATACCCTCGAAGGCATTTCTCCCGTTATGGGAGGAGTAACTTATTCATACATAACAAGTTATGTATGGCGAGTTTAGTCCTTGACACCGGATTGGGCCGAACTTAGTATTTCGCCAGAAAGTTCTGATGGCTTTGCCTCCGTTGGAACTGTTCTCCCTAAAGAAAGGGCCGCCCTGTTGCCGGGCGGCCCTTTCGTCTGCCGTTGAGGGAGCCGGTTCGACCGTCGTTCGGTGAATATGCTAGGTTTGCTGGACGTATTCGGCGGAGGTAGGACCAATGTTCTGGCAGTCGGGCTCGGGTTTTGCAGTGCGTGTGGCGATCGTGTCAGGGGTGGGGATGGCTACCCTCTTTGCGTCCGCTCAGGATACCCGTACGATGACGGAGCCTGTCATTCCGCCCTCCTGCTCGACCCTTCCTGCCCAGTTGCTGGCTACAAACAACAGGCTGGACGCGGGCGATGAGGGCAAGCTGGACACGAAGCGCATTCAAGCGGCTCTCGACGCCTGCAAACCGGGGATGGCAGTGGAGCTGCGCCCGATGAGCGGCAACAATGCTTTTCTAAGTGGGCCGCTTGACCTGCGTGCGGGGGTGACGCTTCTGATCGACGAAGGGGTGACGCTGTATGCCTCTCGTGACCCGAAGGACTATGACCTGGGCGGAGGGTTGTGCGGGACGATCCTGACTGGGGCCAAACAACCGGAGTTGTCGCCACAGGGGTGCCGGTCGCTGATTCGTGCGGAGAATGTGAAGAATGCGGCGGTGATGGGCGATGGCGTTATTGACGGGCGGGGCAGCTCGCAGTTGATTGGGCATGGCTATAGCTGGTGGCAGATGGCTCGTAAGGCTGAGCCGGACAATGATCGCTACTACAGTTCGCGGCTGATTGCGGCGAACCATGCAGACGGTTTCGTGCTGTACCGGATTACGCTGCACAATGCGCAGAACTTCCACGTGGTGGTGAATGGGACGGACGGCTTTACGGCTTGGGGCGTGCATCTACAGACGCCGACGGTCAAAGGGACCGACGCGCGTAATACGGACGGCATCGATCCGGCCAGTTCGACCAATATCACAGTGGCTCATAGCTGGATTGATAATGGCGACGACAATATCGCGATCAAGACGGGCGTGACGCATATGAGCGTGCTCGACAACCACTTCTATGACGGGCATGGGATGTCGATTGGGAGCGAGACGGATACGGGCGACAGCTTCCTGCTGGTGGATGGGTTGACGGAGGACCATACGACGAGCGGCATCCGCATCAAGAGCAATGTGACGCGGGGCGGCAGCGTGCATGACCTGATCTACCAGAACATCTGCATGCGGGATGTGAAGAATCCGATTGCGATCAGTCCGTATTACATGGGCCAGACGGTGGAAGGGTTTGACGATCCGAAGTATACGGGCGACAAGATTCCGGATTACACGGGGATCATCATTCGTAGCGTGGTGGATTCGACGCCTGGAGATGTGCTGATCGCGGGACTGGACGAGGCGCACCGAACAGAGGTGAGGCTGGACAACGTGAGCATGAAGGGCTCGAAGGCGCATGGACGGTTCGCTACGGTGACGACCGGGCAGGGTGGCTTCGACATTGACCTGAGTGGGACAGAGATCACGGTGGTTCCGGCGAAGGGTCTCGCAGCAGGGGTGCTGACGGGACCGGTGTACCGTTGCGAGGGGAAATTTGTGCCGATGCAGTAAGAATTTGGCGAGATGCGGGTGTAGCCGCTAGAATGGTTCTGTAGGCCGATGTAGCTCAGTTGGTAGAGCAACTGATTCGTAATCAGTAGGTCAGCGGTTCAACTCCGCTCATCGGCTCCATATTTTCAGTAACTTACATCCCCAATTACAAATTCATCAAACCACTGTGACCAAGATTGTGCCTTTCTTGGTTGCGGTGGTTGATGCTTGCACCGAGCTTGGGAACGGTTGCGAAGGTATGTCTGGCAGAGTACAGAACAACCTCAACGGACATGTTGAGCCGCTTCTTCAGGCGCTGGAAGCTGCGGCTTACTGAGATCACGTCGACGTGTTTTCCTGCGTGTCCAACGCAAGATGAGGGGAATACCCAGACGGCGTCATTCTGTAGAGTGGAGTTTTTGCTATTTGCACCAGCGCTCCCTTATCCCATAAATCCAAGCTTATTCACGCTAAACGCGGATAGCGTTGGAAATACTGTCGCCAGCTGCGTTTGCTGTACTCCAAACCACTGAGCAAGTGTCGACGCATACTGCACACTCGCTGTCGATGGAATCCATCTTCCATTCGATCCCGAATCATCTGGCCCACCAAGCTGCAAAGTCGGATAGGTCCCATACATACTCCCACCCTTCACGGCTCCGCCCAGCACAACATGATGCGAACCCCACCCATGATCACTGCCACTATTTGAGTTTGGCTGGAGCGTTCGACTAAAGTCCGACATCGTAAATGTCGTCACCTGCTGTGATACGTCGAGCTCCTGCGTCGCTTGATAAAATGCCGCAACCGCCTGGCTGATCTCTGTCAGCAACACCGCTTGTGTATTCAATTGAGACGAATGGGTATCAAAATTCCCTATGCCGCAAAAGAATATCTGCCGTTGTACCCCCAACGCAGCTCTTACCTGAATAATCTGTGCCACTTGTTGCAACTGTGCTGCCAGCGGATTATTCGTTGGAAAGGCCGTCTGTAGTGAAGGCACTGATTGCACAGCGTCAGACAGAGCAGTCGCATATTTGTAAGCATTGCTCGTAATTGCATTATCTGCCTGTACCAGCGACACTCCACTCTTCATCGTCAACATCGCTTGCGCAACAGCTGTTCTCGACGAGCACTCCGATCCCTCCGAACACGTCACCGCACCGATACTTCCGGGAGATACAGCCACAGGCGTCGTTGTCTGCCCATCACAAAACAGGGTATCCCCAGCCACCGACGTAATCATCGGAATAGAAGCATTACTGTTGTAGGCGGAAGCGAGTGCATCTGCCATTCGTCCAGCCCACCCGGTTGGTGTTGCTACGCTCTTCGCCGCGTTCTGCCACTCCAATTGCTGGTCGGGGTGAGAAAACAAATTGCTCGGCACTGGTTGCCCTGCCACAAACTGTGCCTGTGTCAATGGCTGCACTAACGTCCCAACATTGGCCACAATCGCCGCACTTCCCGAATCCACCAGTGCTCGCAACTCCGGCATACTCGGATGTAACCCAAATGTTGGCATCGAATTCAACTGCAACACCGTACTCTGCGCCAATGCCAAAGGACCGCGAATAGTTTTATAGTTCGCATATCCCGGCGGATCAAACGGGATCAAAGTGTTATTCCCATCATTACCTCCATACATAAACACGCACACGAGTGCTTTGTAATCGCTCGATGTCTGCGCTAGAGCATTCATCAATCCAAATGGACGTAACCCCAAGGCATTGCCCGCTGCAACAAGTGATGCACACCGGACAAAACTTCTACGATTCATGGGTCACCTTTTCTTTGCCTCAGTGCATTACCTTGTATTCAGAACTACTAATCACCAGATACACAGCCACCCGCACTCGCTGCCCAATGTCCGTCAGGCTAGAGATCTCATTCACAATCATCTCCTTCATAGCAGGCGGCATTCGCCCATGCAGAAACATCACTCCCAGCTTATCGGCCAGAGCACTCGGATTCCCTGCCAATTGCCCCATCGCACTCGTCACCGTCAGGTTGCCATTGAATCCGGAGATCTGGTTCTCCGACAACTCGTCTGCCAGTGTCAGCCTCTGCTGAACAGCGGCTGTATTCTCCAGTCCAAACTCCGGCGCATTCAACGCAGTTCCAGGAATCACATACGATGGCGAAAAGAAGTTGAAGACGCTGGACGACCGCAGCGGAATCTCACCAAGCGGACTCGTATAATTCCGCAACCCTACATACGCCCCTTGCTTCGCTGTGCCTGTATTTATGTCCATATACTTCAGCGCCTGCATTACATTCGTCAGATACAGAACCGGTTCCCGCAAATGGCCGCCATCATGGTTCGGATCCCAATCCCCGGCCCGGGCTTCAGAATCTTTCAGAATCGCCGTGATCACGGCAGACATATCGCCACGAATACCGCCTCCATTGTCGATAAAAACCCGGCTCACCCGTTCCACATAAGGAGACGAAGGCGTGCTCGTCACCAGGTGTTGTATTAGCTGCTTACAGATGAATGGAGGTAGATTCGGATGCGCAAAGATATTATCCAGCGCATCTTCCAGATCCTGCGATGTCGACTGTCCTGCTGGTAGCACCACATTATTCAACAACGTCTTTGACGTCATATCGTGTGCTGAATCCACCGCTGCCATCGGCATCGAGTAGTTTGGGACGTAGTATGGAAAGCTTGCCGGAGCCACACCTGTCGAAGTTGCGTACGTCCACCCCGTATACACTCGTGCAAAGGCCTGCACCTGCGCCTCCGTGTACGCAGGAATCGTATCTCCCGAAGCATCTGTCTGCGCTGTGCCATCGCTATTCAGCATCACTGGACCAATCGAAAACAACTGCATCATCTCGCGCGCATAATTCTCATTCGCAATCTGTCCTGCTGGCGCCTTGCTACTGTTCACGATGTTCTGGTACTGTCCCATCCCTGGCGATAGTGTCACGTCTTCCATGATTGTGCGCCAGTTGGCAAACGCATCTTTTGCAAGGGTGTTGTAGTACTGCGGCGCTGCGTTCCCATCGATAGCCTGCGTTGATACAACCCACATCTCACTTAACGCAAACGCAACTCTCTGTCGCAACTGATCTGGCGCGGTTAAAGCTGTCTGCCAGAACTCAGATTCAAAGCACACACCCGGATCACCCATGCACGCTTTCGGTAGTGGGTCCGACAACACCGCCAACGTTGTCTGTGGGGTATTGAGCTGCTCTGTAATATAGGCATTCAGCCCAATCTGCTGCACATACGTGATATCAACCGCGCGCACACCAAACGTAGTTTGGTCCAGCAAACGGCTCGCCTGCGTCACCGTCGGCGTGGCCCAATCAGATGGTCCGACTTTGTCAATATTTTTTGTGCTGTCTGTTGACCGTGCGCTCTCCGGTACGACTAAGGATTGTCCCTGTGCCGGATACGAAATCAGTAAAACAAACAACGCGCCAGCGGGTAAAAGTCTGCCATTTAGCACGGAGAATTACCTCGCAATTATGAAAATGAATTTCACAAAGTGCACCGTCGGCCTGATAAAAGAGGTCAAAAAAGGGGAATATATGAAATGAAATGATGATATCTATTCGCAGGTCTCGCACAATGAATAAAATTTCTCATCAATTTAGTAATCATCTGTATCCGCGTCTCGATATTCGACGCCACCAACACCTTCTCTACGTCGTTAATCGAAGTAACTCGCCGCGCTTCTCGGCGAGCTGTAACTCTTTGCGGTCAGCCTCAGCTCGAGTCTTCCGTGCAAGAGCGTCGTTGTAAGACATCGGATGGCTGAGTAGGTTCTGCGCGGGCGTCCAATTTGACTACTTTTACTCCCTCCCGACTCGCCTGAGAGAGGTGCGGGTCAGGGCGCTTGGCTTTTTGGATGGCAGGCTTCATGCGCTCGTCTTCACCACGCGTGGCGAGGACATGCGGGTTATCAGCTTTCGGAAGGCCAATCGCACGGAGGTGAGGAGATATGAAAAGGTCCATGGCTAGCACTCCAGATCGTGAAAACCCTGAATGGACGGAAGAGCGGATCAGGAACGCAGTGCCATTTGCCGCTCTTCCGGAGTCCATACGGAAGGTCATCACGGTGAATCGCGGGCGAGGCCCTCAGAAGGCTCCGAAGAAGGTGCCCGTCTCGATTCGCCTGTCTCCAGAGGTCGCCGAAGGGCTGCGCGCTACTGGAGATGGGTGGCAGGCGAGAGCGGATGAAGCCTTGAGGAATTGGCTGGAAAAGGAAAAGAGGCGGACGAAGAAACGTCGCGCTTAGACGGTACGACTTTCCTTGGCGTATGGGCGTCTCTGTGACACTGCCAGCAATCCCACTCTAGATTGTTGAGGCTGTCATCTCGCTTGCCACCACCCAGGCCGCGAGTGCCGTTCTTATGGTGAGCATGGCCTGCTGGTCTCACGACCTGGCCGTAGTCCTCGTTGTATTCGTCGTGCAACGGTGCTAGCCGGTTACATCTTTGATTATGTCTGACTCGCTCACATCTGCCTCCAGCTCGGTCGTGTGTCTCTTGGCGGCGTTGTTGCCAGGCTGCATTGCCGAAGCACACCTCACGATTGCCACGCAGGACGATTCCTGTGTTACGAGACTTGCTCCTGATTCTCTGAATGTACGGCAGATGCCACCCCATAGAAGAAATCAGGGCAGCTTAAGGATTCCTATCGATGTTTCGCGGGTGGCCTGCTCGGCTTAACGCTCGGATAGTCCTTGTCTGCCCTTGATTGCTTTATGAGGCAGAATTGGATTTTCGGGCAAGACTCGGCGGCTATCGCACTATTTGGGGCAAGAGCCGCACCTCTCCCTCCGGACAATGGCCGCCCTAAACAAGTTCCCGCGGAATTATTTAGGGGGCGAAATGTTTTGCCATGTTTGGAGAGATGTTAACGTACGATATGGCGATCTCTCCGCTTTGCCGTTTCTCAACGTCGATATACTCCTGATCTAAATAGGATCCGTTGCATGCTACAACTAATCTATTTGGACTCTCCCAATGCAAAGTCAAGCAAGTATTAGTGGCAGCAAAGACAACAGCATTACTGTAGTACGCATGTCTAAGCTTGGCTGGAGAGAGTAAGTGATTTCCGATGACCACGAAATACGTCAAGCCGCCTAGGGCCTCTTGATCAGAGCGTTCCGCGAGGATGGCAACCTGTTTTGAGGAAGACCATTGCACCTGTTTGACCTCAAATTGACCATGATCAAAATATCCGTGGAACAGACCATAGATACCCCACACTAGCAATATCGCCACCAAACACGCGATAGCCGCTAGGACCTTTGTATATCTTCTCATTCGTGGCACCCTGCAGCTCTCATGGCCTGCCCTATCCGTATCCCTGCATTATCAGACGGAGTATCGAAGCCTGTTGCAAGCGTCCCGTTGAAGTTTGGATTCCCGCTCAAAGTTTGTGCGAGTCCAGCGGCAAACTGACAGAACCCTGCGCCGAATGGGCAGGTAATACCGAAGCTTATATTTCCCGCAGCAACGTCAATTGGATTTTGAGGGCTATGACCTGGTAGGTTCTTGATGTCGTTCGGTCCCCCAGTGCCGACCGCAGCAGCATAGGCTGTAAGGCTACCAAATGGTCCTGCCGAATTCAGAATGTAGCTTTGGGCTGTCGCAATCTGCTGATTTGCATTAACACCTGCCGCAGCCAAAGTTGAATTGGCACAAGGATTTTTACCTGGAGCAGAGCCGCCAACTACAATCGGCGGCGTCTGATACGGCGCAATTGGTATTGGCGAGATAACACATATTAAGCACTCCACTGGAGTGACAGGCGAACCTATGGGGGACGGGGAGGGATCGTTGGAACAAGCATCAACAGGACAAGAAGGATCCACTGGCACCGTTGGATCTTCCGGTGGGCCTGGTGGCGGAAGAAGACCGCCACCGCCGCCGCCACCACCACCGTCGCAATCTTCGTTGGCATGCACTCCAGTCGAACGCGAGGCATTGCTTATACATGGATCGCTGCCATCATCTAATCCGCTAGGGTCGGTAGCGCTCAGTGGCCTGTTCATGGCGTAGGTGTAGCGATTGAAGCTTTGGGGATTGTTTGGGTGGTAGCTACCGTCGTAGGGGTCGGGGCTCATCCAGCGGCCTTGAGCTGGGGAGTATTGGCGGAACTGGGCGTGGTCGGTGTTGGAGGTGGAGTCGTAGTCGAGCAGGGCGAAGTGACGATTGTCCTGATCGGCAGAGCTGTATAAGACGTCCGCGGAGTAGCCATCGCCGAAGGGCTGGGATGTGTCTTGTTCTGCGTTTTGCCCTAGATAGTTTGTCCGCATCCGTTCAGTTCCCAGAACGTCCTGATGCTCGAAGAAGGTTTGTCCGTTGACGTTTCGATACGCGATTGGCGTGCCGTCCCAGTAGATGCGTCCCTCGTCGCCAGCATCGTTCGCGAGCACGTTCCATCGCGAGATGCGCTTCCCGGCAGGGTCGAAGAGATACTCAAAGGTCGTCGTGGCAGTTTGCTCTCGTGCACGATTGTTCATCGCATCGTAGACATACTGCGCCGTGCTTCCGTTATCGACATTGATGAGATTGCCTTCGGCATCGTACTGGTAGCTATGTAGGCCATCATTGGTCATATTACCCGCTGCATCGTAGGCAAAGCCGCTGGTAGTGATTCTGTTGCTCGTGGAATCGAAGGTGACACTGGGGGAGGGACCGCTGCCCTGAGTCACCGCCTGCGACCAGCGGTTTCCGTAGCGGTCGTAGCTATAGGTGAAGTTGTTTTGAGTTGTGCTGTTGATGCGTGTCGCGGAGGTGAGTCGATTGAACTCGTCGTAACCGAAGGAACGGCTTGCTACCTGAGTCGTGTCATCCATGTATGTAACCCGTACGCCGGAACGATACGCATCGGTCCCAAACATTTGCGTGCCGCAGTTGAATGCAGCGGCACCAGCGCAGACCCACTGGGCAAAGAGTCTTCCTGAGGAATCATAATCTTTATAGATGTTGAGTCCGTTGCCGAGTGTGTAACTGATCGGCCCGTTGGGGCCATTGAGCACGTTGGAGACAAGTTTTGGAGCGTTATACACGTCTGTATAGCTCTGGTTGGTGATCGATGTGACCTCGCCTGCCAGCGACCGGCCATAGGCGATAGACCCACTGGCTCCGTCAAACGCGGTTGTGAGGTTTCCTGCCAAGTCATAAGAAAAGCTCAAGCTGGGACGTACTGCTTGCGAGCTTGTCCCACAGATCGACGGCGCACATTGCCACATGGTGGTCACGTGCCCTATGAGATCGTAGCTAAAAAGGTCGCTCGTAAGAAGTGTGCCCGAACTGGACGACGTTGCAGCAACACCGAGGTTGCCTTTGAGATTGGTCGTGGTCTCAGCAGACCAGGACACGAAGGGGTTGCTGTCGTAATAGAAGTTCTTGTTCGGCGTACCGTCGTTGTAGGTGACGGTAACGACGCGGCCAAGGGAATCATATTGGGTCGTGGTTGTTGTCAGCGTACTCGTGCTGGCTTGGTTTGCTTTAGGGCGGGTGCGGGTAACAACAAGGCCGATGCTGTTATAGGCGTAGCTGTAGCTGGTCGTGCCTCGCTCTGGCTCACTTGTAGAAATTGTCCGCCCTGCTGCATCCGTTTGGAAGGTTCTCGTTTGTGCTCCCTGCGTGATGGTCGTGGTGTGGTTGGCGAGATTGTAGGAGTAGCTCGTCAGGAAGCCTGTTCCGGCAATCTCCATTCCGCAAGCAACGGGAGAGCCTGAACCCGGCATCGAGGCATTCGAGGATATCTCGCAAATCCCGGAGATCCTCCCCAGCATGTCATACTGCGTAATTCGCTGGACACCATTCATATCGGTCTTCTTCACGGCTCTTCCGTTGTGTAGGTAAGAGATTGTTCCATCGGGATTGGTGCTGCTGGTCATTCGCCCAAGTGCATCATAGGTATAGCTGGTTCCATTGCCGGAACACTGCTTCACTGTACCCCAGCCATTTCCCTGGTAGCGTACAGGTTGAAACTGAAGTAGCCCCACTGCGTTGTAGCAAGAATCGACTTGATACCAGGGATTGCTGGACTGTCCATTGGCGACGGCGACACGGCTCGTCCGGCCATAGCCATCAACCATAGTCTCAGTGTCCATGGTTGAGCCATTCCCCATGGGCTGGAGGACTCCGACCTGAGTTGTTCCTTCATAGTTGTATTCGACTTCACCGCCGTTGGGCAGCGTGACGGTAACCGGTTTGAGGAGACGATTGTACTGCGTGACTTGCGCCGTCTGACCGGAGTTCATGCCCGTTGCCGAGAGGATGGCTCCAGACTGAGAATCGTAGCTTGCTGAGGTCGCCAGTGAGACTCCGCTTGAGGGTGTGGGGAGTGTGGTGCTGGTAGCGAAGGTCTGGGTCGAGTCATAGCTGAACGCCGTTGTCCCATTCGGTGTGGTCGTCGCAATAGGGACGCCCGTATCGTAGTAT
The DNA here is from genome assembly GCF_013410065.1 of Granulicella arctica. Lineage (NCBI taxonomy): Bacteria > Pseudomonadati > Acidobacteriota > Terriglobia > Terriglobales > Acidobacteriaceae > Granulicella > Granulicella arctica. The sequence goes on from NZ_JACCCW010000001.1 coordinate 572,130, forward strand.
GTGGTTGTCGTGTTCAGATAGGTCGCTCCAGCAGACACGTGAGCGGACGTTTGATTGCCTCGCGTTCCGGACACGGCACTGTGTTGTGGGATACCTGATGTCGCAGTAGGAGTGGTTTCGTCATAGCCATAGTACGAATAGGCGACGGCAGTCCCAGAACCGTCTTCGGTCGTGGACGCCGTGAGTTCTTCCAGAGCGTTGTAGGTGTTATGAACAGACTCCAACGCCGTGCTACCGCTCGATTGAGTCGATGAGGTCAACATCCCCGATGCATCGTAGACGTTCGTGGTTCCGAACTGTGTGCCGCCGTTGTAGCTAGAGAGCCCAGACGTTTGAGCGATGGGCAGGGTGATTGCCGCACCATCACAGTTCGGCGTCGCTCCGTTGTAGCAGGTGTACTGCTCGAACAGCGTTGTTCCTTCTACTGCTCCTTGATAGACCTGACGATGGGTCTCATTGAAGAAGTCTCCGACGATCGTGAACTTATAGATCGATTGATTCCCGGATTCGTCCTGTAGGGTCGTGCTCGTTGCGTTACTGTTGATCGGTTATAGGTTATAGGTTCTGGTGCCGTCGGTCGTGGTGCGCGTCAGGCTTCCGACAGTGCCATCCGCATTGATACCGGCACCACTGCAACCATTTGTATACGAGTAGCTGATCGTCCCGCCCGTGGGCAGCGTGACCGATGCCAGCCTGCCCGTAACCGCTCCACTTACTCCGGGTGTTGCCTCATACGTGAAGCTATAGATGCTTCCATCTGCGAGAGTAATCTTATCTGTCAGAGCAACACTCGCCGCGCCATACTCGGAGATTCCAGAGCACTGAAAGTTACTCTGCACCGTGTAAGTCTTGTAAGACAAGGTAGCGGATGCCGTAGTAACGCTATCCGATTGAAGCGCAATGGGATAGGTCAAGGTCACATTGCTTGGAGCCGCTCCTAACACCGTCAATGCCGGAGTTCCAAGGGTATCCGTATAGACTCCAGCTGCACTTACAGACACTTGGTTTCCGTTGGTGTCGGTGATCGATGATCCAACGGAAGAGGGCGCTGTTGGCACGACCATTGATGCTCCATTACGAGTCTTGATCGTCTGTGTTGCACTCGGGGAGGCCCCGCGAGTTGCTATAAGGGTCGTGCCCGAGCCATCTGTCGCCACGGCAGTAAACGTAGATGTCGAGGTATCGCATCCCGTCGGATCGTATTCAAGCTGACCGCTGAACGAATGACTCACACCCAGAGAGTCGTGATATACCCACGTGTCGTAGACATAGTAACTACCTTGTTTTGGGGGAGGCCAATCACACACATAGGTATGAGTCGAATAGGAGACATATCCGGTCATCACCACGGTCTGGGCTAGCCATCCAAAATTTTGCACGGGTTGCCAGGTCGCCACCCCCGAAACCGACACCGGTTGCCAGATCAAACTGTCATAAACGAGATCGTAACCGAACGGTATCCCTCGACCTGCCTTATGAAAGACAGGAATATCCAGGTGGGTATTGAGATTCCCCAAATTGATCGAGTCAAAGCCTCGCGAGTCGAACGAACCGAAGGCATATAACCCAGTTCCGAGGTTTTGAGCCGCCACGATGGAACTAAGGCTCAGGCTAAGCACGAGGGCGCAAACCAGACGAACGAGACGCATGATGAAACCTCAGGCAGGCAAAAATCAAAAGTTACTCAATGGTGGCGTTGCTGATATCCAGCTTCAGTTCCAGTGAACGTTGAAGGTACCTCTCGATGTGAAAAGGCAGCATAACGCCAGATATCTGACGATAGTCGCTGAACAGTACCTTCACCTCAAGAGACTGAAGGTCGTCGTTGTCTGGGTGAACCGCATACTCCAGGCTCACCGGTAGAACCGTCTGCGGATCGAAGTAGACCTTCACGGTGCTTGCATCTTGTATCCGCTTCGTCGAGGCGCCATCACTGTCCTCCAGTGCTAGCCGATAGCTGATCTGATGGAGAGAAGCTCCATCTTTGGTTACCAGTCCGTCATCCGAAGAGGTCAACAGGGCGGGTAGTTCGGAGGCCGACTGCGTGAAGAGAATCGGTGCGAACCAAGGCATCGAGACCAGGCAGTTCGGTCCCATCACGTTTGTGGTTGCCCCAGCAGCATCCGTTCGTTGGCACGTCTTGTAAGAGTCGGTCTTGGTTGCCGTCTCGGTTCGGCTCGCCTTGTTGAGACTGAGTTGGAAGCTGGACGAGCCGTCGGCATTGGCATCCAATGCGGCATTGCCGCTCTCCTGAAGAGAACCCGCCGTCCACTCTGCCGTTCCACTCAGCTTCACCGAACGAATTGACTTCCCACCTAAAACCGTGGACTGTACTTGTCCCAGAAAGGCTGAGGGAGTGGGGGTCTGACTGTACGCGGTGGAAGCACCGACAAGAGGCACAAGAAGGCAAAGGACGGCAGAACAGAGACGCATAGGACTCCAAAGGAACGACAAGGTAGCTGCACTAGATGTTGGGAAACTGACTGATGCTAGGCCGCCCTCAAAAACGTGTCAAATAAAGAATGATGGGGAAGAGATAGTAACCTTCATGGTTAATCAAACTAGAAGTACCTTTTAATCCCATAGTTACCGTTGACGTTAGGCAGCCATGGCATCGAATAAAAATCCCTGATCTAACACCGGCACTACGCGGAACGGCTCGAACAAAGTCTCCTACACGTCATCTGGAGGATCTTCCGTAAGGGACTGAATCCTCGCATGAATATCTTCTGTATCGAAGTCTGCGGAAGCATCGATCACTCGCAGCATTCAAGTTGTCAATCTTCGCGGCAAAAGTATCCTAAATAGTACCGACGGCATCAAGCGCCTTGAAGATGTCATCAATGCTCACGTACAAAGCTCTACTCGGCACTACAGCATTGCCCGCGCTCTTGGCCGTAGTGCCGCCGGCTAACTCTCAAGCTTTAATCAGCACTCGCGGAGGACTCAACAGCAGCGCCAAACCGCCAAGACGGCGGCGAACTCCACCGCAACGCTAGACCTCAAGGTGTGGTGGTTATTGCTGGTAGCGCATTTGCTAGTGACGATGGACATGGCAGTGGACACCACTAAACGATATCTACAGAAATTGTCTGGAATTGGCAGGCTTTTAACATAAAAGGACGGCGCTGGTGGATCGCAAATTTAACTTAGTTTTCTGCTTAGTCTAGCCTCCGCGCTAGCAGTGGTTTCTACAGTTTCCACAAGTTACAGAATGCCGAAGCTGGACTATAAAATTCCGCATGCACTATGCACGAACCCTATGTATAGCGCATACGGCAGCAACACCTCTCGATTCGCCAGAAGAGATCGGGCAGAGCAGTGTATCCTTGGGATACTGGATGATCGAGGTAGTGGCAGTCCCAAACCGATGACCGGATGGGACTGCCGCTTGCTTCCTTGAGAATTCCTTGAACGCAGTTAGACCTGCGACCTGTCCTAAGTTAAAAACGCTCTCCTAACTCTTAACCAGCGCAGTTACCCAAGGAAAATCCGATTTCTGCACCGTATAAAATATAGCGGTCCAATTAATTCCGCGTCCTCGTTCACCTACAACTTGGATACTCCCGTCACTGGCGCCGATAAGTGATTTTTCGGTGGTCCAACCCCCATTTGTGCCGTCGCCCCAGTTGTCCTGAATCGTCCAGCCAACAATAACTCTGTCGGGATTGGAATAACGAAATGTATATTCGCGCCTGACTCCTATAGTGCCTGCCTTTATACTCTTGCTTTCTGTTGTAACTCCTATTGTGATCGGAACTCCTGCGGGATTCGAGACTGTTCCATATCTCTCCGTTGAACTTCCGTTGTTTGTCTCTTTTGCGGCCAACAACTGCAAATTGTTATAGAAGCTGACCAGTGCAAGATTTGGTCTCAGCGTAGTACTTAGCTCCATCGCTCGGTCATGAAGGTTATCGACCAGCTCAGGCTTGTGTGGAAGTGAGTCCTGAGCGACCTCAAGCTCGGTATTGATTCGACTACGCTCCTGAGCAAAGGTATTGCCGTCCTTATACGGCTGGTTCAGAAAATAGACAGGAAGCTGGTCCGCGAGGCTGTTCATAGCACTCATCAAGACTCGTAAACTCTGAATATTGCCGAAGACCTCGGGCTCGATCTTATAGACATTCGTGATGCTATTGGACAACGACGAGAAATGATTAAGATAGGCTCGCATGGGTATATAGCTCAGATTTGCCGGATTCCCCTGGTCATCGCGGGCTAGAAACCAGTCGAGAGCCTTCGCGATTTCGGCTGGTGTGTTTGCTACGGGAGCTGTCCCTTTCGTCCCGTATACGTCCACTTTGCACTCGATCTTTGCATTCATGGCGTGTGCATCTTGTTCAAATTTGGCGGCACCTGCGGCGCTCGCTATGTTTGCCGTAACGCTGACACTTGCCTGGAATTGCGTGAGAGATGACGAGGATGATGTGTAGATCTTGTAAATCGCCGCGAATCGCGATCCTGCAACACACGATGACACAAAATAGTCCCCGTATTTTTCCCGGAAGGCAACGTCTCCATTCGCTGCGAGAAACTCTTTTGCCAGGGGCGATAACTCCAGTGCACTTGGGTTGGTAATTCCGACACCGTTGGTCCGTACGTCATACAGTACGACAACCGTCATCGAAGACTCCGAATAGGATGTATCGCGGAGAAATGACGCCGATGCTGCTACCTTGAGTCCGCTGGTATTGTAAGAGCCTGTGGCTTCGGCGCTATAGGCCGTATGCAGATCATCCTCAGATGAAATGCTGTAGCATTCGGAGCTGGTTATAAGCGCTGGGTAGTTGCTGATTGTGAAATCAATAACCCCACCTTCGACTCCTCGGGTGCCGGTGATTGCGCTGACCCCTGAACCAAAGTCGTAATCAATCCACGGCTGGTCTGTTAGTACTCCAGGAAGTCTAGTTACATTGTCGTCTTCTTCTGTTCTCACAAAGCTGTACTTATGCATATATCCTCCAGGCAGTTTGTATTTGTTGAACAACACAATGCAGCACCTCTATGTGAAACCTATGTCACAGGGACGGTGAAGAGAGCTGCTAAGACAATTCAATGGACATTTGGAAGCTGCGGTTTCTTGACAGGTCGCGAAGCATATTGGGTTGCTGACTTATAGCCGGGAGAACGCTAGCAACCACTGGCTTGCTACTTGATAGCAGCGCGCGAGGGGCATATAGCATTGGCGGCCAGACCGTATCCCTCCTCCGTGGAGAACCCCTTAGCGAACCTTACCTGTGGCCATCACCTATCCTTTCGATACGTGTCATTGGAATCATGGTGCAGCTCCAAATCCAGCGAGCAGCGGGAAGATCCAACCGCTCGTTGCCCGGGCAGATGCTGCTGGGGAACTGCCCCGACAGCGAACGTAGGTCATTGGGTAACTTTCGTCCATGGATTCCAGATAAAATCGATCTAAATTCCGGATAACCACGTAAGCCTTTTGTTTTGTTTGGATAAGACGATCCGGCGTTAGCGCGCGAACGTTTCCGGGTAAGATCCGATTAGGATTCCATGCTTACTAGGCCCAGAAAGACGAGGTTTGGTCCATTCGAGTTCGACCCTCGCCGCCATGAGCTGCGCAGAGGGGACCATCGCATCTGGATGCCGGTGTCGCAGCTGCGTCTGCTGACCTTGTTTCTGGAACGTCCCGGTGAGTTGGTGACGCGCGAGGAGATCGCCGCGCGGCTGTGGGTGGATGCACGAAACATCGACGTCTCGACCGGCATCAATACGGCCATCAACCGTATGCGCGGACATCTCCAGGTCTCCCCCGGAGGGCCGGTTTCGATAGAGACAGTGATCGGACTGGGCTACCGCTTCGTCGCCGATGTGGAGCAGGTTGAGGTGACAGAGAGCGAAGCCGGTGCATCAGAGGACACTCCTTCTCTTCCTGCACACGCAGCTGCCGTCGAGTTTGCCCAGACAGGTGTCGTTGAACCGGCCGAAGCTGGATCGATAGAGTCTGAAGCCAGAGGCCACTGGCCCCAACCGTTGCCAGTGGGTTCAGCACCTGCGAGAACCACTCTCTTTGCCAGGTATCGACTGTTGTTTTCCGTCCTTGTGCTCTGCGGTCTTGCTTTGCTGGCGGCGCTGATTCCGTATGGAGTTCGCCGCTGGGTGCAGGTTCGGGAAGGCAGTTCGTCAAAAGATGCATCGGGAGGCCTGGGTCCCCTCATCCGGATCACTACAGAGACGGGAGGGGGCGAGGTAACGGCTTCCGCAGTTGCACCGGACGGTCAGAGCGTTGCCTATAGCGACCGATCCGGAGTATCAGTGCATTGGTTTGCCTCTGGGCAGGAGCGGCTGCTGGGCGCGCGGCCGTCGTTCACGGTTCGGCGGATCGCGTGGTTTCCCGATGAAAGCCAGCTACTGATGAGCGGGACCGACGAGACGACGCACCACCGCCAGGTGTGGCTGGTGCCTTTGCAAGGAGCGTATCTTCGCCTGGTCGCGGAGGATGCCGACCTTGCTACAGTCTCGCCGGATGGCAGGCGGATTGCGTGGACACGGGATGGGGACCGGGAACTTTGGCTTGCGGAGGCCGACGGCCAGAGTCCGCGCCAGCTCGCCATAGCCAAGGATGGAGAGAGCTTCCGGTTTGTGCTGTGGGCTCCCGCCGGAGACCGATTGCTGGCGACGGTCCACGAGATGACGCCGGGAAAAGCAGTAGAAGATGACGACGTAGCCAGTCACGATGCCTATGAGTCGATCGAAGCTCAATCCGGACTTCTGCTGGATCGCGAGGAGGGTTTCTCTGCCGAGTCCGGCTATATCCTCGACGATGGACGCCTCTTCTTTCCTTATAACGGGCCCTCAGACGTACTCCGTGGCGGGAGCAGTCTGATGATGGTACGGACCGAAAGGCGCAGCGGACGCCTGCTTGGAGCTCCGACGCGCATCCGGAGTCTCGATGCGCGTTTTGCCAGGAGTCTTACAGCGTCATCGAGTGGCGCGCGGTTCGCCGCGGTGCTGGACGTGACCAGGACGGATGTCTTCGTTGCGGAGTTGCGCCAGCCCGGATCTGTTCTGGCGGAGGTGAAGAGTCTGACGCGAACAGCGAAGCAGAACTATCCGCACGCATGGACCCAAGATGGCAAGAGCGTTCTGATCGAGAACGACTCGCTATCGCGGTGGTCGATCTACGAACAGCCGCTCGATGGCTCCGTTGCCCGGTTGATCGCCAGCATGCCGGAGAGCGCAGCCATGGCACAGCTTTCGCCCGATGGTCGATGGGTGCTTTTTCTGGAGTTTACCGGCCGGCCGCAGCGGGCTGCAGGAGTGTTCCGCGTGCCCCTGGCCGGGGGACGGATCGAACAGGTGCCAACCATGGGGCAGATCGAGGAGTTTCATTGCTCCGATTCTTCCTACGGCAGCTGTGTGCTGAGAGAGGTCGCCGACAACAAAGAGTTCGTCTACTACGCGTTGGACCCGATCCAGGGAATGAGACAAGAGATAGGGCGAACACCATGGCAGCCGAACCGGCTGGGCGACTGGGGTCTATCGGCGGATGGCTTGACGGTCGCCGAAGCCAACCACGACACGCTGCGTCCAGGTATCAGATTAGTCAGGCTGCGAACGAATCCTACCAAGTTAGAAGAGATCGCTTTGTACGGGCATGGGACGATCCTTGGCTCGAACTGGGCTGTGGACGGCCGGTCGCTGTTTGTTGAGTGCCGAACCGAGGCGGGCTTCGAGCTGGTCAGTCTTGATCTGGCAGGACATGTGAAGTCTTTGCGCGAGAGCCCGACGTTGATCTGGGCGACTCCCTCACGGGACGGTAGAAAGATTGCTTTTCCAGGTCTGACGATCAGCAAGGATGTATGGGCCTCAGGAAGTTTGCCGTAGAGAGATCTTCTGTCTGAAGAAGCGAATCTCTCCGCTTTGCTGCGGGATGACAAGGAAAGGGAGGCGTGGAAAATGACTGGCGAAGCCTATGAATCGGACTGGTTCGCCGCGAGCTCTGCGGTCTTCGGGAAGATGCCGGTCTGGCGGTTTTCTCGTCGCAGAAGGTGTTGCAGTCTGCTGCTCGGAGAGCTGGATTTTCTCGGCTTTTAGTTCGACTTCAATCAGGCGGCAACCTTCAGGCGACGCACCTTCGCTCGCTTGATCTGGGAGGATTGCCAGAAGTCGTAGGCATTCTGCATCTTGAACCAGATGCCGGCAGTGGGTTGCCCGAACGCCTGGCTCAGTTTGATGGACAATTCTGCCGAGATACCAGCCTTCTCGTTCAGAACGCGAGAGAGGTTTACCCGTGAGATCCCAATATGGGCAGCGAACTCGGTTACAGTGATTGGAACTCCCTCAAGGGCGTCCTTGAGAACTCGACCTGGGTGGGGTGGATTGTGCATTGCCATCGTCTTCTCCCTTCATTTGACCATGCAATCAATGTAATGCGTAACATTACGCATTACGATCTTTTCCTGCCCTGCACACGGACAAACGCTCCACCATTTTCGGGATGATGGTTATGCCCCACAAAAGAAAACCCGGCAAATTATGCCGGGCGGAATTGTTTTTGATATCATTTACTAAGATATGATATCAAAAATGAGAGGGGTGGATCATGCCCGCTGTCACAATACGGAACCTGTCAAAAGAAACGCATCGCGCCCTTAAGCATCGCGCCGCCCTGCACGGAAGCAGCACGGAGGCCGAGATCCGGTTAATTCTCGAAGAGACGGTGCGTCCCAACACGCGGGTCAAGATCGGCACGGAGCTAGCTGAGTTTGGCAAAAGTCTCAGGCACGCGCTGAAGACGGACCGTGATTCACGTCCAACAGAACCGGCGGTATTCGATTGATTATTCTTGATACCAATGTGGTATCGGAGCCGATGAGAGCTCAGGGCGGCCCTGCTGTTCAAGCATGGCTTGATCGCCAGGCAGCCGAGACACTTTACCTGACGGCCACAAGTCTTTCCGAACTGCTCGTAGGGATTGAACTTATCCCGACGGGGAAACGAAGAGAGGTACTGACCGCATCGCTGAACAGGTTATTGGAGCGCCTGTTCGGGCCGCGTATTTTGGCATTCGACAAACAGGCCGCAGTCGCGTATGCCTCGGTGGTAGAGCGCACTCGCTCCAGCGGATATTCCATCTCTGTGGCAGACGCTCAGATAGCAGCGATCGCTGAGGTATCTGGATTCACCGTGGCAACACGGGACACGAGTCCTTTTGAAGCTGCGGGAACTCCCATCATCAACCCGTGGACGGATTGACATGGGAGTCATCTTCGACTTCGACCTGGATCAGGCGGCAACCTTCAGACGGCGCACCTTCGCTCGCTTGATCTGGGAGGACTGCCAGAAGTCGTAGGCGTTCTGCATCTTGAACCAGATGTCGGCAGTGGGCTGCCCGAACGCCTGGCTCAGCTTGATAGACAATTCTGCCGAGATACCGGCCTTCTCGTTCAGAATGCGAGAGAGGTTTACCCGTGAGATTCCAACCCGGCGTGCCGTCTGCCTTCCCCTTCCTTCGTCCATATCGTATTCACAAATGGACGAATTGGTGGGGTCAGGTCACCTGTACTGATATGAGTTTGTCTACGATGGACGGCGATATCGGCGCAGCTTGAAACCGTGATCTACTGTGACCAAATTGTGTCCAACGTTCTCAATCTTTACGAATTTTATTGAGCTTTGTCGATATTGGCGGCAAGCCAATTGCCGTGTAGTCGTCTCGTAAGCTATCTATTAACAGTTATTTTCGATAGAACCGGGAGCGCTCGATCCATGATTCGTAATCAGTAGGTTAGCGGTTCAACTCCGCTCATCGGCTCCATAGATCCCCTTACTCATCAGCTCGTTATCAAGAGACGCCGCTATCCATTTAGCGGCCTTCTTTTTGACTGTGCTCGATTTTGTGCCTGCATCTAATTGCGGGATACCGGGTCAATGGTTTCTCCGCTGCGGGTGAACGTGTTTGGGAGACATCTGTCCGGCGACTGCGACTGCACCGGGCGTGCGCTGGAAGAGCCCTCCACTCTTTAATTTGTTCAAATCTCGGCGGACTGCCTGCTGTGGAGTCATGGGGGAAGCTGCTCGATTGTGCTGGGTTATTTTTACCTCTATCTATAGCCTTTTCAACGACATGCTTTTGGAAATAGCCTTTTCCCTTGTCTCCGGTGAAGGCGCCACTATTGCTCATTTTTTTGACACGTACAAGATAAATATTTCAAATATGTGAAATATTTATTGACTTTCTCTCAATCTATTTTTATTCTCTGGTTCACAAGCCTTCCAATTTTTTATTTACGCGATCAGTGGACTGTCTCCATTTTGCCCCTCTGGGGAGACATCACCGTTTGCGCTATCACCACACTCTGGGCCAACAGGAGAACTATTAGAGATGACAACGAAGAAAAAGATATTTGCAGGCTATCTGTGTCGCCTTACGTTGGCGGCTTGTTTATGTACAGGATTCACCCACGCGCAGACAGTGACCGGATCGGTGACTGGAGAGGTTACGGACGCAACTGGTGGTGTTCTTCCGGGCGCGCATGTATCGGCGCATAATCTTGACACAGGCGTGAACTATCCTGTGACGACGAACGCATCGGGGGTCTACAACATTGGGTTTCTTCCGATTGGCCGTTACCAGGTCACCGTAGTGGCCGACGGATTCAGTAACGAGTCCCTGCCGCCGTTCACCCTGGAGGTTCTACAGACCGCAAAGTTCAACATCAAAATGCAGGTGGGCAGCGCTTCGACGACAGTGGAGGTCACGGCTGCGGCTCCGATCCTGAACACGAACGATGCGACCTTGTCCTCGACATTTACTGCGAATGCCATTCAGAATCTCCCGCTCAATGGTCTTGATTTTTCTGCTCTTACTCTCTATATGCCTGGCGCCGTCAACACTGCCGGCACATCGGGCACGACGAACATCGAGCGGAGCACGTCCTGGCAGGACACGCCGAACGTGAACGGGAACCGTGCACAGTCGAACAACTACACACTCGACGGCATCGATATGAACGAGACGTTCAATAACGTGATCGCGTATAGCCCAGCCCCCGAGGCGATTCAGGAGGTCAAGATTCTGACCGCCAACTCGCCTGCGGACTATGGCAACGTGAACGGCGGCGGTATTGCCAGCGTTCTGAAGAGCGGCACGAACCAGTTCCACGGCTCGGCCTATGGGTACGAACAGAACGCCAACTTCAACGCGAACAGCTGGAGCAATAAGAATCAGACACCTCTCATTCCTAAGAGCACGTTTTCGCAGGCTCAGTTTGGAGGCACGTTTGGTGGCCCGATCAAGAAGGATAAGTTGTTTTTCTTTGTCGACTATCTGGGCTCGCGCTACCACCAGGGTGGGACAGGGCAGGCAAGCGTTCTTACGCCGGCTATGCGCAATGGCGATTTTTCGGCTCTTCTCGGCACCACGAATCCTGTCCAGCTTTATGATCCAGAGAACAACTTCGCTCCCTACGCCAATAATCAGAACATTCCAATCCTGAACCCTGTTGCGAAATATCTTTTCGCGCATCCCGAGTTCTACCCTCTGCCCAACGCAAGCCCTACGGATGGAGTTACAGCCAACAACCTGCAAGGCCCGACCCGCACCTACAAGGCGAACAATCAAGGCGACATCAAGATTGAATATGATCCACGCGTAGCGGACAAGCTTACCGGGTTCTATGCCATGTCGAGTGCATACGATGGGACCTCCGCAGTGCTTCCGATTACCTTCCCGGGAGTCAATCTGTATCCGACCAAGCTGTTTGGTGGCACCTGGACCCATATCTTCACGCCAAACATTGTGAACTCCGCACGTATCGGATTTACGCGCACGGTCTGGAATCAGGGACTCCCCTCCGATTCAACCGGTGCGTTTGGTCTCACCGGTAATAGCTTGGTTGGCATTCCTTTCGGAGCGCAGTCGTATGTTGGATTTTCGAATCAGGGATTTGGCGCTGGAGCCGGATTTGGCGCTGCCGCCAGCAAATATGACATTACCAGCGTAGGAACACCAGCTCTCGACGGCGGAGTGATCGACAACACCTATAGCTACATCGACAATGTGACCTGGCAGCATAACCGGCATCTGGTAAGCATGGGCATTCAGGCGATCCGCTACCAGAATAACTATCCTACGGGTAACAACAATGGATTCCTTGGAACTCTGGACTACAGCGGAGCCTTTACCAGCAATCCTTCCGTAGCCAGTGCTTTGGGATATGCGGGCGCCGATTTTATTCTGGATCGCGTGTCTGCGGCCGCTGTTACTCTGAGCAGCATCAATGTTGGTCAGCGTCAGTGGCGAACGGCTGGTTTCCTTCAGGACGACTACAAGCTGCTTCCCAATCTCACGCTCAACATCGGCATCCGCTACGAGTACGATCAGCCCTGGATCGAGCAGAACAATAAGACAGGGAATGTCGACATCGCTACCGGACAGGTGCTCTATGCCGGAAGCGTTCCGGCAGGTGCTCCGGCAGGATCGGGCGTTTGCAGCAACCGGGCCTGCTACCAGCCGAATTACACGCAAATCATGCCGCGGCTTGGATTCGCGTATCAGGTCAACGATAAGCTTGTCGTTCGTGGCGGCTATGGCGCGTCCAGCTTCTATGAAGGCAACTCGTCCAATCAGCGTCTCACCGCGCTGACTCCATTCATCCAGGCGATCAACGTCAATGCAGTGACCCCGACGGCAGCTTCGGGTTCGACGGCGGCGAGCGGTGGTTCACCGCGTACGGTGGAGGAAGGGTTTTCCAGCCCAGCCAGCGGCAGCGGCTCTTACCAGGTCTATCCGCAGAATATCCAGCCCGCCTATGTGCAGGAATATAACTTGACCACCGAGTACGCTATCAGCCGGACGACCTCGCTCCAGTTGGGATATCTCGGTGAGTCGGGCCAGCATATCGAAGACTACGGCAACATCAACCAGTATCTTGTCAATGGCGATCCTACGAGCGCCCCCTACTACAACAACGCAAGCCTCGCTGTTGGATCGGGTATCGTGATGATTACGGAGTCGCGTGCGATGATGAACTTCAATGCGCTGGAGGCAACGCTTCGACAGCGTGTTAACCATGGGTTGGAGTTCACCTTGAACTACACCTATGGCAAGGCAATGACGAACAGCCTTGGCAACTATGCACTGAATGTCAATGGCTACAGCGGAGCTTTCCAGAACTACTACGACAGTGCTGCCGACTACGGTCCGGCTGGATATGACGTGAGACACAATGTATCCGGTACGGGTGTCTATGCTCTGCCGTTCGGCCGTGGAAAGACATACTTGTCCGGGATCAACCGTTATCTCGACGAGGCGATCGGTGGCTGGAAGCTCGCCGTTGCTGGTGTTGGGTACACGGGCTTTCCGGAGAGCATTACCGGTCCGAGCAACAACTCCAATAGCTATGGAGCCACGCGAGCGAACCAGTACCGTAAGCTGAAGATCGTCAACCGCAGTGTCAACAACTGGTTTGGCACCGACCCTTCGGCGACACCCTGCACGCAGCCTGGTGTGGATAACGGCATCTGCGCCTTCGGTGCACCTGCCAGCAACGCCTTCGGCTCCGCCAGAAACGGTTCGGTACGTGGCCCTGGCTACTTGAACGTCGATGCTTCGGCGTACAAGGATTTCCCGACGTTCCGGGAGCAGTCGCTGGGGTTCCGGTTCGATGCCTTCAACGCGTTCAATATTGTGGGCTACAACAATCCTGACACCACCATTACCGATACCTCCTTCGGCCAGATTAGTCAGAATTCGACTCGTTCGGTTGAGCGGCATCTGCAGTTCTCCGCAAAGTACACCTTCTAGGTGACGTTGCATCACGTTCCTCTATCAACCGCATGGTTGTAATGGGAGGCAGGGCAGTTGCCCTGCCTCTCATTACGAGCCTCACAATAAAACAAGTTTGTTTTTTGCTTGCCCTGGGTCACGCAGCTATCGTGCAGAGCTACGTCTTGATCTTCGATGTGCAGTATCCGTGCTGGGTCCAGCAATATTTGTTAAGGGTATGAGTTATTAATGCGCAATATTATTTTTGAGCTTTGTTCTGAAACTATCGACGCTTGTATCGCAGCACGCGAAGGCGGGGCTGCCCGCATCGAGCTATGCTCGGCCTTGAGCGAGGGAGGGCTGACGCCTAGTCATGGACTGATTCGCGACGCCGTATTGCTGAGCGGTCTACCCATCCATGGACTGGTCCGTCCCCGCGGGGGAGATTTTCTCTATTCCGACGCGGAGGTCGCGATTATGCGAGAAGATATCGTTCACATGAAATCGCTTGGGGTTTCAGGCGTAGTGCTTGGCCTGCTGAAGGAGGATGGCTCTGTCGATCGCGAGCGTACGCAAGAGCTTGTTCGCCTTGCACGGCCACTTGAGGTGACGTTCCATCGCGCTTTCGATTCGACGCCGTCGCTCGAGCAGGCGCTTGAGGACGTGATTGCTACTGGCTGCGACCGCCTTCTTACCTCAGGTGGCCAGCCTGACGTCGTCACAGGTGCCGCCTCGTTGGCTAAACTCGTAGCTCAGGCCGCGGGCCGGATTGAGATCGCAATCGGTGGCGGTCTTCGCCTACAGGATGCTGCTGCCTTGGCTCGGCTCACGGGAGCCCAGCACTTTCATGGCTCCATGCGGAGCAAGCATAGTGAGCCAACCCTCTACAGCCCCTCGGAGGTCGCTAGCGATCACGCGTCCAGGAGCAAGACTCATTATGCCGTCGCCCCGGATGCGGTACGAACGATCATCGAGAGGCTACGGAACGCCTAACCATCTGTCGCCGGGCGCTGGACGCAACTTCCGCCAAGGAAGGATGCGATACATCGCCCTCTGATCCAGGGATCTAAGGAGTTGGGCAGGAGTCATAACGGTCGGTATCGTCTGTTATGACTCTTCGGGTGCTGCTCGCGCTGATCCTTGTTGTGCAGCCTCCGAGCATGCAGCGGCGTATTGGTCCCTTCCTAACCGCCATGCTACGTGCGGGATGTAAAAAAAGAAGTTTCTGATGTTATCGCTACAAAGTCCGATAAGAGATTTAGCTTGGCGAAATCTCCAGAACCACCATACACTTCGGAGCAAATCAGTTTACGTCTGAACTTCAAGTTAGCGGTCTCCGGTGCACTCATCGAATTGGCAATTAAAGTTTCTACCGTTGTTTTTGGCATTGCTTTCCGGGCGCTTGTCCGCCCAGGAGTATGTTTTCCACGGTTATCGCCAAGATAGCGGTCTGAGCAATATTGCGATTCATACTGTACAGTTTGACCGGGCAGGATTTGTCTGGGTTGCCACTGAAAATGGTGTCTACCGGCTACAAGGTTCGAGGCTGGTGCGCTTCGGCGCGCAGGAGGGTCTGCCCGAGCATCTCGTGGTAGATCTCTTCATTGATCCCGCTGGTGTGGTATGGGCAGGCACCTACCAAAACCTATACCGTTGGAATGGACATGAGTTCCGGCCGGCGTTTTCCGTTCCATTTCCCATATGGGGCAACCAGCGTATCGCCGCCGAGGGTACATCCCATCTATTGGCTGTTCGCCAGGAGAAGCTATACCGCATCGATCCCCGCGACTCACTCCATAGCGGCCTGGAGCATCCTGTCTTTACCGATGCTGAGATCGAAGACCATTCTGTACTGAAATCCATCTCCACGATCGTCGCTACGGCCGACGGAGACATTTGGATGGGGTGCGAACGTGAGATATGCCATTACCGGAATGGACGTCTGACGGAATGGGCTGAAGCTGCTGGGGTCCCACATGAGCCCTGGCAGACTCTTTACTTTGATCGGCATGGTTCATTGTGGGCTTCCGGCGAGCATCATCTACTGGAGCTGAGCCCTGGTGGCACCAGGTTTCTCGATCGCACACCTCCGAGCACACAAAAAGACAACATCTATACCGAGTTTCCTATCTCCGAAGACCGCATGGGACGGATTCTTGTGGCTATGGATGAGGGCATAGCCCGTTGGGACGGCAAAGCCTGGAGCATCATCTATGCCAAGAATGACTTACATTTCGGCCGCATCACCGGCATCGCCTTCGACGGCAACGGAGATCCCTGGATAGGCACCGGCGATCGCGGCTTGATTCATTGGATTGGATATCGAGACTGGGAGGGTTGGACCGATCTGCAAGGGTTGCCCTCATCAACCGTTTGGAGCGTTGACGCAAAGAATATGGAGCAGACCCTGGTCGGCACCAACAAAGGGCCGGCGCGCATCGATATTCGCAACCACAGCGTGACAAGACTCTCGGCAGCTTCGCGCTGGGACTACGGCCAAGTGAGCGGTATCTCCGAAGATCGCAATGGAAAGATCTGGGCGACGACCTTCTCGGGGTCCGTACTGCGTGTCGATTCGAGGACAGGAAAGACCGACCGGATCGGTAAGATCGACGCGCCTTTCTTCGGCTTACAGGAGGACGCGGCTGGGCGGCTATGGTTGAAATCCGACCAGAAGGGCCTCTATCTTCTCGATCCAACACGCAACGCCAATCCAAGAATCCTACCTGTGCCCGAAGCCGATGCGGTACTGGGTTCTGCTTCTTCAGTCAGCGCTTCCTGCGTCGCTCCGGACGGCTCAATCTGGTTTGCCACCGATGACCGGTTATTGCAGTTGCAGAACGGCCGATGGCGCATACCGAAGTTTCGCGGCAACGGCCTGC
This sequence comes from Granulicella arctica, assembly GCF_013410065.1. Classification (NCBI taxonomy): domain Bacteria; kingdom Pseudomonadati; phylum Acidobacteriota; class Terriglobia; order Terriglobales; family Acidobacteriaceae; genus Granulicella; species Granulicella arctica. The sequence continues at coordinate 588,744 of NZ_JACCCW010000001.1, forward strand.
TGAAGGATACGGTACTGAATTCGATCGCCTGCGCTCGGGATGGGTCTTTATGGGCGACTGCGGAGCAAAGCGGCCCGTGGCATATTCAGTCTCAGGGAAAAGATCTGACAGCAACCCTCTTACCCATGCCTGCCCAATGGAGTCAATCCACACTGACTGCGATCTCTTTGGACCACTACGGTTGGATGTGGCTGGGCACTGATCAGGGGCTATTGGCCTGGAATGGCTCTGAATGGAGGCTCTTCAACCAGGAAAGCGGGCTGCTCTGGAACGACATCAGCGAGAATGGTCTCGTTGAGGGATCCGATGGATCGCTATGGATCGGGACCAGCGCCGGGGTGAGCCGGCTTATCCATCCGGAACGCGCCTTCGATCGTATTCCCCTTCATGTCTCAATTACGGGGATTCAGCGCGGGGCTGCTGTTTTCGAGCCTGGGCAGCGTATCGACCTGCCCTGGGCCGGCCCCCCGCTACGACTTGCCTTTGCCGCGCCGGCGATGTGGAATCAAAGCGACCTCGTATACCACTACCGGGTCAACGGTCTGAATTCGTCCTGGGTGACGACCCATGAGGATGAGACGGTACTCTCCTCTTTGCCATCGGGAGAATACAAGTTTGAAGTCTATGCGACCAATGCGGGTCTGCATGCCGTCTCGCCCATTACGTCGGTGGAGTTCCACCTCCGTCCTCCGTGGTGGAAGACCTTCCCCTTTATGACCCTTTGGGTGCTTTTGGGGGTGCGCCTTCTGATGCTGGTGCTGCATCTGAGAACGAAACGCCTGCTCGCACAACGCAGTAAGCTTGAGGCGCTGGTTCGAGAGCGTACGAGCGCTCTCGAGGCGAGCCAGGAGTCGCTGAGCCTTTTGGCTACGCGCGATTACCTGACCGGGTTGCCCAATCGGCGAGCGATGCACGAATCGTTGCAAAAAGAGCTACAGCGTGCCCGGCGCACCAAGACCAGCCTGATGGTTATTCTGGCCGACATCGATTATTTCAAGCAAATCAACGATACGTATGGTCACCTGGCCGGCGACGAGGCATTGCGGCAGTTCGCCCAAGCACTCGCATGTACCGCCCGCTCTCACGATCATGTCGGACGCTACGGCGGTGAAGAGTTCCTTATCCTGCTTAGAACGTTTCCAATCGAATCGGCCCAGACACGCCTGCTTGATCTCCATGCGGCCATCACGAACCTTTCAATCAGCTATGAAGGACATACTTTCTCCATAACCTGTAGCCTGGGAGCATCCATTATCGATGGCCGCAACCTTGGCTCCGGTCAGACTGAAGACCCCAATGCACTGCTGTCCAGCGCTGATCAGGCGCTTTATCAGGCGAAACGCTCCGGCCGCAATAGGGCGGTGCTCCAGGATTTTTCATCGGACTCGCTGGATATTTAGGCTGCTACCGATGTTATTGGGAGAGGTGCGATCAAGGCAAGCAGCGGATCGGAGATGGTCTGGCCATAAGGTGTCGCGCCGTATCGATACCCCTTCGTATCCCATTCACTCGCCGACTGCCGTTACACTCAGATAATGCCTCCACGCAAACGTCGTGCGCCGGTCTGGTTAATGGGCCTATCTAACGCCACGTTTGGGTTGGTCGGCGGCTTCATTGTGCTGCCGTTGCCACAGATGCTCGCCGCTGAAGGAGTGAGCGAGGCGCGAATTGCGGCGGTGAGCGCGGCTTGTCTATCACCGGGGTTCTGGGTATTTTTGTTGGGGCCCCTGCTCGATGTACGGTTTAGCCGCCGATGGTATGCGAGCGTTTTTGCGGGACTTGCCGGCGTGGGGCTGATGATGGCGGTGCTCATGCGCGGACATCTGTTGGTACTGGAGATTGCGCTGATGACCGCCTATGCGGCAGCGGTCTTGAGCTCGAATGCTCTGGGGGGATGGCTGGCCGGAATTGTACCGGATGTCGCCGAGACAGAGCATGACAACCCAAGCCACAAGGGAGCGAGCCTGAGCGCATGGACGCAAGTGGGCAGCTATCTCGGCAACGGATTGATGGCGGGGCTGGCTGCGGAAGGACTGCGGTTGCTGCCGTTGAATGTGGCTGCGGTCTTATTGGGAGCGCTTGTTGTTCTTCCGGCTGCAGTGTTTCCATGGATTCCACAGCCCGTAGCGAGCGAGAAGGAACCCTCACAGCAGCGAGTGTGGGAGAGTCTTGCGGGACTGCTTCGAGAGCTGAAGGCCTTGTTAAAGAAGCGTGAGGTGTTACTGACAGTACTGCTCTTTGTGGCACCGACGGGAGCATTTGCGTTAACCAACCAGTTGGGCGGGGTGGCGCGGGAGTTCCATGCTTCGGATGCATTCGTGAGCCGAATGGGTGGAGCGGTTTTGTCGCTCGCGGGGGCTGCGAGTTGCCTGCTACTGCCCGTGCTGGCGCGGTGGGTGAAAGCTCTGCCGCTTTATCTACTAATCGGAACTGTAGGCAGCTTGTTTACGCTTTCGCTCCAGGTGCTGCCAAAGACACCGACGACCTTTGCGGTTGCATTCCTGGCCGAGAACGTCATGCAGGCACTAAGTTTTACGGCCGCCGTAGCAATCTGCTTTGCGACGATCGGAAGAGATAATCCGTTAGCGGCGACCCAGTTCAGCCTGTTGACATCAGCAACGGTACTGCCCATCCTGTATATGGCAGTGGTGGATGGCAGAGCCTACTCCGGATTTCACAGCATACGTGGGCTCGGCGGAATGTATGCCATTGATGGTGGATTGAGCCTGGCGGCGTGCTGTGTCATGGCGGCAGTGATGTGGCGCCGGCCCAGGGCACACAAGAAATAGCTTCAACCCCTCTATGGAAATACGTTTCGCATCCGGTCCTGCTCTTTGCCAGAGGCGCAACAGTTTTAGGCGCAGTTTGATCTATGTCGATAGCAGCTTCTGGATGTCGAACCGGTACATATCCTTGAAGGTGCAGAACTCGGGGAGGCCCAATTCCAAAACGGGTACGGAGGCTGCGATGCGCGGAATGTGGGTTCGCAGGATCGAGGTGTATAGAGCTTGCTCCTCCGTTGAAAAAGGCTTCATCTGATAGGCGAGGGTGATGTGGAACTCATAACGGTCGTGATCCTTGCTGCGGAAGTGATAGACCTCGCCTAGTCGATCGCGCAGCGCCCGTATCTTTCGATTCTCAGTATCGTCCGCAGGCATCATGCGAAGCGTGCAGGCGCGGTCGTAGGCGATGGTGCGGGGTTGATTGAGGATCATGCGCAAAGGCATTTCGCAGCCGACGTGAAAGCGGTTCATGCGGTCGCCAACGATGCGGTTGCATTCTTCAATCGATGCAGTCAGTGGAACATCGGAAGGCCATCCGGTGACTTTGCGGTCCTGGTCGTTGGCCCCGGAGAAGACGGTCATATGGAAGCTGTCTGGGGGCAGCAGTCCCAACTTTGGCCGAAACGAGCTTCCCGCTAAAGCATCATGCAGCTCAACCGCCCGATCGCGCATGACGCTCTGCGCAGGCAGATGACAGATGACGGTATTTCCGGCGAATGGCCGGACGCTGCCATCCGGATTGAACTTGAGCAGGCCGTCACGATTGGGAAGGACGGCGTCATGTTGGGGGAGGTTCTGGAGCGTCGAGAGCGCCCAGGCCGAGCTGTTCAGTGTGTTGACAGCGGCAGCCGCAGAGGACGCCAAAAGAAAGGAGCGACGTGAAAGCTTGATCGATTTGGACAAGACGTTTCCTCTCGAGATGCGGAGTATTGTCGTAGAAGATTTATGGGAGTGTCCCTACGATTATCTCGACATATGCCGAGATAATCGCAGGGACGTCACTGGTTTTAGTAGGTAAGCCGAAGAGCAAGCTGCAGCTGCCGCGAAGGATAGACGGTGCCTGCGGTGTAAGCTCCGAAGCTGCTGCCTCCTGCCGTGCTGTTGGGCGACTTGTAGTTGGTTGCATTCAGCACGTTGAATGCTTCGGCACGAAACTCCAGACCAGTCCGCTCCTTATAGAGAGCGAAGCGTTTGTGCAAGCCCAGATCGAGCGACCCATACGCTAGAGAGCGCAGCGTATTGCGTCCTGCATTCCCGAAGGGCTGCGCGTAGGTAGGCAGGCAGACTGCGGGGTTGCTGCCTGTCGGCGCTGCTCCGCAGTAGGTAATGGAGGTGTTGTTATACACATTGCCGAGCTGCGTCGCTGTCTTCACCCAAGCCGTCTTCGGGTTATAGACCGCGGCCAGCGAGCCGGTCAGACTGGCCCGATAACTGTACGTCGCGCTCGTCGTGCTCACTTGTGCGTTTGTGTTGGGCGAATAGACCAGATTCACCGGCAGACCACTTGTCACCTGGTTGATCGCCGTGAGCTGCCATCCTCCAAGAGCCTCTTGCACTAGCAGTGGAGCAGTCGCTCCAAAGTGACGCTCTTTGCCGTAGGGAAGATCCCAGACTACGGTTGTGGTGTCGTTGATCGGCTGATCATAGCCGGAGCGCCCGCGATCACCGCGAATGTTGTAAAAATTCACGACGTTCGAGTCGCCGTTCGCATATTCAAGGTCACTGCCGACGTTGTCGATGCCGTGCGACCAGGTAAAGGAGTTCAATAGATAGATCCCATCTGCATACCGTTTCTCGAGCTTCACCTGTAACGACTGGTACTGCAAATAACCAACAGGAAGGTTCGCCAGGATGTTGGTGAAGTTGGATATAGGCCGCCGTGCCTGTAGCGTTTGGCAGGTGGATGGTGTTGTTTGGCAGGTGGCGTCCTGTGGTGCGGCCTGGTTGTAGTCAGTGAGTGCATTCAGGTGGACAGCATGGTTCCACACCCAGGCGATGTCCAGTAGCGTAGAGTGCGGGAACTCCTGCTGTACGCCGACGAAGGTGGTCTGGGTGTATGGCGTTGGGTCTTTGCGCGGAATATAACGCGTCTGCGCTTTCAGCGTCGAGAAGCTGGCAGAGCTGGCGAAGTTTGGGACATACCCTTGCTGCGTCGTGCGGAAGCAGGTGGTCGGGTCCTGGTCGGCGGTACAGTTCGGGAGCGGAGTCTTCGCTGCACCGAAGCCGCTTGGTGGCGTCTGATCGATCGTCGCATCGACTACGTAAGGCCCGTTGTAGGCGAGCAATCCCTCGCCGCCGAAGCGGAAGTATGGTGCATAGCTCAACGCATAGCCACCACGTACTGTGGTCTTTGGCGCGACTGAGTATGCAAAGCCGAACCGCGGGGCGAAGTTGTTGTAATTTGGATCGACCAGGCTGCGGTTGTAGAGCGAACCGGATGTCGCAAGGATCAGGGCGTTCGAGGTTGGATCGAAGTTGACGATGTGATTGTCATCCGCGAAGTTCGGCGTCAGGAACTCGTAACGAAGGCCGTAGTTCAGGGACAGACGGTCATTGACCTTCCAATCGTCCTGAGCAAAGACATAGTCCCAACGCCGTTCATAGTTCACCTCGGCGATGTTATTCAGCTCATAGTGCGAGCGCGCTCCGACCAGAAAGTCCGCAAGGTTGTTCGCGCCGGTGATGGCAGTGTTCGAGGAAGCCGTAGCCGTTGTCCGGCTGAACTGGCCAGCATAGGTGTCCGAGCCATACTTCGGGTGAAAGTCTGAGATGGCCTGGTTCAGCCAGCCATACTCATATCCAGCCTTGAACGTGTGACGACCACGAATATGCGAGACCGTTACCTTCGGGTTGGCAAGATATGGATCGGTGAACTGCGGATTCGTGGCCTGGCGGCCAAACTGGCTGAAGCCGGCTACAGCCTGCGTGTTCACACCGCCGATGATCGAAGGATCGGTCGGTGCATTCGGAAAGGTCACGAGGTTCGTCGCTCCCAAGTTATAGGGCGACTTACCGCTGTGGGTCAGATCGACACCGAACCGAGCCTCAATCAGAGTACGCGGGGAGACGTTGAAGGTTATGCCGCTGGCCATCTGCTTCGTCCGGGCGTAAAGCGTTCCATTGCTATTGCCGCCCGCAATGCCGGTGATCGGCGGGGCGGCCACGATGGTGTACTGACGCTGGCTGTAGCGCCCGAAGAACGTCAGCCGAGGGCTAAGGAAGGCATCGATGCGTGCATCGCCATGGTCGTCTTGAATCGTATTGGCAGGGTTAGAGCTATAGTTAGGTTGGCCAAGAGCAACTGACAAGTTAGGCGCAGGCAGCGCGTTGACAACGGCGATACCGAAGGCGCTTTGGTCGGACACTGGAATCACACCGTTCGCATACTTCGCACCGGTTACCGGGTTCTGTAGCGCAATCGGCGTCACGCCATCTGCCTGAACGAAGACTCCCTGACGCTCGCCTAGAGTCGGTACGGTTGCGGTCTGTAGGCTCGTGTCCTTGTGGCGCAGCCCTTCATAGTCCACGAAGAAGAAGAGCTTATCTTTCAAGATTGGACCACCCAGCGTTGCGCCAAATTGGTTCTGGATCAACGTTGGCTTCGAACCCGTCCCCAGAAATGGTCCAAAGGCATTCAACACCGTGTTACGGAGATAGTCATAAGCAACGCCGTGGAACTGGTTGGTTCCGCTGCGGAAGCTAACGTTGATGACGCCGCCGCCCGCGCGCCCAAACTCCGCCGCGTAGTTGTCGGTCTGTACGCGAAACTCCTGCAGCGCATCCGGTGACGGGATGATCGCCTGGTTGGAGTAGCCCTGGTTTGCCTCCTGATATGCATTGTTGTCGAGCCCATCAAGCAGGAAGTTGTTCGCGTTTGACCGCATTCCATTCACGTTGTAAGCGCCGTCGCGGCTCGTGATGGAACCATCCTCGATGAGCGACTTTCGGACGCCTGGAACCAGCGTAGTCAGGTCAGCATAGGCGCGGCCATTCAGCGGCAAGTTCACGAGCTCCTTGGCCGAGATCACCTGCCCACGGTCGCTCGAGTCCGTCTCAAGCAACGTAGCGGCACCGCTCACCGTTATCTCCTGCGTCTCGGAACCAAGAGCCAACTGCATATCAACACGCTGTCGTGCACCGATCTGTACCGTGAAATGCTGCGAGGTCGCGCTGGCGAAGCCTGCCTTGCTCACTGTCAGTCCGTACTCACCAATCTGTACAACCGGAAACTGGTAGTCACCATTCGCGTCCGCCGCAATAGTCACGGAAACGTTCTTGGAGAGGTTTGTCAGCACCACGGTCGCGCCGGGAACCACGGCACCAGTCTGGTCCTTCACCGTTCCCAGCACAGCCGCGGCATCAAACTGTGCGTATGCAGAAGCGCTGCCAAACGCACAGGCAAACAACAAAACGACGAGGCAAACAATCCTGAGAGCTCTCGGGAACTGGAGAAGAGAGCGAGACATAAGAGCATGCGGAGGCGACATAAGATCGTGGTCCATCTTTCTCGGAAGTTCGAATGGTTCAGGGTTCATCGTTCGTGTCCTTTGGGCAGGTCAAGCGCAACGTCGTGTTCTACCTCCGTGAACGTAGCTTAAGGTCATCCAGAATTCCTAGAGATTTCGCCGCAACTTTAACTGTTAAACGCAATAAGCACCTATGCAAGAATGATTTACCTCGCTGTAACACGCTTTGTTGAGCCTAGACTAAGAATGGAAAAGCTAGTAGTTTTGTTCATGCTCCATTCACGCAAGACTGCTTTCATGAAAGTAATCATGAATAAAGGTCAAACAGCACTGGTGCCTTCGTTGGACGATCGGCTGGTTGAAGTTTCCTTAGAGGTGAAGAGGAAGCTCGTCGAACGCATCGTCATCTCTCCCTCTTTTAGTAAGTCGGAACGCCTCTCCAGCTTTTTATTGCACATCTGCACACTCGACCAGCAGGGCCGGCTGAACGAGATCAGTGAGCAGCAGATTGGCGAAGCCGTCTTTGGACGCCCGCAGAACTACGATCCGAGCATCGACGGCATCGTCCGCTCTCATGCCAGCCGTCTTCGTTTGCGTCTGGACCAGTACTTTACACAGGAAGGCGTCAACGAGCCAATCCGCCTACACATCCCTCGGGGAGCCTACGTCCCTTTCTACGCGCCGAGACCCCATGACAAGCTGGCGCAAGAGGACACACCGACCTTCAGCAGGCTTCCACATCCTCGTCCACTGAGTGACACCCCGCCTCGTCGTCTGCTCTACCGCATCGCCGCCTTTTGTCTTCTTCTGCTTACAGTCAGCGTGTTGTCGTTTGAGTTTGCACGATCCAAATTCCCAGTTATCGAACGACTCCTCTCTGCAGTCGATCCCTCACCTACGGATAAGCTCTGGCAGGCACTCTTCCAACCGGGGCGCGAGACGCTGTTCGTCGTCGGCGACGGCGGAGCGAATATGTTCGAGAACATGGCCACGCGGCAGCTCACCACTGAGGAGTACTCTTCCCGTTCGTGGCTCAAAGAGCCGCTCGCACAGACTCCATCCGGTTTCTCCTGGGCCCCCATTGCGACCCGAAACTATACTCCCTACTTTTCGGTCGATCTCGCAGTGAAACTTGCGCGTCTGCCACAGGTCTCCGATGGACAGCTAACCACAATGTTCGCTCGCGACCTCCGTCTCGATAACCTCAAAGACTCGCAGGCAATCCTTATTGGCGGACCGAACTATAACCCATGGGAGCAACTTTTCTCTCGCGACCAGAATTTCCGCATGATTTATGACGCGGTCGAAAACTCTATCAGCATCGTCAACCTTCATCCGCAATCTGGGGAACCGGCGATCTTTCAGTGGCGCCAAACTGATACCAAGTCACACTACGGCTACTCACTGATTACTTTGAGCAAAAATCTGAACCACAACGGTCACGTCCTGATATTGCAAGGAGCAACGGCCCAGGGCGACAAAGCCGCGGCCGACTTCCTCCTTGCGCGCAAAGAAATAGAACCATTTCTGCGTAAAGCGCTCGGGCAAAATGGGCAGTTGGAAGACTTTGAGATCGTCCTCGAGACAAGCTTCGTTGCAGGTGGAAACACAGACACACACGTTGTTGGATTCCGAATTCACCATTCTGGGTGACGCGAAGAATATCCCGCTCAATACGTGCCTCATTATTTATCCGAAAGCAGTTTCATGATTCTGGATTGGATGACACTGGCGATTGATTGCAGAAGGCTATGCTATTTCCCAGAGTAAATAAAAGATCGCTGCTCCATCCAAAATCTTCGGCACCCAATAACTAAATACCTAAACCGGTGGATATTCTAAATAACACTCGTTCGCTGTTAGCAGCCAGTGATACTACTTCTTATATGTAGCGAGCACCGTCTGCTGAACTCATTATTTTCTTTCACTACTCTGGTGAGTCCATCGAGTACTAAATAAGAGATTTAATTAAATGTCTATTATGAGATTTCGTCATGAAGTTACAAGCGGCTATGTCTAGCATTCAACGGGAAAATCAAGTCGAGATATTGACTTTATTTTAGATATTTAAAGTAACCTAATCGCCCTTCTTGCAAAGGACTTGTCGCTGCCAAATCTCGGCTTGGCGACTAAGATAAATTCTCTTTCTATGACTTATGCAGATTAGATCCGTACCTTATCCGCCGTCCCCATCGAATGAATAGAATCTCGCGAAAGAGTTGCAACGCTTCTCTCACGCCATGGATGACCTGTTCGTCCAAACGCTCTACATCTTCGATCGGAGATCAATTTTGACACTATGTCCCATCCAAGATACTCAACGCATGGCATCTCATACTCTTTCAGTTGGCGATGCAGGAGCGTTATAGCGGGAGCCATGCCAGCCTCGCAATTTAGGTATTGACATTCGATTGGATCACAAGTACGTTTCAGACTCAGTTCCAAAAATTGGATTCAGGTGCAGCTAGCTGCAACACAATTGATTCTGCTGGTGTTGACAAGACTAGTCGAAGCATCTCAATCGAATCAGAATGTAGCCAGAAAAATCTGCACAATTGCCTTGCACTGTTCCGGCCCAATCGGAGATACATTTATTTTCTATCTCTACTGATCGAGCAAGTTCATATGTATTGCAATACGTCTCATTCATTTCATTCATGACTCTCTGGAGGGCCGCACATGCGCGTTAGTATTTGTAGGTTGATTACATATTTTCTCTGCTTCGGCATACTTTTATATTCGACCGAAAGCTATGCGCAAAATGCTGTCTCTACCGGGGCGATTACAGGAACTGTCCGAGATGCCAGTGGGGCACTCCTAGCCAACGTGGTTGTTACAGTGGTAAGTGATACCACGGGTATGACACTTAGCGCTAAGACGAACTCTGATGGGATTTTTAGCTTTCCAGCATTGCCGGTTGGGGCATACAAGGCAAGCTTTAGCGCCACCGGATTCAAAAAGACACAGATACAAAATTTATCCGTTGGGGTGGGGCACACGGCTGACGCAGAAGCGGTACTCTCGATCGGGGATATCAGCCAACAGGTTGTTGTGGAGGCTACTGGCTCGGATCTCAATCCCACAGATACGACGGTGGGTACATTGATTGAGAAATCTACGATCGATGGATTGCCCCTAAGCGGACGGCGATACACCGATTTTGTATTGCTGACACCGAACGTTACAGCAGATGGGCAGTTTGGCCATATTAGCTTCGCAGGCCAATCGGGAGGGGATCTCTCCGGGTATAACAACACGGCAGGCGGGGCATCGAACGCGAATGGAGCTAGTGCCTTCACTGTCGATGGATCGGATGCGACCAGTTACTACTATGGCGATAATCGCGGGTTTACGCGTATCCCTTACATCTTCGGGCTACAGGCCATCCAGGAATTTCAGGTTCAGCCGAATGTCTACAACGCGGCTTATGGAGGTGCCGGAGCAGGCTTCATCAACACCGTGACTAAGTCAGGCACCAACCAATATCATGGTGATCTTTTCTACTACAACCGCAACTCGGGTACGGGTGCGAACGACGCTGTTGACAAGGCAGCAGGAAATCCAAAGCTGCAAAATACATTGCAGCAGTTCGGTGCGGACATCGGTGGCCCTATCGTAAAAGACAAGTTATTCTTTTACTTCGACTACGAGCAACAGCGGCACAGAGATCCGCTTTATGCCCTGAATCAAGCTCAATCCGCTATCGACCAGACAAGCTTCGGCGTTCCTTCAAGCTCGACCTTGCCTGCTTACAATTCTCACTTTCCTATGGCCGCAAGCATCTCGCAAGACGAAGCGACTGCTGACCCGACCAATCCGATCTATCTCCAGGGTGTGGCAAACGCGCTTCACGAGATCAAGTCGAATCTCGGACCAAGAGCACGCCGCCGTGACGACCTCGAGTTTTTTCCCAAGGTCGATTGGCAGTTGAGCGCGAAAGACAGAATCACGATGCTTTACAACTACAACAACTTCAAATCTCCAGGCGGCATCATCACCTTTAGTCCGGAGCCCTTCGGAGCAGATGAGTTGCTAGGAAATAATGGCGTCAAAGATCATGTCGCGACGGTTCACTGGACCCGCGTTCTGAACTCGTCTGCGGTGAATGACATGCATACCAGCTATGTGCGAGATGAGCAGTATTACACTCCCTCGGGTTTAGTCGATCCAAATGCACCGGAGATCATTCTTACAGCACCTTCAGTCTTCCTGATGGGAAACGCCACGTTCTCCTATAACAACCTCCGTGAGTATCAGTGGCAGTTTGCCGATCATGTCACGTTGACACATGGGAAGCATCAGCTTGAGTTTGGAGTGGATTACAACCATGACTCGATTGCAAACAGTAATCCCGGAACCTTCAATGGCCAGTATATTTTCTTGAGCTTGCAGGCGTTTGCGTTGGGCAAGTGGAACATCTTCGAGCAAACAACTGGCAATCCGAAGTTCAATTTTTCTGATCCCTTTACGGGATTCTTTCTGAATGACACTTACCGCATCACTCCAAACCTAACGCTGACGGGTGGGTTGCGCGAAGATTTTCAGATCTATCCGAACCCGAGCGGGAATCCGGCGCTGCCTTTGACGCAGCACTTCAATAACCAATATCAGAGAGTTTCGCCTCGTTTTGGTTTTTCCTATGCTCCCTTCTCCAAGACGGTCGTCCGTGGCGGAGCGGGACTCTACTATGAAATTTTTGTCGGCGGCAACTATCAGAACTCTACTCAGACTGACGGAGTATTGCAGACTAGCCTAAACCTTCTCGACTTTTCAACGAGCACTCTTCCTACTGCGCAGGCGGTCGTATTCCCGAATAAACTGGCGAGCAACGATTCGCGCTTCAGCGGCGCGAGCAACATCGTCGCAATTTCACCGAACTACAAGACGCCGTCTGTGGTGAATGCTAGTTTGCAGATTGATCAAGAGCTCGCACCCCAGACGATCCTGACAGTGGGTAGTTTGTGGTCCCACGGGATGCACCTTACATCTTCCACGGCGTATGACTTGAACCGGAAGCAGCCGACTGGAACCACAACATTTGTTCTCCCGAACGGGAAGACTCTGGTTGAACCGAATCTCGACACCGGCGTTTTACAGGAAGGCGCAATCAGCTCCAGCTTCAACCAGATCAATGCGTTGATTAGTCCGGGGATCAACAACTATGTTTCGCTCTTCACGCAGTTGAACCGTCAGGTAGCGCATGGAGCAAATGTGATCGCGGCCTACACGCTCTCGAAGTCGACACAATCGGGCGTGGACTTCTACAACCAGTTCAATCTGGGCGAAACCCGTGGCTTATCGCTGCTGGACATGCGTCACCGACTCAGTGTGGGTGTCGTCTATCGGCCTGAGATCACCACAAGCAACAAGGCTGAGCGTCTATTGCTGTCGGATTGGACGATCAGCACGATTTCACAGTTCAACTCGGGAAGGCCTTACACGGGGGTAATCAGCTCGTTGAACGATACAGCAGCGTTACAGGCTACACCGAATACCGCGGCAGGCTTAGTGGGAGGTAATTCGCCTGGTTATGGCCTGGCTCCAGGAGAAGGAATGAATTCGTTTACCGGGCCATGGATCACGGAGATCGACCTGGGCCTGGAACGCAGGTTCACGATTCACGAGAAACAATACATCTCTCTCAAAGCACAGGTGTTCAACCTGTTCAATTCACCGAACTACTACGTCGAGGCGGGCAGTGGTATCAATCAAGTGGAGTACACCGCTACATGCGGTGATGGAAGCACCTTGAATCAGACGTGCACACTCGCGCCCAACAATGGAACTGGCGGGTTCAAAACCTTCACCGCTGTCTCGCAGCCAAACCCTCCGAGAATTATGCAGTTCTCCTTTGGATATAGCTTCTAAATTGTTGCGACCAGGCCCACAACAGCTCAGCCGCTCTCTGCAGTACTCCAGAGAGCGGCTGAGCTGTTGATATTTACTTGCATGGCAAGAGTTGATACGGGTGGAATGTCAGGTCATTTTTTCTCCAACCTACATCTTGTGGGTTCTTGTTTGATTTGGAATCTGATTTGGTACAAGTTATCCACCGCTATTTGATCGACTTAGCGGAATTTTGCTTGATTGGCGCGGAGATGGGCCGCATACTCTGGGTAGAGTCAGCCGGAGAATGATGAACAAGGCCAACCGAGACACCCAAGTGACCCGATATAGCCGTCATGATGTACTCCGCATTCTTCACTTGCAGGCGCGCCAGTTAGCGGCGTGGGAGCGAGCAGGACTGATTCTTCCCAACCAAGACTATTCGTTTGAAGAGCTTGGCCAGTTGCGAACGGTGCGCGACCTGCGTGCAACGCGCATCTCGGCAAGGAGCATCCGTCAGTATGTGGAGGCGATGCAGCGTGTGTCGGGCATGCGCAATGCGCTGATGGAATCGAGCGCGGTGCGGCGTGGGTCGCGGCTGGCGTTTCGTTATGAGGGCACGCTGCTGGACCCTATGACGCAACAGCTTTCTTTCGACTTCGATACAAAATCAGGGGCTTCGCTCCGGGTGGTTTTGCCGTCGGGCGCGATCGATCCCTTGCAAAAGACATTGAATACGCAGGACTTATTCCTACATGCGGTGCGCCTGGAAGAGAATCCGAAGACAATTTTGGAGGCAGCGGCTCTGTATGAGGAGATTCTCGCAGAGAACCCGAAACATGCCCCGGCAGCGATCAATCTAGGGACGATCCGGTATGGGCAGCGCGAGTTTTACGCGGCGGAAAATCTGTATCGGCAGGCCACACTGGCCGATCCGGAGTATGCGCTGGCGTTCTTCGACCTGGGCAATGTGCTGGACGAGATGCAGCGGCTGGATGAAGCAATCACCGCGTATCTACGGGCGATTGCGCTGGTTCCACAGTATGCGGATGCACACTACAACCTGGCGCTGGCGTATGAGAGGCAGGGTCAGCGGCGGCGTGCTCTGCGGCACTGGCTGATGTATGTCCGGCTGGACCCGGTGGGGCCTTGGGCGAGCCATGCGAAGGGTCAGGCGAAGAAGATATTGAACAGCGAGCGCTTGACAATTGTGAGCCGCCGGGGACGCCTCGTGGCGGCCAGCTAGGTCAAAATCCCGACTGTAACTACAAAAGCGGAGTTACGGTTTTGTAGTTACACTTTTGTAGTTACAGCGCCCTGGAATGAATCTCTATTCATTTATTGTGACGGAATGCTAGACTCACTTTCCGAGGTGAGGGATGGCTGAGCATGGTGGCGCGAGGGCGCTGACACAATTAAGTGACGACGAGCGGATGTTTCGGGACACGGTGCGGCAGTTTGCAGAAGAGCGGATCGCTCCTCTGGTGCGCGGGATGGACGAGGCGCAGGCGATGGATGCTGGATTGGTCCGACAGCTCTTTGAGCTGGGATTGATGGGAATTGAGATCTCCGAGGAGTATGGCGGGGCGGGTGGGACTTTTTTCGAAGCGATCCTGGCGGTGGAAGCCTTGTCGGCGGTGGATCCGTCGGTGGGAGTGCTGGTGGATGTGCAGAATACGCTGTGCATCAATGCCCTGATCCGATGGGCGAATAAAGAACAGAAGAAGAGGTATCTGCCTCGGCTGGCGGTGGACACGATTGGGGCTTATGCGTTGAGCGAGGCCGGGTCGGGGTCGGATGCGTTTGCGCTGGCGACGCGAGCGGTACAGCGCGGTGATGAGTGGGTGCTGAACGGGCAGAAGCTCTGGATCACAAATGCGAAGGAGGCGGGCCTGTTTATCGTCTTTGCCACGGTCGATCCATCGGCTGGGTACAAGGGGATTACGGCGTTTCTGGTGGAGAAGGGCGCGGCGGGTTTCCGGCTGGGGAAGAAGGAGGACAAGCTGGGGATTCGAGCTTCGAGCACATGCGAGCTGATCTTCAACGATTGTGTGGTGCCGGCGGCGCAGGTGCTTGGGGAGGTCGGCAAAGGATACAAGATCGCTATTGAGACACTGAACGAGGGGCGGATTGGGATTGGAGCGCAGATGTTGGGGCTCGCGGGTGGTGCATGGGGACATGCGGCGGGATTTGCAAAGGAGCGGAAGCAGTTTGGGAAGGCTCTGGTGGAGTTTCAAGCGATGCAGTTTCAACTGGCGGAGATGGCGACGGAGGTAGAGGCGGCGCGGCTGATGGTCTACAACGCGGCTCGTCTGAAGGATGCGGGGGCGGAGTTTTTGAAGGAGGCGGCGATGTGCAAGTACCTGGCGTCGCAGGTGGCGGAGCGAGTGGCGAGCCTGGCGGTCGAGGTGTATGGGGGATCGGGGTTCGTGAAGGATTTTCCTGTTGAAAAACTGTTCCGGGATGCGAAGATTGGGAAGATATACGAAGGGACGAGCTTTATGCAGTTGGCGACTATCGCCAAGCTAGTGCTGGGGCGATGAGGTAAGAGATCGCAGAGGCCATAGCTGAACGCCTGCGGGTATGACGGCGATACATCCAAGCCAGTCGCTCAAGCGTCACATAAGACAGGCTTTGCATGTCGAGTTATTGCAGTTGCGCTGCTTGCACGGAATTTTCGCGAAGGGGCTGTAGCACCGGACCGTGGGAACCGAATGCCGGTTCACGTCAAAGCCGCCGGGAACAGACTCTGGATCCCCATATGCTAAGCCGACCGTTGACCTTGCGATTGTTGCTGGCAGCAGCGGCGGCGTACGTTCTGCTGCATGGACTGTCCATGGCGGTGTGCTCGGCCCATGCAGCGGCGATTTCATACTGCTTCGTGATCGTTGCAACGCTTCTCGCGGTCACGGGATGTATCCGACGGGCACAAGCTGGCCCGGCGGATATGCGTCTGCCATGGACTATGGTGGGCGTGGGGATCTTGCTGTGGTGTTGTGGGGCAGCGCTTGAGGGATGGCAGGAGCTTGTGCAGCATGTGTCGTCTGCGAATGCTTCGTCGTCGGACTTTATCATCTTTATCTTTGGCGTCCCCATCCTGCTTGCCATCTCTACGCCAACACGGCAGGACAGGAGACTGTTTTTTGTATGGCTGGATAGTATTCAGGCCGTGATGACGGCGTATCTGATCTACCTTGCCTTCTTCACGGTCTCCCCATTTACACACAAGCCGATTGAACCGATCAGCGCATCCACACTGATTTTGATCTACACCGTCGAAAACCTGGTACTCGCGGGAAGCGCCTCGCTGCGGCTGTTTGCGCACCAGCGGAAAGGCGATTCCCACTATTTTTATTGGGCGCTCACGTGCTTTCTGTGGATCTACACGATCTGCATCGCGATCTCAAACTACGTGTATCTGACGAACCATGGGAATACCGGTTTTTATGATCTGCTCTCGGACCTTCCTTTTCTGTTCCTCGCAGCGGCGTCGGTTCTTCTGGTGCGAGGGAGGACGGAGGACTCTCCGGTCTTCGACCGCGGCAAGCTAATGCTGTTCATCGACAACCTGAGCCCGACCTTTTTTACAGCGGCGCTGTTTCTGCTCAGCTTTGCCGTGATGCGGCAGCATTTTTACGCGGGGATTGTATCGGCTCTGCTTGCGCTGTCGATCTATTCCATCCGAACGACGATGTTGCAGAGCCTTTCGGTCCGGGCTGAACAGAGACTGCGCGAGGCGCACGACCGGCTAGAGGCGATTTCGCTGACCGACAGTCTGACGGGAGTTGCCAACCGGCGGCACTTCGATCGGACGCTGGAGATGGAGTGGAACCGAACGGTGCGAACGCGGCATCCACTGGCACTACTGATCATCGACATCGACTACTTCAAGAAGCTGAACGACCGGTATGGTCATCCGCATGGGGATAGGTGCCTTATCCGGATCGCACAGGCGATGCGCGATGGGCTTCCGCGGAGCGGCGATCTGCTGGCTCGGTATGGCGGGGAGGAGTTTCTGCTGCTGTTGCCGACGACGGACCAGGCTGGTGCGGAGCTGGTTGCGGCGAGGATGCAGAAGGCCGTAGCTTCACTCGATATCTCCTATGAACCCGAACATCGTACAACCATCAGCATTGGGCTTGCCGTATCGGAGCATCCGCATTCGGGGACGACGGCGGAGTTGATCGACGCCGCAGACGATGCGCTCTATCGAGCGAAGAAGAATGGGCGCGACCGGGTGGAGATTGGCGTCTTTGGAGTTCGACACCTCAAAGTAGAGTAGCTGTCGTAAAGGTCGAACCACCAAGGGCCGGGAGGGTGTCCCGGCCCTTGGTGGTCGTCTGGAGATTTAGGTTTCCATGGCTTTGGCTACGGTGGCTTCGGCCTGGTCGACGGGAAGAACCGGCTGCCGGGCGAGGATGAGGTAGACGATACCGGCCAGTGCTGCTCCAACGATTGGGGCGAGCCAGAAGACCCATAGCTGTTGGAGCGCCCAGCCTCCGGCGAAGATGGCGGGGCCGGTGCTGCGGG
The DNA here is from genome assembly GCF_013410065.1 of Granulicella arctica. Lineage (NCBI taxonomy): Bacteria > Pseudomonadati > Acidobacteriota > Terriglobia > Terriglobales > Acidobacteriaceae > Granulicella > Granulicella arctica. The sequence continues at coordinate 606,349 of NZ_JACCCW010000001.1, forward strand.
CGGGATTGACCGAGGTATTGGTGACGGGAATGCTGATGAGGTGGATGAGGGTGAGGCCGAAGCCGATGGCGATGGGCGCGAAGCCCTTGGGCGCGCGGGCGTCGGTGGCGCCGAGGATGATCATGAGGAAGATGAAGGTCATGACGATCTCGCAGAGGATGCAGGCGACGAGAGAGTAGCCGCCGGGCGAGTGCAGACCGTAGCCGTTGGAGGCGAATCCGGCGTGGACGTCGAAGCCGTCCTTGCCGCTGGCGATGGCATAGAGGACGGCAGAGCCGGCGATGGCTCCGGCGACCTGCGCGATGACGTAGGCGGGGAGTTCGGACCACTTGAAGCGGCCTCCTACTGCGAGACCGATGCTGACTGCCGGGTTGAGGTGGCATCCAGAGATGTGGCCGATGGCATAGGCCATGGTGAGGACGGTGAGCCCAAAGGCAAAGGCGACGCCGACGAAGGCGATGCCCATCTGTGGGAAGCCTGCGGCCAGGACTGCGGCTCCACAGCCGCCGAGAACGAGCCAGAAGGTTCCGAGGAATTCCGCGAATGCACGTTTGCCCATAGTGATATTGAGTCCTTTCATGCTTTCAATTGCTTGATAGCCAGAGCCAAATCGGGGTACTGCACGGATGGCGATAACGGTACTACAGCTTGGTGAACGAGAGTAGAAGAATCGTCGGGCAGGCGTTGGGAGGTTTTAGACTGGAGACGACAGCTACCTTTACCGATGACTTCGAAAACCCCACCCTCTACGCCGACTGCGATACCCCGGGCTCCTCTGCCCTTTCTAGGGCTGGCATGTGCAGTTGGTGTTTCGACGATCTACTACAACCAGCCGTTGCTGCTGGCGATGGGTCACAGTTATGGAGCGACGGCGGGACAGACGGGATTTATCGCGGTGGCGACGCAGGTGGGGTATGCGGTCGGGCTGCTGACGTTTGTGCCGCTGGGCGATGTGCTGGAGCGGCGCGGGCTGATGATGCGGATGTATGGGGCGGTGTCGGTGGCGCTGCTGCTGGTAGCGGTGGCTCCGAACCTGACGTGGCTGATCATAGCGAGCGCGGTGATGGGGCTGCTGGCTTCGGTGACGCATATTGCTCTGCCGATTGCGCCGGACCTGGTGGGAGATAAGGAGCGTGGGCGCGCGATCGGGATCGTGATGACGGGGCTGCTACTGGGGATTTTGCTGGCGCGGACGTTTGCGGGATGGGTGAGCCACATCCACGGGTGGCGGTGGGTGTTTGCGGTTGCGGCGGTGATGAATGCGGCGTTCGTGCCGCTGCTGTTGTGGGTGATGCCGAAGCTGCCGCCGAAGCATGAGCTGAGCTATGGCGCGGCGATGCGGTCTCTGTGGACGCTGTGGCGAACGGAGCCGCTGCTGCGGGAGTCATGCATGATAGGAGCGCTGGTGTTTGCGTCGTTTAGCTGCTTCTGGACGACGCTGGCGTTCGTGCTGGACAGCCACTATGGGCTGGGCCCGGGAGTAGCAGGGACGTTTGGGCTGGTGGGCGCGGCGGGGGCGATGATCGCACCGGTGGCGGGGCGGCTTTCGGACAGGCATGGGCCACGATATGTAGTGACGGTGGGAATCTGCACGCTGGCGGCTTCGTATCTTTTGCTATGGGGCGAGGAGCGGGCGGCGCTGGCGATGGGATGGCATATTGCGGCGCTGGCGATGGGCGTGGTGGTTCTGGACCTGGGAGCTCAGATGACGCAGGTGGCGAACCAGACACGCATCTTTGGGCTGGTGCCTTCGGCTCGGAGCCGGTTGAATACGGTGTATATGACGGTGTACTTTACCGGGGCGGCAGCGGGGTCGGCGCTAGCGACGGTGGCGTGGGTGCACTGGCGGTGGGATGGGGTGTGCGGGCTGGCGCTTGGGTTTATTGCGCTGGCTGGATTGCGGCATACGATGGGACGGAAGGATGCGGGTGGAGGGTTGGTGGCTGAGGATCCGGCGTTTCCGGTGACGATGATGGAGATGTAGGGTTTGGTTTTTGGCTGAAGAACGGGCAACAGCAACCGCAGGTCCTTCGGTTACGCTTTGCTCCGCTCAGGATGACAGTGTTTGGGGTGGGCAAAGAAAGCAACAGCAGATTCCTCCGCTTCGCTACGGAATGACAACCAAAAAACAAGCAACAACAAAGACAACCGCAGGTCCTTCGACTGCGTGCTGCGCACTTCGCTCAGGATGACAGTTTGGCGGAGTAGGTGGCAGCTCTGCTGGATGAAGAAGATGGCGGTGTGGTAGGCGAGGCAGGGATCGAACCTGCAACCCCGAGCTTAGAAGGCTCGTGCTCTATCCGATTGAGCTACTCGCCCGCGCATCTGCTGTGATTGTAGCGTGTTGCGGTCAGGCGAGGAGGAGATCTTTGCTGCGAAGGAGGGAGACGACGTCGTCGAGGGCGGCGGCCCAGCGGTGCCAGGCGGTGTCGAGGTCGGGGCCGATGGCTTTGACGTAGAGACTTATGGCGAAGCCTTCCTGCGGGCCGGTGAGGTCGATGAGGGCGGGACGAAGGACGAAGTCGAGGGCAGCCTCGGGGTGATCGAGGGCGGCGGCGCGGCGGGTGAGACGGTCGAGAAGCTGCTGTTGCTGGTGGAAGGAGATGAAGATCTGGCGGTCGCGCCAGAGGAGATCGATGTAACTGGCGAAGCCGGTGGGGTTGTCGGGGTGACCGTCGAGGTCGGGGTCGAGATTGAGAATGAGAGCTTCGAGCTCGTCGGAATCGAGCGACCAGGCATCGCACTTAGCGGTGAAGAGGAGCGAGCGGGGAGCGTTGAGAGAGCGGAGGGCTTGCATGAGGGGAGGGTTGCGCTCAGCTTCGGGAAGGTGGTCGAGGTCGTAGGGGTTCTCGCGAAGATCGACGAAGCGCATGCCGCTGGGATCGGAGGGATCCGACCATGGGACGACGAGGATGGGATCATCAGCGGTACATTCGGCAGACCATTCGGCGAGCATGAATCTTTTATTTTAGCTGGTTGTGGAGGAAGTGTAAGAGATTGATGGCGAAGGTGGATGCGGGACCTTCTGGTTTGCTCAGGATGACAGTGTTTTTGGGGAGACAGTTGTAAAAAGCTCAGGCGTTGGCGAAGAGGAAGCGGAGGAGGGTGGTCTCGGCCCAGTAGCCGTCGTCGCGGGTGGTGGGGTTTGGGGGAGCGAGGAAGGCGCAGTGGCCTCCGTGGGCGGACTCGATATAGGTGATGTTGGGGTTGGCGGTGATTTTGGCGCGGGTGGCTGGAGTGATGATGACGAAGGGGTCGTCCAGGGCGTGGAGGATGAGGGTGGGGACGGCGATGCGGTCGAGGACACGGGCGGCGGCGGCGCGGTGGTAGTAGTCGTCGGCGTTGGAGAAGCCGGAGTAGAGGGAGGTGACCTGGTCGTCGAACTCGCGGAGGGAGCGGATGTAGTCGGCACGGGAGGCGTCGTAGACGCGAGGAAAGAGCGCGGCTTTGCGGCGGAAGCGCTGGAGGAGCGCACGGAGAAACTTCCACTCGTAGAGGCGGTTGCTGGGGCGATGGAGGGCGTCGGCGGAGGGGCCGAGGTCGACAGCGGGAGAGACGCCGATGACGGAGTGAAGCTGGAGGGGAGCAGAGGTGCCGAGATCGCCGGCGAGCTTGAGCACGAGGTTACCGCCCATGGAGTAGCCAATGAGGGAGACGCTTTCGAGATGGCGGGTGGCGACGAAGTGCTGCATGACGGCGAGAACGTCACCAGAGAGGCCGGAGTGGTAGAGGGTGTGCGAGAGCTTCTCGGTGCCTCCGCAGTTGCGCATGTTCATGCGGATGATGTTGCCGCCCGCCTGCCAGAGCTTGTTGGCGTTGCCGACGACGTACTGGGAGTTCGAGGAGCCTTCGAGGCCGTGGACGATGATGGCGGTGGGCGCAGCGGAGCGTACGTCGGCGGGCTGCCAGTGGCAATGGCAGAGGACCTGGCTGGCAATTTGGCCGTCGGTCGCGGGGGAGACCTCGACGAGCTCGGGCTCGGATGGGGGGAGGGTGTTGGGCCGGGGAAGATAGTTGCCGAGGATGGTTTGGAGGTGGCCGTTGGTGAGGAGGCGGCGAGGATTAAAGGGGCTGAGGTGAAGCTGGATGGCTGTGCTCATGCTCGCCTCCCTGCTGATTTCGTTGCTGCTTCAAGAAGAGCGGCGGCGTTGAGGGGGCCGATGGGCTCGTCCTCGTGTTTGAGATAGGCGTAGACGTCGCGATCTGCGGCAAGAGCGGTGAGGCGGGCGGCGAGGGTATGAAGCTCGGGTTGGGTGTAGCCGCCGTTGCGTCGGAGACGGAAGGCTGTGTGGGTACGGGCGGTGTGGACCTCGGGCGTGGTCAGTTCATCGGACTCGGCGATACAGAGGGCGGCGTTGTGTTGGCGGAGGAGGGTGTAGGCGGCATCGGTGAACCAGCTTTCGTGGCGGAACTCGAAGGCGAGCTGGTGGTCGGCGAGAGCGGGCAGGGCGAGGAAGGTGGCGAGACGGCTGAGAGTGTCGGGGTCAGCCTTGAAGTTGGGGGGAAGCTGGAAGAGCAGAAGGCCGAGCTGGTTTGCTTCGCGCACGGGAGCTAAGGCTTCAACGAACTGGTGCACGAGGGCTTCGCAGTCGCGCAGGCGGCTGAAGTGGGTGATGCGCTGCGGGGCCTTGAAGCTGAAACGGAAGTGCGGCGGAGTAGCAGCGAGCCAGTCCTCAAGCTGCTTTGCGGTAGGAAGGGTGCGGAAGGTGTAGTTGACCTCGACGGAGGTGAGCTGGGAGGCGTAGAAGCTGAGGAAATTTTTCGCCGAGGTCTTTGGAGGATAGAAGCCGGGCTTCCAGGTGGGATAGGCCCAGCCGGAGGTCCCGATGAAGAGGCGAGCTGCGACGGTCGGCGGTGGGGTGATTGGTATGCTTTCCACGCGGCTGAGTCTTGCTGCTTATATATGGGGAATTTTTGGGGCGGCTAGTGGGTTTCGAACCCACGACATCCGCTGCCACAGAGCGGCGTTCTGCCACTGAACTATAGCCGCCACAATACTGTAATTGTAGCATCGGCGAGGGCGGAAGAATAGCATCCAATGACGTATGGCGGTGAAACCAATTCGCGTGGCGATAGAACCTGAGGTTCTTCCTCCAGGGCAGAGAGCTCGGGAGCGGCATGGGGCGCGTCTGTTCGACGACCACAACCTCGACCTGCTATCGCATGTGCTGGACGACTGGTTCCGGATTCCGGGGACGTCGTTCCGGTTCGGGATTGATGGAATTGTGGGGTTGATTCCGGGGATTGGCGACATTCTGGGGGGACTGGCGTCGAGCATTATCGTGCTGGCGGCGTGGTTTCGCGGGGTGCCGTATGTGACGATCCTGCGGATGGTGGCGAATGTGGGGATCGAGGTTGGGGTAGGGATGATCCCGTTTGTGGGGGATTGGTTCGACATTGCCTGGAAGGCGAACCGGCGGAACTATGCGCTGCTGGAGCGCAGTTTGAACCGGCCACGAAAGAACGAGTGGGGCGACTGGCTGTTTCTGGTGGGGCTGACTGCGGTGATGCTGTTGTTGGCGGTCCTTCCGCTGCTGCTGATGGGGTGGATTGCGGTGCATATCTTTCACGATCTGATGGGAATCGAGATTCACTTCAAACACTGACGCGATTGCGGCAGCAGGTAAGATAAACTGATAAGAGTCGGGGCGTAGCGCAGTCTGGTAGCGCATCTGGTTTGGGACCAGAGGGTCGGGGGTTCGAATCCCTCCGCCCCGACCATTCTTTCTATTCCCTTCCCTATTTCACTTGAATAAGAGCCCTTTGCGGCGCTGGTGCGCGGCTGGATGGGATCGAAGGTTCATGGACGCATTCTTAGCTACCAGACGTAGGTGGCTACGGCCCTGGCTGGCAGTTCTGGCGGGGATGTGGGTTCCGATGTATACCGGATGGAGTGAGAGTCACCGATACTATCGCATCTTCTACTGAGCCAAGTGTGGGCTTCCCTTCGCGGCGGCTGACGATGGCTTCGACGGTGATGATCTCTACATTGTTTATGCTGACTGGGGTCGGGGTCGCGTTGCTGGGGGCGGTGCTGCCTGCGATTCTTGCGCACTGGTCGCTTGAAGACCGCGGCGGTGGCCTGCTGTTTTTGCTGGCGTGGATCGGATCGACGCTGGGGGCACTGGCGAGCCGAGGAAAACCTGCCGGCTCGGTCGCTCGGGGGGCTCTGCTGACGGCGCTGGCTTGTTTTGCGCTGATCTATGCGGGACACGATGCTCTGTTTCCGCTGATCTTCTGCTATGGGCTCGGGTTGGGGATCACGATGACCTCGATCAGTCTGTTGCGATCGCAACGCGAGGCGGAGCGCCGTCCGCAGGAGATGAACCGGTTGAACATGCTGTGGGCGTTGGGGGCGCTGGCCTGTCCGACGCTGGCGGAGCATGCTTTGCGCACGTCGAGCATCGCCTATCTGTTCGCGATGCTGGGTTGTTGTTTTGCTGTGCTGGTGGTGTGGACAGTTGCGGTGGAGATGCGCTTCCCTAGCCCGGGCATCGTCACGACGGAAGAACGGGGGATGTCACTGCCTCCGCTGCCGGTGTTGCTGGGGTTGATCTCGGCGCTGGTGGTGGGCGTCGAGAGCTCGATCGGTGGATGGCTGACGACGTATGTGAAGCGGGCAGACCATAGCGTGGCGGGAGCGGTGACGGCGACATCGGCGTTCTGGGCAGGGCTGCTAATCAGCCGGGCTCTGCACTCAACGTCGCTGATGACGCGGCTGCCGACGAGGCGAATCTTCCGGCTGCACCTTGGGCTGGTGGCAGTGTGTACTGCGGCTGTGTGTGCGACGCGCATTGGCGCGCTGTTGCTGCCGTTGGCGTTCTTTGTGGGGTTTGGTTTGGGGCCGCTGTATCCGCTGCTGCTGGCGCTGGTGTTGCCACGGTTTCGCGGCAATCGTGTGTTTGTGATGGCGGGACTGGGCTCCGCTATCTTTCCGTGGATGACGGGACTGGTTTCGACTCACTTTGGATCGCTGCGCGCAGGACTGACGGTGCCGTGTGTGGCTGCGTGCGTGCTGGTACTGCTGATGGTGTGGGCTATGCGGTATCTGCGCGGAGAGGCTACTGCGTTACGGTGAAGGCCAGGTGGTCGGAGGCGTTCGAGTCCTGACCGGTCCAGAGGTCGAATGCACCGGGCTCGATGGACCAGCGATGGGTTTGCGGGCTCCAGAAGCCTAGCTCGTTGGTGTCGAGCGGAAGGATGACGGTGCGGCTCTCACCAGCATTGAGAGTGACGCGCCGAGCGACGATGCCAGCGAAGCGGCGATGCGTGGATGATGGTTCCATGGGGCAGGGCTCCTTGAGCGGTAAAGATGGGATGAAGAAGCGTGGCGTAAAATTTCGCGACGCTATCCAGGAACGATGTGCTCGCGTGAAGGACAAATAGACAAGCGTTTGTCTATTTGTCCATGCCTAGCTGATCGATGCGGGAGTGCACGAGAAAATCGTAGTCTAAGACCCAGCACTGGGCAGCTCATCTTATCCAAAGAATGGAACGAGAGCGCTCTTGATAGGCTGGATCATGAATTTTATACCTTATGTGGGATCGAGGCGGAAGGGCGCTCGGTAGGACTTTGGCCGCTTTGTGTTTCACGGGCGCTCGATTGTTGACCATTGCCATGGCTATGTTGGAGAGCAACACTCCACTTTTCGGCACAAAATGGCGGCTCCTTTAAGAGCCGCCATGCAGATATTTCCATGATTGATGTAGCGCGTGCCGATTACTTGCGATCCGGCAGTGTCGTCCAGATCGCCGGATCTTCTTCCCCGAGCACCCAGGAGCAGATGCCAGCCAAGCCGTTCTGCTTTGCGAGCGTGTAGCGATCGTTGAAGGCTCGCTTGTCGGTGTAGAAGATCCATTCGCGCATCTGGTCGCGATAGAAGAAGAACCATGGGGCATGATCCTGCTCGTCCCACTGCTCTTTGCCGCCGTAGGTGTCGCGCAGATAGATGGCGTTGGGCTGCGAGATGTACTCCGCTGTGCTGTTGGGCTTCTTGGTTTTTTCGTCCATGCCAGGGTCGCCGGTGAACCAGTGATAGCCGTAGAGAGATATGCCGAACGAGAGCTTGTTCCTGGGCACGAACTTGAGTGCGTACTCGAGGTTCTGGGTGGTCCAGATCCAGCCGCCTACGGGGCCGGGTGTGGTCCAGCGGGTGTGCTGGTCGTAGGTCATGAGGCAGAGGAGATCGACCGACTCTCCGAGCGCCTTGAGATCGTATGCGCCGCGCCACTCTTCGTAGATCCACTTGCCGAATGCTGTGCTGCCGGCGTGTCCGGGTGCGTTGGGGACGACGGCGATCTGGAGCTGTAGATGCTCTTTGTGGAGTACGTCGGCGGTCTTTTTGACCATGGCGGAAAGCGCGTCGCGATCGGTCCACATAACGTCTTCGACGTCGTACTGGATGCCGTCGTAGCCGTTCTCTTTGCACTCGCGGACGAAGGCCCGGTTCATCTCGTCCTGCGCCTTCTCATCGTTGGCCAGCTTGTGGATGCCGTCCTTGTTGAAGAGGGCGAAGATGGGCACGATGGAGATGTGCGACTGCTTCGCGACGCGGAGTACATCGGGCTGAGGCTCGCCGGTGACGAGGCCGTTCTCGTCGATGCTGTACCAGGTGGGCGAGATGATGTCGATCTTGTCCTTGTGTTCCATAAAGGAGTGAACGGAGGGGGCACCGTCTCCCATGTAGAAGAGTGTTTTGGTCTGCGCCACTGCGGGTGTCTGGCTCCAGACTGCTGTTGCTCCTAGCAGGAAAAGGCAGATGAGCTTCTTCATTCGATCTCTCGATTCAAGGGTGATTGCTTCATGAAAAAAAAGGGCCGGAGAATGAATTCTCTCCGGCCCAAGGAATATACCAGTCATCCTGCTTAGAATGCGTAGTGCAAGGAGAACTGGATCTGACGCTGGGGCGAACGAACGTCGCTGATCTGACCGAAGTTGCTGTCGGCGATCCCGTTGTCAGGGTTCTTGTAGCTGGCGATGTTGAAGGCGTTGAAGAAATCCGCGCGGAACTCGAGCGCCTGTTCGTGGTAGATGGTGAAGGCCTTACCGGCGGTGAGGTCGATCTGCTCGTAGCCGGGGGCACGCTCGGTGCCTACGGCGGCGGAGCCGAACTCATTGCCGGTGGTGGGGCCATAGGCACAACCGTACGATTGCGCCGAAGTCGTAGTGCAGCCGTTGATGGTCTTTGTGATGGTGACACCATTCGTCACGGTTTTGATCGGGACAGGGTGATTGACTGTATTGTCAGTGCCGAACCAGTTGTTCAGAGTACGGTTGGCGATCTTCAGGTGTTGGTAGTGGTTGGCACGAGCGGTCTTGTTGTTGACGCTCGTGCTGTTTGGGCCGGTGATAGTAACGGGCAGACCGGAGTAGGCCATCGCCGTTCCGGTGATCTTCCAGCCGCCTGCGACCTCATTGACGAGCCAGTTCGAGTTGCCGCCGAACTGCTTTCCGTGACCGAAGGGCAGCGCATAGACAGCGGTAGCACTCATGTTGTGACGGGTATCAAAGCCGCTCGGACCGTAGTCCGCATGACCGTTATAGCCGTTCTGCCAGTAGGGGCTTGCCCCGTTGACGCTAGCGGTGCCGAAGAAGCCAGGATTGTTGGTCATCGCCTTGGCGAAGGTGTAGTTGATCTGGTATTCCAGACCGTTGCTTTGGCGGCGACGCATCTGAAGCTGCGCGGCGTTGTAGTTCATCATCGATTCCGTTTCAGTCACGACGACGCTTCCATTCTGTCCAACCAGCGTGGCATAAGGAGCTGTGGTTCCCGGTGCGGTGAGCTGGTTGCCAGCGCGGGCATCGATCAAATGCTGCCCGGTCTGGCCAACGTAGCCCAAAACAACCGAGGTCTTGTTGTCGAGCTGGTACTCCGTCGAGAGCGTGAACTCCTGAATGAAGGCCGGCTTGAGGTGCTTATCCCAGGCACGGTAGGTGTTGCTTGAGAGGCTACCGGAGACGTCTGTCGGGATTGCGGTCTGGACGGTCAGCGGAGTTCCGGCGCTGGTTGCGGATGCGGCAACTGCCGTGTAGGTATACGCAGGCTGGAACGGAGGATTAAAGTTGAGACGCAGATTCGCGCCGGTGCCTTCAAGGTAGTTGGTGATGCCGTAGCCGCCGCGAATAACCATGCGTGGCTTCGGCTGGTAGGAGAAGCCGACACGTGGCATAAAGTTGGTATAGGTGGGGTGGTAGAGGGCGCGAGCATCGCCAAAGGCAGCGGCTGCACCGGCTGCGCCGGCCTCGTAGTAGACACCAGTGGTGAGATCGACGTTGCCCTGCTTGTTATTGACCTCGTAGATCGGCTGGTCGAACTCATAACGCATGCCGAGGTTGAGGGTCAAGTTCGACGTCACCTTCCAGTCGTCCTGGATAAAGGCAGCGTCGCGGTACTGGCGCTGACCGGAACGGCCAACATCTCCGGCGATACCGGCGTAGTAGATGTTGTTGGTCACGAAGTCCGCTACGTTCGATCCGGTAAAGGCACCTGCGTACTGAATTCGTCCCATGACACCGTCGTTACCAGGATAGAAGTTGTTTTGCTGGTAGCGGAGAATCTCCACACCAACCTTGACGTTGTGCTTGTTGAGCTGAAGCGACAGATCGTCGCCGTAGGTGAAGGTATTATCGATCAGGCTGCTGCCGCCTCCGAAGGTGCCGAAGTTCGTGTAGTAGGTCTGGTTGGAGGCAGACTGACCAGAAATAGCCTGACTATTCGAAAAGTCCTGCAACGCGAACCCGGGGTAAGGCTGAGCCGCATTGATGCCAACGATGGAGTTGCCATTGGTGCCGAAAACTCCGGTGGTGTCTTGAGGAATGCTCTGGACCCAGCGGACACGCGACCAACCGCCGCGGGCCTCATTGACGATGCGCGGCGAGAAGGTGTGGACCCAGTTGAGCGCTATACCCTTGAAGGGATAACTGTTTGTCCCTGGGAAAGTAATAGCGATGGGCGTCTTCGGCGTTGCATCCGCAGCCTCACCCTGCGAGTAGCGGGCCATGATGGAGTCATGCGCACTGAGGGTGTAATCGATCTTCACGTCGCCCTGATCGTTGCGCACAGTGTTGCGATAGGTGCCGATGTAGTTGTCCAGAGCGATGGATTTGAGAGCCGGTGTCTGATTCGGAAGCGGATAGAGCTCAGGATGAGCGAAAAGGTAGATCGCGACAGGGTTGGTGATCGGAACCTGATTGTTGGTGTAAGCAACCTGTCCCTGACCGGCGACATAGTGGGTGAGCTGAACGGGCAACGCAGAGAAGTCGCCCTTGCGGAAAGCCGCCGGAATAACCGAAGCCGCCTCGGTTCCGCCCTTGTGGTAACGAGATGCCGAATAGTCCACAAAGAAGAAGAGCTTGTCCTTCTTGATGGGCCGCCGAAGGTGCCACCAAAGATGGTCTGGGTGAAGGGCTGACGCGGGTTGCCAGCGGCCTTGTTGGCCCAGGTGTTGGCGTCTAGATTGTAGTTCTCGAGAAAGGCGAAGGCCGATCCATGGTAGTGGTTAGTACCGCTCTTGAGGACCGCGACCACGTCGCCGCCGTTGACGTTGCCGTACTCGGCTCCGGCGTTCGAGGTAATGACGGTAAGGTTCTCGATCGCGTCGGGGCTGGGGTTGTAGCCGATGACATTGTTGATGGTCTCGTTGATCTCGATACCGTCGAGCAGGTAGTTGTTCGTCTGGTTGCGGTTGCCGTTGACTGAGACTTGACCGCCCTGGTTGGTGTCGCGCTCGATCGCGTTGGTGTTCGACATGCTGGTGGGCTCGGTTGCAACTGCGCCGGGCAGGAACATCGTGATGGACGAGAAGTTGCGCCCGTTCAGCGGGAGATTCTGGATCGTGTTCGCGGTAAAGGTCGTGGTCAGCGTCGAGTTGTCGGTGTCGAGGATCGGCTGAAGCTGATCGGTGACGGTGACAGTCTGGTTCGACTCACCGATCTCGAGATGGCCGTCGATCTTGGCGACCTGATCCACTTCCAGCGTGAAGGGGGCAGTGGTGAGGCTCTTGAAGCCCTTCTCCTGGATGGTGATCGTGTACTGACCGATCTGGAGGAAGCGCGCACTGTATTGGCCATCGCCGTTGGTCGTGGCCGTGGTAACGACGCCAGTCGAGACGTTCTTGATCAGGATGGTGGCGTTGGGGAGAATCGCGCCGGTGGAGTCAGTGACGGTACCGTTGACGGACGCGGTAATCGTCTGGGCCTGTGCTGCTGAATTGGCCAAACAAAGACAGCTGAAAAAAGCTGCGCTCAGTACGGCTTTACGGGTGAGGAACATAATAGGTAGGTCTCCTGGACGCTCTGTAAATAAAGATAAGAAGGCTGATATGGGTTAGAACAAGCAAAATTTTGTTCAAAACATGCCAATGTGAACAGAATTGGTCTAGTGAATGAAATTATCTCTTGAATCGCATCGTTTTCAAGGGGGTCGTGCGGTTATCGACGTAAAAATGGCTAGTTGCCCAACTTTTAGGGCAGTCGATACTTATTGAGGGTGACTTTTCTCGAGATAACGTGGAAGTAAACGTCGATTATTTCGTGAACGCTAACTCGCACGGTTGAGCACCGCACTCGGAGTGGCTCTCGCCGCAAAGAGCAGATCTGTCGTCTGTGTGCTTCAGAGCGCCTTGGTGGGCTCAGGCACGGATGACTTGAATTCCGAGAGCGATGATCGCGTCGTACTTCTCCTGCGATAGATCGAGGTCAGTGACTAGCATATGGATGCTCGAAAGAGGGCAGATGAGGGCCGGGCTAACCGTTCCGATCTTGGTGGAATCCGCGACAGCGATGACCTGTTTCGCCTGGCGGATCATCGCGCGAGAGACGGTTGCCTCTTCTACCTCAAGGGTGGTTGCGCCGCGCTCGAGATCGAAGCCGGTGACACCTAGAAATACCTTGTCCAGATAGACATCGTTCAATGTGTTCAGTGCGGCCTGCCCTGCAAGCGCAAAGGTCCAGGCCCATCTCAGCGTGCCACCCGTCAGCGTTGTTTTGATCGCGGGTTGGTTGCACAGCTCCATGCCGATGTTGAGGGCGTTCGTCACGACGTGGATGCCGCGGCGGTGGCGCAGGGATCGACCGATTTGGGTGGTGGTGGTGCCTGCGGTGAGCCCGACCGTCTCTTTTTCGTGGATCATCTCGGCAGCGGCGAGGCCGATGCGCCGCTTTTGGTCCGCAGACCGCAGCTCGCGGGCCTGGAAGGAGGTGTCGTGCCGGAACGGCTCATAGAGGAGCGGCTCGACCAGCGTCGCACCGCCATGTGTGCGCAGAACCAGCCCACGCTTTTCCAGCCGGTTCAAGTCGCGACGAATGCTCGGGGCCGATGTTCCTACCTGCTCTACGAGCTCTTCGACTGTAATATCGCCTGCTCGCAGCAGGGCTCGCATGATCCGGTCACCGCGTTCATCGGTTTTCGCTGACATAAAAGAAGTTATTTCCTCCGAGCTCAGGATTCCAGTGTAAACCGCTCAGAAATTTCGCAAGAATTGGCCTTTATCTCTCGGCATATGTGCATTATTTTGATTGAAATATAGGGTAATATTCAGTCGATATTGGAATGTTATACGTCCTGTTTCATTTTTAGGGGATGCTTAACGAGACAGTCCCGAACGCTGGTTGCGTTCGGGACTGTCTTGGTTTTATGCCGGTTTAGCTGTTAGTAGAGGATTTTGACGCCGAACTGGATGATGCGCGGCTCAAAGGTGCTGGTGATCTGGCCGCCTGTGGTTGCGGACGGCGCACCCAGCGTACCGCCGATCGTGCCAGGCAGATAGAGGTTGGTGTGATTGAGTATGTTATAGAACTCCGTACGGAACTCGACCTTCAGGCTCTCGATGGGTGTGGCGAATTTCTTATTGAGGGCAAGATCGGTCTGATAGAACGGCGTATTTCGGAGAGGATTGCGCGATGCGTCTCCGAACGGGCTCTGGAGAACATTGTTGATCGTGGTTGCAGGCAGGGCAAACGCCGCCGGGTTGACGTATTGGATATAGCCGCTGGTTCCCGATACCTGCTTGTTCAGGATCTGCTTCACGCCGGGGATGACGTTCGGACGGTACTCATTCGCACCACGATACGTCGCAGAGATCTGCTGGGAGACCTGATTGGCAGAGCCGGGGCTATAGGTAAGGTTGAAGGGCGTGCCCGCCTGCATGGTGTTGATGGTGCTGATCTGCCAGCCACCGATCACTCCATCGACGAGAGGGTTGGAGGAGCCGAGGTACTTGCGACCGCGTCCGATAGGCAGCTCGTAGACGATGCTGGTGACGTTGGCAACGGGCAGGTTGTAGTCCGACTGCGCGTAATCGGCGCCGATGTTGTTCCCATCCTGAGGCGACGGCGTGTTGCCTTCGAGTGAGGCGCTGGCGTTATCGAGCGCATGAGACCAAGTGAAGGAGTTCAACAGGGTGAGCCCCCGAACGAAGCGCTCCTCGTACTTGACCTGTAGGGAGTTGTAGTTGGAGTGGAACTCGTTGAGGGCTTCGGTGATGTCCGAGGGCCAGTTGCCGAACGGGCGTGTGAATTTGCCATTCGTCAGGATGGACGGGTTCTTCTGGTTTGCATTGAGGAAGCCCTGTAGCTTGAGGCCGCGATTACCGACATAGGCGATATCGAGGAGGGTGTTCTTGCTTAGCTCCTGCTGGACGCTGAGGAAGTAGCTCTCGACGTAGCTGTCCCTGGTGTTTTTGGGGATGTAGGTGACGTTATCCGTGGCTGAGTTGAAGGTTGTAGCAAGAGTGGACGGGAAGCCCTGATCGGCGGTTGCGTAGCAGCTTGGAGCTGTCGTGCCGACGGCAATGATTTGAGCCGGCAGGGGACTGCTACAGTGATTGGTGGTCGTCGGGGTGATCTGGCTAACTGCGGCAAACTGGGCCTGGGGTGCGTTGATGGCGAGGATGTCACCAGAACCAGCGCGGGTGTAGTGGACGTAGCTCATGCCGAACCCGCCGCGAATCGCTGTGGTGGGAGCCACTGCGTACGCAAAACCGACGCGGGGAGCGAAGTCGTTGAGATCGGGATTGACGAGGGTGTGACCGTAGACTCCGCTGCCACTGTAGGGGGTGATGCCGTTGCCTGCCGTGGCACCAGGAGTGATGGTCAGGACAGTCTGCGAAGTGGGATCGAAGTTTGAGATGTAGTTGTTCTGCTCAGAGTAAGGCGAGCCGTACTCCCAACGGACACCGAGGTTGAGGGTGAGGTTGGGGCGGACCTTCCAGTCATCCTGAGCATAGGCGCTGTGCAGGGTCTGGCGGAGGTGGGCGACGAAGTAGTTGGCCAGCGAGTAAGAGCTGGTGTTGCCGAAGAGGAAGTCGGCCCAGTAGTTATCGGAGACAGCTTTGGGATTGCAGGTGGAAGCGGTGTCCGAGGTGGGGCATAGGCTGTAGCCCCCGCTATAGGTATAGGAGCCATAGAGCGGGTTGTTGTCGTTGACGGCCATCCAGATGTGCTCGTACTCATAGCCGAACTTCAAGGAGTGTTTGCCTTTGACCCAGGTGAAGTTCACCTTGGGGTCGAGAAGGGCTGGGTTCTGCCACTGTGGATTGGTGCTCTGACGGCCAAAGGAGGTAAAGCCGTTGATCCCGATCGAGGGCAGACCGCCAGCTACTACAGGGTTGGTGGGCAATCCGGGGATGGCGAAGGCGTTGTCGCCGATGGAGAGCGAGAACTTGCCGGCCTTAGTCTTCGAGAGGCCGACGCGGACATCGAGGATCTTGTCCTGGCCAAAGAGATGGGTGTATCCGAGGGCGACCTGCTGGTCGAGAATGCGGATCGCACCGTTAGTCTGTCCATCGAGCGGCAGGGGGATGGCTGGATAGTTGACGCCATTCTCCTTACGATCGCTGACGCGGAGGAACCAGGAGCTGCTGGGGTTCTGCTGATAATCGAGGCGCAGATCGCCCTTGTCGGCCTTGTCGGTAAACGGCACCTGCACAGCCACGTCATTGGCGGCTAGACCAGTGTTCGATACTCCTGCTGTCGGGAGCTGGCTGGAGAGACTCTGCTTGAAGAAGTTGACGACCTGCAGGGAAAGCGGATTGATCGCATTGGTGGGGATAGCGCTACCGGCCTTGTAGAGCTCACCCGTCAAAGGATTTCTTACATCGACGACGAGGTTGCCGTTGAGCTCATTCAGTGTGGGCAAGGTGAGAACGCTGAGCGGCGTGAGGGTCTGGCGGAAGCCTTCGTAGTCGAGGAAGAAGAAGAGCTTGTCCTTGATGATGGGCCCACCGAAGTTCATACCGAACTGGTTACGATTGAACTTGGGTTTCTGGAAGGGGATGATGTTGCCGGCTCCGCCGACTGTGGTTGGCTTGAAGAAGCCTGCTGCGTTGAGGTCGGTGTTGCGGATGAACTCGTAGACCGTGGCGTGGAAGCGGTTGGTTCCGCTGGCGGTGGCGACGTTAACGGTCGCGCCGGAGGAGCGCCCGTACTCGGCGCTCTCATTGTTGGTGACGACCTGGAACTGAGCGACGGAGTCGGGTGGGACCGCGATGATCTGGTTATCGAAACCCTGGTTGCTTTCGCCGTAGGCGTTGTTGTCCATACCGTCGAGCAGGAAGTTGTTGAACATGCTGCGCTGGCCGTTGACGTTGTAGGCTCCGGCGCGCACGAGGCTGCTGATCGAGCTGGTGGTAGCGGCGGTAGGAGCCTGACGCGATCCGGCGACCAGGCCGAGGAGATCGGAGTAGTTGCGGCTGACGAGCGGCAACGCTTCGCTCTGATAGTTGGTGATCGTTTGGCCGCGCTCGCTGGTCTCGGTCTCGAGCTGGAGGGCGACGCCGCTTACCTCGACGGTTTCGCTGGTTCCGCCGATCTGGAGGGAGAGATCGACGCGCTGGCGTCCACCGACGCTGATGCTGATGTTGTCAGCAATGGCGGTATTGAAGCCGGAGAGAGTTGCGGAGACGCGATAGGTGCCGACGCGGAGGGAGCTAAACTCGTAGTTGCCGGAGGCATCACTCTGGCTGGCCTGCGCGATGTTGGTGTCTTTGTTGGTGACGGTGACACTGGCCGCTGGGATGACGGCTCCGGTGGAGTCGTGGACAGTGCCGACCAGGCTTCCGTTATCAAATTGTGCGTTGGCGACTGGCGAGAGGAAGAGCGTGCAAGCAATCAGCAGAGCGATGCAGAGAGACACACGCTGGCCTAGCGCGGCGAAGATCCGCAGGGTAAAGCTATTTTTTGACATATGTGAAGGGTAGGTTCTCCGTGCGAATGCTTCTTGAACGGCGTGTGAACGGACGGTGAATCGCGTTATCTTTAGTGCATCATCTTTGGAAATTTCACACTGCATCGTAGTGCCTCCAGGAGAATGTTTTGATACGTCTTGCCCGCCTGCTTCCTATCGTTTTTCTGAGCGCAGTGCCCTTTTGCCTTCAGGGTCGGGCTCAGAGTGATTTTTCGATCGTCGAACACTATAAACCTGCGGCGGACAAGCTGATAGAGGCATCCCTTGCCGATGGGGAGGGCTACGCTAATCTGGCGTATCTGTGCGACCACATCGGGAAACGGATCAGCGGGAGCGAGTCTCTGGAGCGGGCGATTGCGTGGAGCGCGGAGCTGATGAAGCGCGAAGGTCTGACGAATGTGACGGTCCAGCCGGTGATGGTGCCGAAGTGGGTACGGGGGAAGGAATCCGGGGCGATTGTGGCTCCAGTGGAGAAGCCGCTGCACATGCTGGGACTGGGGATGAGCGTGGGAACTCCACCGGCCGGCATTACGGCTGAGGTGGTGGTGGTTTCGACCTTTGACGACCTGAAGAAGCTGGGGAAGAAGGGCGTGAAGGGCAAGATCGTCGTCTTCAACGCGCCATACGAGGGGTATGGTCAGACGGTGATGTACCGGACAGCGGGGCCTTCGGAGGCAGCAGCATTGGGGGCGGTTGGTGTCCTGGTTCGGTCGATTACGCCACTGGCGATGCAGACTCCGCACACCGGGACGCTGGTATACGACGAGAAGCAGCCGAAGATTCCGGCAGCGGCGGTGTCGATTGAGGATGCGCTGATGCTGGAGCGACTGTGCGCCGAAGGCAAGCCAGTCAAGGTGCATCTGGCGATGGAAGCGCACATGGAGGCGGAGGCGAAGAGCGGCAATGTGATGGGTGACCTGGCAGGGAGCGAACACCCGGAGGAGATGGTGGTCGTGGGCGGCCACATTGACTCATGGGATGTGGGCCAGGGAGCGCAGGATGATGGCTCAGGCATCATGGCGTCATTGGCAGCAGTGGCCGAGATCAAGAAGCTGGGGATGGTGCCAAAGCGGACGATCCGGGTGGTGTTCTGGGTGAATGAGGAGAATGGCGACGCAGGCGGGCGAGCGTATCGCGCAATGATGGGAGATAAGCTATCGACTCAGGTGGCGGCGATCGAAATGGATGGCGGAGCGGAGCAGCCGGTTGGGTACGGATACGGCTCGGCAGGTGGCGGGCGCAGGGCGATACCGGGTGGGCCAATGACGCCCATATCTCCGACGCTGGCTCCTGCGGAGCAGCACTCGCTGGAGTTGCTGCAACAGATTGGGACGCTGCTGAAGCCGGTTGGCGCTGAGACGATCACGGCAGGTGGTGGCGGGTCGGATATCGAGCCGCTCATGCAGGCAGGCGTGCCGGGGCTGGGAGAGCGGACGACGGCGGCGCACTACTTCGACTGGCATCATACCGAGGCGGACACGCTCGACAAGGTGAATCCAGAGGAGTTCCGGACGAACGTGGCATCACTAGCGGTGATGACCTGGGTGCTGGCAGATATGCCGGAAAAGCTGGCAGGGCATCCCTCGACTGAATAGGTGCTTACTGGCAGCCCTCTAGAATGCCGCGCGTGATGTCGCGGACTAGCTGCAGGAAGTCCATGAGAACGGGCCCTTCAAACCTGGGGTTCCAGGCGACCGAGATGCCGACAGAGGCGTTCTGTAGCTCCAACTCGCAGAAGACAATGCCGGGAGTAGCGAGGTAGCGCGTCCCGGAGGGGACGAACGCGATTCCTTCACCGGATTCGACGAGGGTGAGAACGCTGGACCAGGTGGTGGAGGTGTGGGCAATCTCCGGCGAGAAGCCTGCGGCGGAGCAGAGTGCGAGGATGTTGTCGAAGAGGGCGGGGGTGACCTTGCGCTCGCACATGATGAAGCGCTCGGTGGCGAGGGATGCGACCCTGATCGGTTTTCCAGCGAGAGGATGTTCACGAGGAAGCGCGACGACAACGGGGTCTCGATACAGGAGTTCGGCACAGAGGGTGGTGTCGAAGGGCGGTTCAAGCGGACGCGTAAAGCCTACGTCAATCTTGCCGGAGGTGAGAGCTTCCATCTGGACATTGGTATGCATCTCATAAAGGGACAGTCGTATATTGGGATGGAGCTTGCGATACTCGCGGATGATACGCGAGAAAAAGTCAGCCGCACCCCAGATAAAAAACCCGATGGCCAGGGTCCCGATCTGTCCCTGCAACGACCGCCGGGTGATGTCGAGGGCTCGTTCAGCGGCAATCAGAGTCTTTCGAGCTTCGACCAGGAAGAGATGGCCGTGGGAGTTGAGGTGGATTTTATGCTGACGACGATCAAGCAGAGCACCCCCGATCTCGCGCTCGAGGTCTGCAATCTGTTCGCTGATGGCGGATTGAGAGACATGCAACTCGCGGCTGGCCTTGCTGAAGGTGCCGTGGTCGGCGACTGCGCAAAAGTAGCGCAGATGTCGTAACTCCATGAGTTGCCTTCCTTTTTTAGGATGACCGCGCTTTGATTTTATCGGTTTTTCCGTTGATCAGCTCCGGAAATAACTGTGAAACACATCGCGAACTAGAGTGTCTATTGTAGACAGAGCGAAATATTTTTACCTGAGGCGAGTTCTCTACCATGTGGATCGTAAAAGTAGCCCTGACCCGGCCCTACACCTTCATCGTGCTGGCGATCCTCATTTTGATTGCGGCCCCCGTCGTGATCATGAGCACCCCGACCGACATCTTTCCGAACATCAATATTCCGGTGATCTCGATTGCGTGGCAGTATACAGGCCTGAATCCGGAGGAGCTTGAGGGTCGTGTCACTACGCCGTATGAGAAGGTGTTGACGACGCTTGTCGACAACATTCAGCATATCGAGTCCACAACCTTCAATGGTCAGGTGATCATCAAGGTCTACCTGCAGCCTGGAGCAAGCCTGGACACGGCCAATTCGCAGGTAAGCGCGGCATCGGAGTTCCAACTTCGTAGTCTTCCACCGGGTATTCTCCCCCCGCAGATCATCAACTTCAGCGCATCCAGTGTGCCGATCTTGCAACTTGGCCTCTCCGGTCATGGGCTGACCGAACAACAGTTGAACGACATTGGATTGAACTTTGTCCGGCCACAACTGGTCACTGTTCCCGGCGCGGTTATCCCCAATGTGTACGGCGGCAAACAGCGCTCCATCATGATCAACCTGGACCCGAAAGCACTACAGTCCCAGGGACTATCGCCGATCGATGTTCTGAATTCGATGTCACAACAGAATGTCGTCCAGCCGGGCGGAACGGCGAAGATCGGCATGGATGAGTACGACATCCACCTGAACTCCTCACCGGTGACGCTCGATGGCTTGCGGAACCTGCCGTTGAAGCAGTCCAACGGCACGACCGTGTATGTGCGCGATGTAGCGACGATCTCCGACGGCAGCATTCCGCAGACGAACATTGTGCGGCAGGATGGTAAACGCGGCGTGCTGGCAACGGTGCTCAAGTCTGGCAACGCCTCCACGCTGGATGTCGTCGACGGCATACGCAAGCTGCTACCCGTCATGGCGCAGACGCTGCCGCCGGAGCTGAAGATAACGCCGATTGGCGACCAATCGATCTTCGTTCGCGGATCGGTCGAGGGCGTCATCCGTGAGGCTGTGATCGCAGCCGTGCTGACTGGGTTGATGATCCTGCTGTTCCTCGGAAGCTGGCGCAGCACGGTGATTATCGCTGTGTCGATTCCACTGTCGATTCTGTCGTCGGTGATTGTGCTGGGACTGCTGGGCCAGACGATCAATATCATGACGCTGGGCGGCCTCGCGCTCGCAGTCGGCATTCTTGTGGACGACGCTACCGTAACGATCGAAAATATCGAGCGCTATCTTGAAGAAGGCTATGAGCTGAACGATGGCATCCTCCAGGGTGCAGCGCAGATCTCCGTCCCCGCGCTCGTATCGACCCTGTGTATCTGCATCGTGTTCCTGCCGATGTTCTTCCTGAGCGGCGTGGCGCGGTACCTGTTTGTGCCGCTCGCCGAATCCGTCGTCTTTGCCATGCTGGCGTCGTACATCCTGTCGCGAACGTTGGTGCCGACGATGGCGATGTATCTACTGAAGAAGCACGATCACCATGCGCCAAAGTCGAACAACATTCTCGCCCGCTTCCAGCGTGCATTCGAACTGCTTTTCGAGAAGATACGGAGCACTTATCAGGATCTGCTGGGCAGGCTGATCAGTGCCAGAGCGGCCTTTGTGCCGATCTTCATCCTGGCCTGCCTGTGCGGATTCCTTTTGATTCCATTTCTTGGACAGAACTTCTTCCCGAGCACAGATAACGGCTCGTTCATCCTGCATGTGCGGGCGAAGAGTGGAACGCGTATCGAGGAGACCGCGAAGCTGTGCGACCTGGTGGAGCAGTTGATCCGGAAGCAGGTGCCTGCGAACGAAATCGACAACATTCTCGACAACATCGGATTGCCTTACAGCACTCTGAACACACAACATGCCACCTCCGGTCTCTGGGGTGCCAGCGATGCCGACGTTCTCGTGTCCCTAAAAGAGGACCATCATCCGACGGCTGACTATGTCGCGAAGTTGCGCGACTCGCTACCTCGCGAATTCCCAGGCGTGACGTTCTACTTCCTGCCTTCGGATATCGTGACGCAGATCTTGAACTTCGGTCTGCCTGCTCCGATCGATGTGCAGTTCGAGGGAGCGGACATTGCGGGCAATCGCAAGGTGGCTGACCAGATGCTGACCGAGCTCCGGCAGGTTCCGGGACTGGTCGATCTGCGCATTCAACAGCCTGACGACTATCCCGTACTGAATGTAGCTATCGATCGCACCAAAGCAGCCCAGGGTGGCTACTCAGAGAAAGATGTCGGTAGCAGCATCCTGAACATCCTGAGCGGCAGCACGCAACTCACACCGATGTTTTACCTCAACTACAAGAACGGCGTGAACTACAACATGGTCGCGCAGACGCCGCAGTATGACGTTCAATCGCTGAGCAATCTACAAAATATTCCTCTTTCCGCTCCCGCAGCGAAGCAGCCGGAGATTCTGGCGGATGTTGCCAACATCACACGCGATACTGAGATGCCGGTCATTACGCACTACAACATCCGCCGGACGCTCGATATCTACGGCAGCGTGCAGGGGCGCGACCTGGGCTCGGTCGGTCGGGACATTGCAAAGATCGTCAACGCTCACAAGAAGGAGCTGCCGCGCGGCAGCTTCCTACGGATACGCGGACAGATCGAGACGATGAACTCCTCCTATTTCGGCCTGATCGCCGGTCTCGGATTCGCAATCGTCCTGGTCTACCTGCTGATCGTCGTGAACTTCCAGTCATGGCTGGACCCGTTCATCATCATCACGGCGTTGCCTGCCGCGCTGGCCGGTATCGTGTTGTTCCTGTTCGTGACGCATACTACGCTGAGCGTGCCTGCTCTTATGGGCGCGATCATGTGCATGGGCGTAGCAACGGCCAATAGTATCCTGGTTGTGTCCTTTGCAAAAGACCGTCTGGAGCAACATGGAGATGCCGTAATGGCTGCGCTTGAAGCGGGAGCGACTCGTTTTCGTCCTGTCATGATGACAGCGCTGGCGATGATCATCGGCATGATTCCGATGGCGCTGGGAGCAGGCGAGGGCGGCGAGCAGAATGCGCCCCTGGGACGTGCCGTGATCGGCGGCCTCTCGTGCGCAACCATTGCGACCCTGATCTTTGTTCCCGCGGTCTTCGCCCTGCTGCACGGACGACGGAAGCATACGGATGCAACGACGCAGCAATCACAGCAGCTGGCAGCAGGAGCCTAGAAGACAATGAGTGAGAGCATGGAGACAGCCACTTTGCCAGGTATGAGGAACGAAGATATGACGACGCCTTCAAACGAGAACCCCACGGCGGTGCAGCCGGGACCACCGAAGCACGGGCTGTCCAAGACGATCTGGGTAGGACTGGCGGTGATCGTGATCGTTCTGCTGGTGGTAATCGCCTATGGTGTGATGTCACGAGCTGCGGCAGAGCGAGCACTCGAGAAGCAGACGACGGCCGCGGCGGTTCCTACTGTGGATGTTGTTCATCCTTCTCCTTCAAAGCTCTCGGACGCGATCGCGCTGCCCGGAAACACGCAGGCATATACGGATACACCGATCTATGCACGGACCAGCGGCTATCTGAAGAAGTGGTACTTCGACATTGGAGCGCGGGTGAAGAAGGGCCAGTTGATGGCCGAGATCGAAACCCCCGAGCTCGACCAGCAGCTACAAGTGGCAGAGGCTGACCTGAAGAGTTCCGAGGCCAACCTCAACCTGGCGAATACGACGTCGGAACGGTATCAGAACCTGTTGAAGTCGAACTCAGTTTCTAAGCAGGAGACGGATCAGGCGATGAGTGATGCCGCGGCCAAACAGGCAGCGGTTGAAGCATCGAACGCGAACGTGCGAAGACTGAAGCAACTGCAATCGTTCGAGAACGTCTACGCTCCCTTCGATGGCATTGTGACAGCGCGCCGGATCGATATCGGCTCTCTGATTGCAGCGGGGCAGAATACGACTCCGCAGGAGCTGTTCCACCTTGCGGCGATCGGCCAGATCCGCGTGTATGTGTCCGTGCCTGAAGTTTATTCCACGTCCATCGTCGATGGTGGAGAGGCGACGCTGACGCTCGATGAGTATCCCGGCCAGAAGTTCGAAGGAAAGATTACGCGCAACTCTAACGCGATCGACCCCGGCACTCGTACCTTGAATGTCGAAGTGGATGTCGCCAACCCGAAGGGGCTTCTGCTGCCGGGTGCTTATGTCTTCGTCCACTTCAAGGTGCCGGACCATGTGGAGACCCTGTCCCTGCCATCGAATACACTGCTCTTCCGGAGCCAGGGCCTACAGGTTGGCGTGGTGCGTGACGGGAAGGCGGTACTGGTTCCGGTGACGATATCACGCGACATGGGGGCGATTGTAGAGATCGGAACGGGCGTGACAGCATCAGATAATGTAATTGTGGATCCGTCCGACTCTCTCGCGACCGGACAATCAGTACATATCTCAGATACCAGCAAGTCCGGAGATGCTCAATGATGCGTCGCATGACAACCACACTGGCAGCCACAACGTTGCTGCTCAGCGGCTGCATGGTTGGCCCCAAATATGTCAAGCCCACAGTGCCGATGGCCCCTTCCTTCAAGGAAGACGGTGCATGGCAGACGGCGCAACCTGCGGACACGGCGCTGCGCGGCGATTGGTGGACGATCTTCAACGACCAGCAATTGGATACGCTGGAGCCACAGGTCGCTACGTCGAACCAGAGCGCCAAGGCGGCTGAAGCCCGGTTCCGCGAGGCGCGGGCGCTGATCCAGTTCAACAAGTCCAATCTCGCACCGACGATTGGCGTCGGTCCGTCCGCTGGCGGGTTGCGGGACTCTTCGAACCAGCCCTACTTCAGTTCATCGGCTGCTGCTAATAATGGCCTCGGTACGGGCGTAGTTCAACTGCCGATCGATCTGAGTTACGAGGTCGATGTGTGGGGCCGTATCCGGCGCGGCGTGAGTGCTGCTCGTGAAGAGGCCACTGCAAGCGCGGGGGATCTACAGACGGCTCTGCTGAGTCTGCAAGCCGAGCTGGCGATGGACTACTTCGAAGCGCGCGCGGCGGACGCGGAAGAGAAGCTGCTGAACGATACGGTGAAGAGCTACGACGAGGCGTACCGCATCACGACGAACCGATTCGAGGGTGGTGTGTCGCCGAAGTCCGACGTGGACCAGGCGAGGACGCAACTCGAATCGGCACGTGTGCAGGCCAGCGATGTTGCAATCATCCGTGCACAGTATGAGCATGCGATCGCCGTCCTGATCGGCAAGCCTCCTGCATCGTTCACTCTGGAGGTGACACCGTTGAACGCGCAGCCACCGGCCATCCCGATGGCGCTGCCTTCGCAGTTGCTCGAGCGCCGCCCGGATATTGCATCGGCGGAGCGTCGCGTAGCTGAGGCGAACGACCGTGTAGGTATCGCCACTGCCGCATATTATCCAACGGTCTCCTTCAGTGCGGCGGTTGGGCTTGAGTCCACGGCGCTGACGAATCTTATGAAGTCGTCTAGCTTGTTGTGGTCGGCCGGCCCTACGCTCTCGGAGACGGTCTTCGATTATGGCCGCAGACGTTCAACCGTGATACAGGCAAAGGCCAGCTACGACGAGACGGTTGCGAACTATCGCCAGACCACGCTCACTGCGTTCCAACAGGTTGAGGATAATCTTGCCGTACTGCGCGTGCTGAACAGCGAGGCGCAGCAACAGCATCAGGCAACGCAGTCAGCAGAGTCGGCGGTGCAGATCTTCAACAACCGTTATGTTGGTGGGCTCGATACGTACCTACAGGTGGTTACAGCGCAGACGACGGCGCTCCTTAACGAGCGCAATGATATCGACATCGAGCGCCGCCAGATGGATGCAAGCGTCCTGCTGATCAAGGCGCTTGGCGGCGGCTGGGACACGACGAAACTGCCGAAGCTGTAAGGCATCTGCAAGAAAAACGGTCTGCTGCATGGTGGTACGCAGCAGGCCGTTTTTTTTTGCGACTACCAGTAGAGATGGCAGAGCCTTCTTTGCGCGGCAGCAAGAAACGTTGGGAATGATTTCAAATGAAATATCTCGTCTGGTAGCATTGGTTCGTCATGCAAACCTTCAATTCTGCACGCCGTGAACTCTTGAAGCTTAGCGGCATGGGACTCGCTGCAGCCGCAGTCACCATGCCCTCCGCCTACGCCTCCACGCCTTCTGGAACTTCAGCGCCGATCCTCTTCGACATCCGTACCTATGGCGCAGTCGGCGATGGCAAGACCGTCGATAGCCCGGCCATCAACAAAGCTATCGAGGCCGCGGCAGCCGTTGGCGGGGGCACGGTAATCGTCCCATCAGGAACATGGGTGTGCTTTTCCATCCGGCTCAAGAGCCATGTGAGCATCTATCTCGCACAGGGTGCGACGATCCTCGCCGCCGACTCTCCGCTACCGGGTGAGACAACAGGGTACAAAGGCGGCACCTACGATGCTGCTGAGCCCAATACGGTATGGGATGCCTATCAGGACTACGGGCACAACCACTGGCACAACTCGCTCTTCTGGGGAGAAGGACTTGACGATCTCAGCATCACAGGCCCCGGCCTCATCCATGGCAAAGGGCTCTCTCACGGACGTGGGCGTGGACATGATGTTGACATCGCACCCTTCGTCGCCGAGCAACCTGGCGTAGGCAACAAAGCCATCGCGCTGAAGAACTGCCGCAACGTTATCTTTCGCGACTTCAGCATCCTGAAGGGCGGCCATTTCGGCTTGCTGCTCACCGGCGTCGATAACCTGACCATCGACAATCTCACCATCGACACGGATCGCGATGGCATGGACATCGACTGCTGCAAGAATGTCCGCGTCTCGAACTGCTCCGTTAATGCCCCATGGGACGATGCTATCTGTCCGAAGAGCAGCTATGCGCTCGGCTACGCCAAGCCGACCGAGAACATGACAATTACAAACTGCATCGTCACCGGCTCCTACGTTCTAGGTAGCGTCCTCGACGGCACCTTCAAGAAGTATGGCAGCGACGCCAAGATCCCGCGCAACGGGCGCATCAAGTGCGGCACAGAGTCGAACGGTGGCTTCAAGAATATCACCATCTCGAACTGTGTCTTCGAAGGCTGCGAAGGGCTCGCGCTCGAGAGCTCGGACGGCGCACTCTGCGAGGACATCACCATCTCGAATTTGACCATGCGCGACCTTGTCTCCGCACCTCTGTTCTTCCGGTTGAATGCACGCCTGCGCGGGCCGAAGGAGAGCACGCAGGTGGGAACCCTCCAGCGCATTCTGGTCGACAACGTGACCAGCTACGACTGCAATGCGCGCATCTGCTCGATTCTCTCCGGCATCCCCGATCACGCAATCCAGGACGTCAAGCTTTCGAATATCTACCTGCACCACAAGGGCGGCTTCCACAGTGAGTGGCTCAAGGTCGTCCCGCCGGAGCTTGTTGATAAGTATCCCGATCCCAGCCCGTTCGGGCCGCTGCCCTCGCAGGGTCTCTACCTCCGTCACGTGCGCAACCTGGAGTTGGGCCATGTCGAAGTCGCCGCATCTGCGCCCGACCCACGCCCGTCCTTCTACTTACAGGACGTCCACCGTGCGGACTTCATCGCCGTCACCGCACCCCCCGGTCAGCCTGCCTTTACACTCAACGAGGTGACCGACCTGCGCATCCTTATCAGCCGCGCCGCACCGGATACGATCCTGGCGACTGCCGATAACAAGACCCTGTGACGACGTTACGCATTGTCAGGGAACTTCCCTCGTGGTTTCATCGTTTCTACAGATGAGTCGCCTGACAGGAGTCGCGGATGCTCTATCACGTTTCACGCAACGGCCAGATGTATGGCCCCTACACCATCGAAGACCTGCAACGCTATGTCCTCTCCGGCAATGTGCTGCCGACGGATCTAGCCAAGAGCGACAGCATGCCGGAGTGGCTACCGGTGCATCAGGTCCTGAGCGCGGCGGGCGTTGGCGGGTTTGCCGCAGCGCCTGCCGCATATCCGGTCCCAGCCTCTACTGCTACTGCTGCTGATCCCTCGACCTACCCCGATCCGCCGAACCTCCAGTGGGGACTGGTATTGCTGTTCAACGTACTGACCTGCGGCCTGTTCATGGCCGTGTGGAACATCATCGTCTCGGCATGGATGAAGCGTGTGCAGCCGGGTAGCCAGGCGATGATCTATTACATTGCCGGATACGCTCTACTGCTCTTGAACTCGGGCGCATCCTTCGGCTTTATCTTTGCGATGCACCATCATCACGTCTACCACCATCATCCGCTCGCCGGCATCATTGCGCTTGCGGGCTGGGTGGTTCGATTGATCGCGCGGTTCACGATGAGGGCCAACCTGGAAGAACACTTCAACGGACCGGAGCCGCTCGGCCTCCGTCTCAGCGGCGTAATGACCTTCTTCTTCGGCGGCCTCTACCACCAGTACCACCTGAACCGCATCAACGAGATCAAGAACGCAGTTCGCTATCGGAGGACGGCGCTTTGAAGCAGAGGCGTCGCACTCTGGTTGCGTCGGCGAGCGCAGGAGTTGCTGCGGGGACAGCGCTGCTCCTGCGCTTTCCGCCGGCGCAGTACCACTTCTATCCTCGCTGTCCTATCCATGAGTATCTGCATCTGCAATGCCCGGGGTGCGGCTCGACGCGCGCCCTTGCCGCATTGCTGCATGGCCATCTCACAGAGGCGATGCATCAGAACGCGTTGTTTGTGGCACTGCTTCCGCTGCTCGCTGGATATGCTGCACTGTGCTGCTATCGTGCGTGGACAGCCGAGGCATTTTGCTGGCCCGAGCTGCCACGCTGGGCGGTGCAGTCGGCGCTTGCGCTTGCACTGGTATTCACCGTCACTCGCAATCTTCTCGCATAAGACGACGCACGCAAAACGGCCCCGGCAGATGCCGAGGCCGTTTGTCTTGTTTGCTACTTACGAGTTGATCGCGACCGGCTCAGCGGGTGTTGCCGGCTTGGGCTCGGCGGTGCCGGGCTTGCGGATGTCGATGCCACCCTTGAAGAAGGCACCGTCCTCGATCGAGATGCGCGCCGCGATGACGTCGCCGGTGAGCGAGCCTTCGCTGCGGATGTCGACGCGGTCGCTGGCCTGCACGTTGCCGCGCACCTTACCCAGTACAACGACCTCGCGAGCGACGATGTTCGCCGCGACCTGGCCATTGCGGCCCACGGTAACGCGGTTGCCGGGGAGCGTGATCGCGCCCTCAACTTTGCCGTCGATGTAGAGAGACTCGGAACCGGAGAGCTCCCCCTTGATGACCAGCGACTTGCCGATGGTGGCCTGATCGCCGCTCGGAGCAGCAGAAGCAGCGGTACCAGCCGTCGCGGGCCGCGTGGAGGCCGCTTCAAAGCTCGGGGATGCTGGGGACGTCGGACGAACCGGCTCGGGGGTTGAAGGAGAGGTTCCGGGCTGATTTGGTTTCCACATAAAGTACTGAATCCTTTCGTTGCTGCTTGAATTTGTGCCGCATGCTGCGGACTTTCCGCCAACACGTTCGCTCGCGTTTCACCACGATTCTACTCCGCATTCCGCGTGGAAGGAGCGCCTGCGAGAATCTTAGACCACAGAGCGCGAACCCAGAATGACACCGGGAAAGAAGTGCTGTGGGAAACGGCATTTTTGCCCGAAAAGAAGGACATTTTGCCCACATCCAGCGAACATCGTCGTGTCACGGCAACCACGCTAGTTGCATCCTGAGCCGGTACGCGCTAATCTGCCGCGCATGCAGACCTTTTGCTCCGCTCCTGTGCTCCTGCTGATTTTTGTGTGCTCGCTGATAGCTATGTCAGCGCACGCCGCCGCTCCCAAAGTCCACACCGTCACCCTCGGGCCGTATCGGAAAGTGCCCTATACCCCGCCCGATGCCACGCCGCAGGACAAGTCCGACGAGTCGACTACGCTGAAGATCCGCCCGCTCTTCGTCGATGAGCGGCAGAAGGAGTGGACGCTCGGAGAGATCCACGACGTGACCGACCGCAGCTTCACCGTGCGGCGTGCGCTGCACCTCAACGATTCCCTGCCCTCCGAATCAGCTGCCCACTGGATGTGGCAGCCGGGGCCATGGCTGCTGGTTGACCGCATCACCGGCCACATCACCGCGCTGCATCTTCCAGATTTCGATGCGGGAGTCTCCGACGTAGTCTGGTTCCGCGACTATGCGGCGTACTGTGGCGTCACTGCAACCGCGAAGCCAGGGCTCGTGGCCGTCGTAGCGCAATTAGGAACGCGTCGCGCGGTCGTCCAGAAAAACATCGGCATATGGCCTCAGGCAAATCACTTCATCCCCGTCTGCCAGCCTGCCAGATGGCAGCGCTTGCCCGTGAGGGTGACGCTACAGCCCACCGGCGGCACAATGGCCACCTACGATGTAGTCGGCTCCGCGTCGCTGATCGAAGAAGGAGATAACGATGAGGCTCCCTAGGGAACTATCCCGTATGCTGATTCGTAATTACTCTTGAAAACACTATGAGACTCATCATCGCCTTTCTGCTTCCGTGGCTGACATTCTTCACCATCGGCCGTCCCATCGCCGGAATCGTCTGTCTGATACTCCAGATCACGGTGCTTGGCTGGCTCCC
Source organism: Granulicella arctica (assembly GCF_013410065.1). Classification (NCBI taxonomy): domain Bacteria; kingdom Pseudomonadati; phylum Acidobacteriota; class Terriglobia; order Terriglobales; family Acidobacteriaceae; genus Granulicella; species Granulicella arctica. The sequence goes on from NZ_JACCCW010000001.1 coordinate 636,717, forward strand.
GGCTACCATCTGGGCCGTCTACGCTCTAAGCCAGTACAAGACCGACCAAAAGATCTGGCAGGCGACGCGCCAGCTTCGCTAAGATGAGAGACGAATTTGTGCCGCCAGTTGGTCCTTTCGCATCGAATGCGTAGGCAGGTAACCGTATGCACGTCTCATCTCGGGCCTTACTCTTCCTCTTCGCTCTTTCGTCTCCAGCGTTACCGCAACAAAACCCTCCCTCCATGCCCAGCGCGGAGCAGGCGGTGGCTTTACAATCCCCCGCCGCCAGCCACAGTGCCGATCATCGCATCACCCTCGATGTGGTCGTGAAGGATAAGGCAGGCAATCTGATATCCGGCTTACACCAACAGGACTTCGCCGTTTTGAATGATAAGAAGCCGCAAGAAATCGCATCCTTCCGTGCCGTTAGTGGAGCGACGCCGAACGATCCCGTCAAGATCATTCTGCTGGTCGATGAGGTCAACGCGAGCTTTCAAAGCGTAGCCTTCGGGCGGGATGCCATTGAGAAGTTCCTGCGACAGAACGGCGGTCAGCTTTCTCACCCGGTCTCGATGATCTTCTTCTCCGACACCGACACCCAGGTTCTCAATGGGGCCTCACGTGATGGCAACGCCTTAATCGCAGCGTTTGAACAGCATGTGACAAAGCTGCGTACCCTGCGCCGCTCGGCGGGCTTCTATGGCGCCGTCGACCGCTTCCAGCTATCCATCACAAACCTCAACTCGATTGCCGTTCGAGAACAGGCAGAGCCTGGAAGAAAGATTCTTATCTGGATTAGCCCTGGCTGGCCCTATCTCTCCGGACCGCACGTCAATCTGAGCTCCAACGAGCAGCGGCGACTCTTCGGCTCGATCGTCGCGCTCAACACCTCGCTGCGGCGTGCCCAGATCGCCTTATACAGCATCGATCCGCTGGGAACAGCAGATGCTGGAGGTTTCCGCACGTTCTATTATGAGAGCTTTCTGAAAGGCGTGGCCTTGCCGAAGGATGCTGAGGCCGGTAATCTCTCCCTCCAGGTGATCGCTACGCAGAGCGGCGGCCGAGTGCTGAACTCGAACAACGACGTTGCAGCGCTCATCTCCTCAGCCGCGGCCGAGGCAAACTCCTATTACGTCCTGACCATCGACTCTCCCCCCGCCGAGCATCCGGACGAGTACCACGCAATCCAGGTAAAGATCGAGCAGCCCGGGCTGATCGCCCAAACACGAACCGGCTACTACGCCAATCCGTCGTCCTTGGCACAGTGACGTTGCCGTACGCGGCTATCATGGAAGCATGCAAACCTTCGACGAGCTCTTGCGCGAAGCTGAGATCGCCCACGGACATCTGTGCGCCGGGCAGATTCTCGGCGTCCGTATGGCGATGCTCGGCTGTCAGCGGCTGGGCATCGAGGAGCCGAAGGGAAGCGACCGCAAGCGCCTCGTAACCTTCGTCGAGATTGACCGCTGCGCCACGGATGCTATCGCCGTCGTCACCGGCTGCCGCCTGGGAAAGCGGGCGCTCAAATTTCAAGACTGGGGCAAGATGGCCGCGACCTTTCTCGATCTCGCGACCGGCAAAGCCATTCGCATCGCCGCACTCGAATCCTCCAAGCAACGCGCCAAAGATCTCTACCCCCACATCGAGCAGAAGAATCAGCAACAGATGCTCGCTTACCGCGAACTGCCGGAAGAAGAACTCTTCAGTGAGCAATGGGTTGAGGTTCCGCTTCACGCCTGCGAGATGCCCGGCTATAAGTCCCCGCGCATCGCCTGTGCCATGTGTGGCGAAGGCATCAACTACGACCGGGAGATCCTGCGCGGTGGTCAGGTGCTTTGCCGAGGCTGTGCCAATCCGGAGAGTCGCTACTATCAGCCCATCCCTGAAGAAAGCACTCCGTAGAAAAAACTGGCAGCTGCTGGATGCCCCTTTCCAGCAGCTGCCGGTTCACTTAGCGATAGCAGTATGGTGCGTGATAGTGGTAGCGGCCAAACTCGCGCCTGCGGAACTCCTCACGACGGTGGAAGTCATAATAGCCGACATGAGGGCCGTAGTACGGATAGCCAACCTGAACGCCCACCGCGAACTGCTCTGCCTGCGCCTGAGTCGGTACAGCAATCACACATGCTCCTGCCAGAACGCCGACCGTTACTGCCTTAGCAACGAACCCTTTCAGGCTTGTAATCTTCATAACAACCTCCGTGCTACACCCTATGAAACACGGCATAGCCAGAGGGTGTTGCGAGCAACTTTCAGCAGCCCGCGTGTTAGCAACCTGCGATACGCTTAACTGACCTTTGCCACTCCCTGCGTCTCGACCGCCAGCGCAACACGCAGCATCGTCACCTCGTCGAAGTGCTTACCCATAATCTGCACCCCGATCGGAAGACCAGCCTTGGTCTCACCGCACGGCACCGACACGCCGCAGATGCCCGCAAGGCTGGCCGCGACCGAGTAGATGTCCGCAAGGTACATCTCCATTGGATCATCCGTCTTCTCGCCCAGCTTGAACGCCGGTGTCGGCGTCATAGGCCCGACGATCACGTCCACCTGCTCGAAAGCCGCGAGGAAGTCTCGCGTCAGTAGCGTCCGGACCTGCTGCGCCTTCTTGTAGTAGGCGTCGTAATAGCCCGCGCTCAGCGCATAGGTTCCCAGCAGGATGCGCCGCTTCACCTCAGCCCCAAAGCCTGCATCACGCGTCTTCCGGAACATTGCCGAGAGCGTGTTCGCCTCTTCCGAACGCAGCCCGAAACGAACGCCGTCAAAGCGCGACAGGTTCGACGAGGCCTCAGCCGTCGCAATCACATAATAGGTGGGAACCGCGTACTTCGTGTGCGGTAGACTCACCGGTTTTACCACGCATCCAGCCGCCTTCAGGCCATCAATCGTCCGTTCGATCGCAGCACGGATCTCAGGGTCGAGTCCCTCGCCGAAGTACTCCGCCGGAACCCCGACACGCAGCCCGTCGACAGGCTTTTCGAGCGCGCCGACATAGTCGTCCACCGGTCTGTCGGACGAGGTAGCATCCAACGTGTCCTTGCCCGCAAGCACCTGTAGAACAGTCGCAGCGTCTGTAACGTTCCTGGTGAACGGCCCGACGCGGTCGAGCGATGAGGCGAACGCAATCAAGCCGTAACGGCTTACACGTCCATAGGTCGGCAGCACGCCGACGACGCCGCAGAAGGCCGCAGGCTGGCGGATCGAACCGCCCGTATCCGTTCCCAGCGACGCCACAGCGAAGCCAGCCGCCACCGCCGCTGCGGAACCACCGCTCGAGCCACCCGGAACGCGGTCCATCGCTCTGGGGTTCTTCACCGGCCCATAAGCCGAATTCTCGTTCGACGAGCCCATGGCGAACTCGTCGCAGTTCAACTTGCCCAACAGCACTGCACCCGCTGCTTCCAGCTTTGTCACTGCCGTCGCATCGTAAGGTGGACAGTAGCCCTTTAGGATCAATGATCCAGCAGTTGCTGGAGCACCCTGCATCGCCAGCACATCCTTGATCCCCACCGGGACGCCCGCCAGCGCGGGCAACGCCTCACCGCGTGCGGCCATGTTATCGATCTTCTCTGCCTGCGCCATGGCGCGCTCCCGGCTCAGCGCCAGAAAGCTGTTCACCTGGCCATCCGTAGCCGCGATGGCGGCATAGTGCATCTCCGCTATATTTGTCGCCGCTAAACGGCCCTCAGCCACCTTGGCGCGCACATCGCCAATGGTCATGTCCACCTTCGTCATATCCTGCGTCCCGTTCACCGTTCGATCACCTTCGGAACCTTGAAAAACCGCCCATCGGTCTCAGGCGCGGAAGCCATTACCGCTGCCCGGTCGACCGAAGGCCGCACCATGTCTGCTCGAAGCGCCGCTCCGGTTGCCTCTGCCTGCACGTCACCTGCGAGCATCTCGCCTACCTGCGCCATCGCCGGAACACCCTCCGTATCGAGCTGGTTCAGCTCCGCGATGTGCCCAAGAATCGCGTTCAAATCCCGCTGCATCCGTGGCTCTTCCTCTACCGTCAGCTCGAGGTTGGCCAACTCCGCCACCCTGCGAACCTCTTCCAGCGATACTGCCTCTGCGTTGCCCAACCCTACCTCCTGTGACTTTTCGCTATTTCGAAGTGTATCCCGGTTACGCGTACGCCCGCGATCCTGCCTAGCTCGCCGCCGATCTGGCCCTGCATCGACATCATCTGGCGCATCCAGCCACAATCCGAGACCTGCACATGCACGATGCCATCGTGGTAGCCGACCACATCGCCATGCACCGCCATTGCCACACCGCAGACGACGGGCCATGCAGCAGCCAGACGGTCTGTCTCCTGCATCGCCTGTAGGCTGCGACGCAGATTTCCTCGCAGGAGCTCCCGCATGCCTTCCATGATTGTCCTTTATCCGGCTTAGGCAGTGTAGCGGATCATCCCGCCTGAAACGATCCTCAGGCGCTGACTAAAACGCGCCATCCTGATGCACGACCACCCTGAAGGTCTTCATCAGGATCAGCAGATCGCGAGAGAGCGACCAGCGTTCTACATATTCGCAGTCCAGAGCTACACGAACGTCATAGCTGAGCTCGCTGCGTCCGGAGACCTGCCACAGGCCGGTCAGTCCAGGCTTTACGCGGCAATAACATTGAAAGCCGTCGGCATACATCTCTACTTCCGCCGCAACGATAGGTCGAGGACCGACGAGGCTCATAGTTCCCATCAGAACGTTCCAAAGCTGTGGCAGTTCATCCAGGCTGTAGCGGCGCAGAAAGGAACCGACCGAGGTCACACGGGGGTCAGCGCGCAGCTTGCGGTTCGCATTCCACTCAGCATTCGCTGTTGGATGCATCTTGAGATGCTCGTCCAGCACTTCGGTGGAGTTGACACACATCGTCCGGAACTTCCACATGGAAAAGAACGCCCCATTCTTCCGAATGCGTCGATGGGAAAAGAAGATGGGACCTGGCGAAGTCCACTTCACCAGAATCGAAATTACCGCGAAAAGAGGGAGCAGGATGGGGAACGCGATGAGCACAAAGGAGATATCCATCGCACGCTTCACGACTCGATATCGAAACAGCTGTGCAGGCATACTCTCGCGTGCCTGCCATGCGTAGTGACCGACCGATCTGGCCGGATGTAAATATGAACCTTCCATCGTCGCCGAAGATCGTAACTCGGCAAATTGGTGCTCATCCGACATGCTCATTCAGTCTCGCTTACGCTCGAGCACAGCCATAAAATCTGGCGGGCTGCACTTAGTTTTGTTGCAACGATCTCCATCTCATGGCTGACTCTTGATGGAAACCCAATATTGCTCCCATTTCATCGTATCGACGAGAGCATTTCTAAAGTGGATCAATACTCTGGCTGACTTGTTGAGCGCCGCTTCTGTCTCAAGCTGCCTCCTTATAAGTCTCCGTCTCCATTCAGATGCCTGATGAATTCAGATAGCTGCCAGACATCCGATGCTTAAGTCTAACCGTTCTGCCGTAAGAACATAAGGGAAAGAAAATCAGAATGACTCTTGTCGCGTTCCAATCTGGTCTGTCTCCTTATGGGAACACATCTTTACGCCAAATTACTCTACGAAGATCCTTTTTTGCTTACACTTGATGCAAATGCAGATTATCGACACTCCCCTTCAAGACGTTAAACTTGTTCAGCCTCGCCGGTTCGGCGACGACCGTGGATGGTTCACCGAGGTATTCAACGAACAGACCTTTGAGGCTGCCGGCCTGCCCCGGCAATTCTCTCAGGACAACCAATCTTTCTCCACAAAAGGTGTGCTGCGTGGGCTTCATTACCAACTTGGACGTCCGCAAGGGAAATTGGTACGCGTCCTCTCAGGAGCAATCTGGGATGTCGCCGTCGATTTGAGAGCGAACTCCCCGGACTTCGGCAAATGGGCCGGGTTTACTCTTACGGCACCCTCAGCCACGAACCCGATGGAACTCCTGTGGATCCCCGAAGGCTTCGCCCACGGCTTCCTCGTGCTCTCCGACACGGCCGAGGTGCTCTATAAGACGACCGATCTGTACCATCCGGTGGGAGACCGCTGCATCCTGTGGAACGACCCTCAGCTGAATATCGCATGGCCACTGGAGGGCCTGACGCCGTCGGTCAGTTCCAAAGATGCCAATGGCAAGCTCTTCGCAGAGGCTGAACTTCCACCCGTTGAGTAATCTGCTGGGCTCTAGCCTTGTTGGAGAAGCCAGCGTTCAACCTCAGTGAGCGTTGCAACTTCGATAAACGCTCCCTTGCACCCGGCGGGCTCCGTCCCGGCAAGCAGAAATGCTTGCCGGAGCCCTGCTCCGTTGGCCGCAGTTATGTCGGAACAGCGATCACCGACCAGCACGCTCTGCGTCAGGGAGAGATCGAACTCCCGCGCTCCCCGGCGGAGCATCCCTGGACTGGGCTTGCGGTCTTCATGCTCGCGGCGATAGTCACCGATACCATGCTCAGGATGGAAGGGGCAGAAGTATACGGCGTCGATTGTGACACTTTCACGCAGGAACTCGCCCCGCATCCACTCCATGAGCCGATGGAAGTCGGCCTCGGTGTAGTAACCGCGAGCGATGCCGGACTGGTTGGTGACGATCATCAGCTTGTACCCAAGCCTCTGCGCTGTACGGCAGAGTGAGAAGATCCCGGGAACGAACCGGACCTCCTCGGCCCTGTTCAAATAGCCGATCTCTTCATTGATGACGCCGTCCCGGTCGAGAAACAGCCCACGGCTCTGCGTTGTCTGCATCGGTATACTCCGCTTCAAGTTTAGCGTTCAGGCGGGGCTACAGCTCGGCGATCACGGACCGAAGCGATTGCTGCCACTCCGGCATCTTCCAACCGAAGCTGCGCTCAAGCTTGCCACAGTTCAGACGCGAGTTGGCCGGACGATTCGCGGGCGTCGGATACTCCGAGGTGGCAATGCCTTCCAGAATGGCGAAGCGAGTTGCCGGCTCCTTCTGCTGCATCTGCCGGACCGCTTCACTGGCAAATCCGTGCCACGTCGTCTCTCCTGCCCCGGCAGCGTGATAAACGCCGCTGACGGCGTTTACGACCTCCGCAATGGACGTACCCTCAATCGAAGCGCGTGCCTCGCATTGCTCCATCACGGAGGCCACCATGCGAGCAAGATCGCAGTCCCATGTGGGCGCACCGTGCTGGTCGGCGACGATACGAAGCGTCTCCCGCTCCCGTGCAAGCTTCAGGATCGTGCGGAGAAAGTTCTTGCCGGTCGCTCCATAGACCCAGCTGGTACGGAAGATGAGATGTGCAGCCCCGCTAGCAGCGAGAGCCTGCTCCCCTGCCAGCTTCGTTGCACCGTATACACTCATCGGGGCGGGCTCATCCGTCTCCAGATAAGGTGTCGTCCCCAGACCGGGAAAAACATAATCGGTCGAAAAGTGAATGACAGCAGCACCAAGCTTCTGTGCCTCTTCTCCCATCACGGCAACCGTATCGCGATTGACCGCACGTGCGATTTCAGGTTCGCTCTCGGCCTTATCAACCGCCGTGTACGCACCGGGGTTGACGATCCAGCGTGGGCGGACGGTACGGATCATCTCGCGAACCGAGTCCGGATGGGAGAGATCCATCTCATGGCGTAACGGCGCAACAATCTCACCAAAAGGGGCGAGGGTGAGCAAAAGCTGCCCACCCACCTGCCCGGAGGTACCCGTTAGCAAAATCGGGCCAGAGCCGGTAGAACGATCGCTCATTAGTAGACCTTGTCTTCAATCATCCGCAGAAGGTACTGCCCATAGGTACTCTTAGCGATACGCCCGGCGAGCACCTTCAACTGCGCCTCGTCAATGTAGCCCAGCCGGTAGGCGATCTCCTCGGGGCAAGCGACCTTGAGGCCCTGGCGGTGTTCAATCGTGCTGATAAACGTAGCGGCTTCCAGGAGCGAATCGTGAGTGCCGGTGTCGAGCCAGGCAATTCCGCGCCCGAGAACCTCGGTACGGAGCTGGCCCTGCTCAAGATACCAACGGTTGACGTCAGTGATCTCGAGTTCGCCGCGTGGCGAGGGCTTGAGTCCCTCGGCAATGCCGACGACCTGCGCATCGTAAAAATAGATACCGGTTACGGCATAACGCGACTTGGGCTTGGCTGGCTTCTCTTCCAGAGAGATCGCTCGCCGCTGCTCGTCGAACTCCACAACGCCATAGCGCTCAGGATCAAGCACCGGATAGGCAAAGACAGTGGCACCTTCTGGACGGGCAGCGGCTTCGCGGAGGATATGGGCAAAATCGTGGCCGTAGAAGATGTTGTCTCCTAGGACGAGGCAGCAGCCCTCACCGGCGAGAAACTCCTTGCCGATCAGAAAAGCCTGCGCGAGCCCATCCGGCGAAGGCTGCACGGCATAGGTCAGCGAAATGCCCCACTGCTCGCCGGTGCCCAGAAGCTGCTTGAAGCGCGGCGTGTCCTCCGGCGTGGAGATGATGAGGATGTCGCGAATGCCTGCAAGCATCAGCGCAGAAAGCGGATAGTACACCATCGGCTTGTCGTAGACCGGCAGAAGCTGCTTCGACAACGCCTGTGTCACCGGATGCAGCCTGGTTCCGGAGCCTCCGGCCAGTAGGATCCCCTTCATCGTGCTCCTCCGGCAGCAACCGTGGTCCGGTCGCTGTAATTAGACGTCATCCATTGCTGATAGGCACCGCTCGTGACGTGCTCCACCCACTCGGCGTTGGCGAGATACCACTCCACCGTCTTGCGAAAGCCGGTTTCGAAGCTCTCCTCTGGGAACCAGTTGAGCTCACGCTGGATCTTGCGTGCGTCAATGGCATAGCGGCGATCGTGGCCCGGGCGGTCTTTCACGTAGGTGATGAGCTGCGCGTGAGGGCGATTGGCCGAGTCCGGCACAAGCTCATCCAGCAGAGAGCAGAGAGCATTCACCACGTCGATATTGGCACGCTGGTTGTTGCCGCCGACGTTGTAGCACTCGCCAATCGTGCCCTTTTCGAGCACAGTCATGATGGCGCGGCAATGATCCCTGACGTAAAGCCAGTCGCGGATCTGCTGGCCGTCTCCATAGACAGGCAGCGGTTTACCCTGAAGCGCGTTGGAGATCATGAGCGGAATCAGCTTCTCCGGAAACTGGAACGGCCCATAGTTGTTGGAACAGTTCGTGATGACCGCGGGCAAGCCATATGTGTGGACCCAGGCGCGGACCAGGTGATCGGAGGACGCCTTCGAAGCAGCGTACGGGCTGTTCGGCGAGTACGGGGTCTCCTCATGGAAGGCTGGATCGTCAGGTCCCAGCGTGCCGTATACCTCGTCGGTGGAGACGTGGAGGAAACGGAAGCGGGATTTATCCTCGCCCTGAAGCGTGCCATAGTAGGCCCGGGCGGCCTGTAACAGGGTGAACGTCCCGTCGATATTGGTCTTTAGAAACGCCTCAGGCCCAAGAATCGAACGGTCGACATGGCTCTCTGCTGCAAAGTGGACGATGGCACGAGGGTGATGCTCCTCGAAAAGGCGGCCCACAAGCTCAGCATCGCAGATATCGCCGCGAACGAAGGTATAAGCAGGGTTGGACTCTATGGAAGCGAGATTCTCGAGGTTGCCAGCGTAGGTCAGTTTGTCCAGATTGACGAGAGGGCCGCCGCCCTGGGCGAACCACTCAATCACGAAATTGGAGCCGATAAACCCAGCTCCCCCGGTTACCAGAATGCAGTCAGTCATCGTTCCCCTTTAGCTTGACCAGCTTTGGTCTTAGTCTAATAGAACTTTGGTAACAGACTGTAACCAACTCAGTTGAATTTGGGAAAGATTCTACGGCTTACTTCATTGCCAAAAAGAACTATGCATACTGATCCTGCGTTTCCATGCAGGGCTTAATCGATGCTCAGCCTTCCCCAGGCGATAACCGATCAGTTTAAGACAGGTACGAACGATTGTGGAAGGAATGAGCCACATGTGTCGCGGCCATAGGTATTTCAGCTCAGAGAGGACGAAACGTTTGCCTTCATTCCCAGCTTTACCAAAATCTTCCTGTAGCCAACGCTCACGAGAGTGCAAAACCCCAATATCGAAGTAGCGCCTGAACTCCTGCATCCAGGTATAGGGATGAGAGTGGTACACCTGCGCTTCGGCTACATAGGCGACCTTCTGATGAGCAAGGAGTAATTTGGCGGCAACAATCGTGTCTTCACCAAAGATCGTGTTGGAAGGAAAACCACCAACCTCCTTCAGCGCGGAACGCCTGTATGCGGCGAAAGAGTTCGAAATGAAGATGGTTTTGACCCCAAGGCTATCCCGCATCTTCAGCGTTCGCACATCCGATAGGGCAGGATAGTTGAAGCTTCGGGCATGACTCTCAATCGGGCCCGCCCCCTGTCGCGGCAGCTGCCGCCCGTAAGCCGCAACCACATCCGGGTCAATGAAGGCAGTGAGCAATGTCTCGATATCCTTCGAGTCGGCAAGGATGGCATCCTGCGTAAGATAGACCAGAATATCGGCATGCGGCAGGAGATCGACCGCAAGTTGACGAGTGCCGCCATGGTTGAAGTCCGCTCGCTGAATGCTGTGTACCTGGAAGCCTGCCGCCTTGGCCAGATCGACCGTGCCATCCGTTGAAGATGAGTCGAGGATGAGCACATCTTCCGGCCTCACGTTCTGAAGTAAAGCGGGCGCAAACAGCGGCCAATCAGCAGCAGCATTCAACGTCGGGACTACAACTGCAAAAAACCCCATTTGGGCAAGATACCATCCGGCCTCGACCGGATGGTATCCACATGCTGCCTGGCACTCTTCTCTTGCGATCATCCCTACAGCACATTGATGGCAGCAATACCGAGGCCGAATTGGCCAATGATTGTCGCGATATCCACCAGATTGCGCAGCAGCGGGCGCTTATCTACCTGCTCGGGAACAACCACAGCATCTCCCGGGTGGAGATGGATTGAGTCAAAGTTCCCAGTAAACAGAGCGGAGGAGAACTGACGGCTGATAATAGACCCGTCCGCACGGACGATGTAACTGCGTTTGACATCAGCAGTTCTGGTTCCTCCACCTGCTTCGCGAATATAGTCGACTGCGCGCTTGTGAGAATTGTAAAGAAACGAATTCTGCGTGTAGACGGACCCAAATACGTCCACACTCAAGGGGACCTGTGGGACGACGAACGCATCTCCATCTTCAAGCGGCAGATCTGGAATGTCGGCGATAGTACTACTGTCGGGACGCACATTCAGAACAATCCGGCCCGTCGCCTTGAGTTGGCTTAGACGCATCGCAACCGTGCGCGCGTTCTGTAGGCCAGCAATATTAGCGACTTCATCCTGCGGATTCAGAGCATTGTTCGCAGCATTTGCTTCGGCCAGTTTGATCCGTCGATCAAGATCCGCTGCATAATCGCTCAATCTCTGCTGCTGTAGAACCCGAGTGGATTCACGGGTGAACTGCGATCCATACAAATAGGCGTTGTCAGCCAGCCCGCCGGCACGGGCTACAAGCTGTCGCAGTGTCTCTCCTGGAGCCACACTATACGTTCCAGCCGCCTTGAACTCGCCTTCGAGACGCACATACTTGGTCTGCTGCGATTGAGGAACACGGATGTCCGCCTTTGAAAAGACGGTAACGACATCGCCGGGTTGAAGCTCCAAATTTTGAGTATTGTCGCTGTCAATCACAACGCGCCCGAGATTGAAAGGGATGAGTTGAGTCGTAAGATCGGCTCGATTGAGACGCTGGACCACCGCGTACGCCCAATCTACATCAGGCGCACTCAACACCACAGCGTTTTTACGAGGAAAACGGCGAGCAGCACCGGTAACACCTGCGCTCAAGGATGTGCCGGAAGCACTGCTACCATCGTTACCGCCAGGAGCATCATTACGATCAGCCTGAAACGCTAAAGCACCATTACGCGTTGACCTGGAACTATCGTCACTGCTCAGATTGGTGGTTCCTGCGGTTATATTCGAGGCCGCATTCGAAGACGTAGTGCTCGAGTTCATCGCTCCGTTCTGCGTTGCGGTATTCGAGTTGTTATCGGTCACAGACGACCCGTCTAGACTGAACTGTGGGCCATGACCGTATACGTTTGTATCGCTGTCCTGAGCATTCGGCAGATTCAACATCAATGCAGTCGATGACCTGGTTGGACTCACACCTCTTCCGTTGACCTGGGCAATCGGAGTATCGGGCGCATAGCGTCGGACATCCGGGGTCGAATCCAGCACCGGCAGTCCAAGCTCGTTCCTCTGTTGCCAATAATCACGCGTCAGCAGCGCATCCTTATCCGGAATTAGATCTTTGATCCGCATACCCGGAAACCAGGCAAACCGTCGCGGCTCAGCCACATTGCCACGGAGGGTTACAGCGTCCTTGAAGCCATCGATGATGGGAGAGATCTCAAGAATATCGCCATCGCTCAGAGGAGTCGCCATGCCCACTCCATCCAGCTTCACATCGAGAACCGTACGCGAGTCATGATGCGCGATCCGCTCGATACGGACGTCCTTATTCTGTGCCAGTGTCGATAGACCGCCGGCAAGGGCAATCGCATCCTTGACCGTCGACTCCGACTTCAGCTCATACAGTCCGGGAGTATCAATACTTCCAGCTAAGGCCACCATCGGGCCAACCGGGGGGATATAGATCACATCGCCCGATACCAGCTGCACGTCTTTGGATTTATCACCCTTCAGCAGCAGGTCATACAGATCGAAGGTGGTGACAATCTCCTTGCCACGCTTGACCTGAATGCTGCGCATGCTGCCCATCGGGGAGGGGCCGCCACTGGCAAACAGTGCATTCACAAGCGTACTCAACGAGCTGACCGTATAGCTACCCGGACGCCTCGCCTCGCCAACAATAAAGATCTGAATGGACCGGAGCTGGCCGATATTCACATTCAGGTCGAAGTTCCGGAAGGTCCGTCCAATCTGCGTACGCAGATAATCCGTCACCTGCGCAAACGAAACACCCGCCACGCGAACTGCCCCAACCTGGGGAATGTAGACATTTCCTGAGCGGTCCACCGTGAAATGCCCGTCAAGCGTTACCTGACCCCACATGCGAATCAACAACTCATCACCTGGGCCAATAACGTAATCCGGAGTCACTGGAATGCGATCGACCGGAGAGAAGGTCGAGGGAACATTTGTAAATAAATTTGCCCCGTAGATTGGGAGCACCTTGCCGACAGAAGCCGCCGCAAGTCGCTGAAAGGCCGTCAGTTGAACCGGAGCCTCGGGAAAATTTTGATTGACATAACGACCGTTACGCTCAGTCTGTGTGTCACTATCCTGCTGGCCATTACCAAGGGTCGGCTGACGAGACTGAGTCAGGCTCTTGGAACCAACTTGAGTCTGCGTCGTACTCGATGAGGTATCGGACGTCGGCTGCTGACTTGCCGTCGCATCCGATTGGCTAGATAGACCGGAAGAGAAGGGGCTGTCTGTTGAACTCTGTGCGAGTGCGGACACCGGCACGAAACAGAGAACGCCCATACAAACGGACACGGAGACAACTCGACACACCACTCTGACCTTCATCAACACATCTCTTCTCAACAATTATTCCTGACTTACTGCACAGCACCTTCGGAGTTGCGCAGGCCCTACACAAGCAGGCTCCGCTCAGTCCGAGTACCTCACCAGCATATCGGATTTTGCATTGCACCGACACGTAGAAGTGCATCTCCAGGCCAAGCTCGGGCATCCACTCCAGTTCGATCCGGAACGATAGATCACGTCCCTGCACCCGAAGCCAACTCGCCCGATATACTACTCAGAAGCCTGCTTTTCATGCCTTGTATACCCGTATTGAAAGACGGCCTTTTGAGGACTTCGTGAGCACCAGACAACTGATCGTTCGATCTTCCATCATCGGAAGCCTTCTATGGATGGGAGCTCTCGTCTGTCCCGCACAAAATCGTTCGAGCGCTCCATTTTTTATGGAAACCAGAAACGCTGCCTCCTCATCTCCGGGCGACTCCCCAGCGGCACCACCTTCCCTGCTCCTCGCTCCTTCTTTAGAGCCCCAAGGTCAGCGTTCAGCCACAATCGACACCTACGAGTCACCCCAATCCCAAATAGCAGAGAATGACCGTTTCGGTTCAACCAACGTTCCCATGGATAGCTGGATCTACCCAGCCCTCGAACGCCTCTCAGCGATGGGATTTATTCCATCACAGAACGTCTCGATCCGGCCATGGACGCGCCAGGAGTGCCTTCGCCAGGTACAAGAGGTCGAAGAGGTTCTCTCCTCATATGGCATTAGCGATTCGATGAACGAGGAGGCGCAACGCCTCCTGTCCGACCTCCAGAAGGAGCTCGAACAGCCACCGGACAGCGGCGGCATCGCCCTCGAATCGGCATACACCCGCTTCGGAACGATCGCCGGTCCTGCCCTGACAGACGGCTATCACTTCGGGCAGACATGGTGGAACGACTTCGGCAGACCACTTGACCGTGGCAGCAGCGCCATCGCAGGCTTCTCCGTCCGCGCCACACACGGGCGCTTCTTCCTCTACGACCGTCAGGAGTTGCAGCAAAGTCCGGGCGTTTCAGCGATCACCACAGCCGAATCTCAGTTATTCAACTCACTGGACAACATCCCGTTTGGCACCTCCGCCCCCAATCTGCTCCCCCCCACCCCGGCCGGCGCGGCCTACCTGAGACAGCGCCCTCTTGAGCTCTACGCCGGAGTCGCCTTCAGCGGCAATGCCCTCTCCTTCGGCAAGCAGGAGCTCTTCTGGGGGCCAACCACTATGGGCCCATGGGCTTTTTCGAGCAATGCCGAACCCACCTACAACCTGCGCCTGGTCGCCACAAGACCGCATCCATTTCCCTTCCTTCCAGCGTTAGGAACCTACAAGTTCGATATCGTTTTCGGAAAGCTCTCTGGCCACAAGTACCCTGCACGCCCTTACTACAACGGACAAAAGGCTGATCTCACCTTCGGCAGCAATCTCGAGATCAGCTTCACGCGATGGTCGGTTCTCTGGGGTGTCGGTCATCCCATGACCCTCAAGAGTCTGAAGGACAATATCTTCAGCTCCAACTCTACCTCGACAGGAACTTATGGCTACGGCGACCGCTCCGATCCCGGCGACCGCAAAAGCGATTTCGACTTCCGCCTGCACGTACCAGGGCTGCGAAAACTCGTCACTATCTATGCCGACGCATACGCCGACGACGAGCTGAACCCCATTGACGCTCCACGACGAGTCGCCTGGGCCCCGGGAATCTATCTCGCCCGTCTCCCCTACCTTCCTCACATGGATCTCCGCTTCGAGATGGCCAGCTCGGAAGAGCTCAGCCGCGATGAGGGCGGAACGCGTTTCTTCATCAACAACCAGTACCGCGACTCGAACACAAACAAGGGCTTTCTGCTCGGCAACGCGGTAGGCCGCGACGCGCGCGCCTTCGAAGGGAGAACCGGCTATTGGTTCTCCTCACGCTCTCGCATCGAAGTCGGCTATCGGCAGAGCAAAGGTGGCTTGTCCTTTCTCCCCGGCGGCAGCACCATCAGCGACGGCTTCGTCAACGCCTCCTACGCCATCACCCCGGAATGGTCCGCGCAACTCTTCAGCCAGTATGAGCGATTTGACATCCCCTCTTACCTGCCCGGCTCCCACCACAACGAAAGCGGCTGGCTCCAGATCACATGGAACCCAAAGATCCATGTGCCAAAGTCGTAAGCGGGAATTGTGTGCTTCCGCCACCGTACTCTACACTAAGAAAACGATCGACGCGTCCGACATCTCGCAACTTCGCAGTGCGCACTAACATTCACAGCCAGAGCACACTGATGTTGCAGAGCAGAGTGCATTGCCGAGCAAATCTACAAAAGGGCCTATAGCTCAATTGGTCAGAGCAGCGAACTCATAATTCGTTGGTTCCAGGTTCAAGTCCTGGTGGGCCCACCAAATATCTCAAAACAGGCTTATGGTACCGTATTGGATTTGGAGCACCGTACCGTAGATGCTGTGGCGACCGTCTTTAAGACCTGTCAAGGGATAGAGTGTTGGGCTAGTTTATAACTCGCCGTAGAACCTGCCCAACAGTGCGTCCTCTCAAGTTCTGGAAAGTCTCCACCACCAAATATCGAGACTAGCTTCCTGGTACAGCTGAGTTCAAAGAATCAGCTTCTAAGGTATAAGCTTAGCTAACCGCATATAGCGACGACAACGATGGCAAATCAACGTAGAGTACTGATAATTCAGGCGCATAATCTAGGAGATGCTGTCATCAGCACCACCCTAGTGGAAACCATAGCGCATGGCCTTCCTACTGCTCAGATCGATGTTTTAACCAGACCAGAGATAGGTCAGATATTTGCCCATAACCCCTCCGTGGATGCTGTCTTTACAGGTCGCTTTCCAATGGGTTCGGTTCACGACTTCGGACTAAAGGAGATGCTCACACTCCCTCGCATAGTGGGCACGTTACGCCGTAGAGGTTACACTGACGTCGTCAATCTGGCAGGCGATTTCCGCGAGGAATTCCTAGGACGATTAATAACCCATCACGACAACTGGAGTCCAGCCTGGTCGGCTGATCACCCATGCAGTAAAGTGATTCGACGTTCAGCTATTCGTCTCGCAAATCGACCCATAGTGATCCCTGCGGATAGACCCAACATCTATGATGCGGCAGCGATCATGGGAACGGCGATTACCGGTGCGGCGGCCGAGAAAGCTGCCCTTTACACGCCTGCAAAAAAGAGAATTATCTGGAACCCTCTGGAGCGTGCGGTGGGCATTCATCCCATGGCAAGCCAACCCTGGAGACGGTGGGAGATGGAGAAATGGCAGGCGCTAGCTCAATTCCTGATCCAGCGTGAGATCGACGTACACGTATTCGGCTCCCCTTCAGAGGCGAAAGAGCTCAATGCATACTTTGGCCGGCTGGATACATCGAGAATCAGCATTGTGACAGGCAACCTCTCGGACTACTTTGCCGCAGTCTCTCGAATGCGCGTGTTGCTTTGCCCCGATAGTTTTGCTTCGCACGTTGCCTTTGCTCTAGGCGTGCCGGCAATCCTCTTGAATGGAGCCAATGACGCAGCGGCATGGCCACCTCCTGGAACTGTGGTTCTAGCCGCCGGACCGGAGCTTAAGTGCTATCCCTGTTACAACCGTCCCACATGCTTTGGCAGTTCCGATGAATACGCGTGTGTTCGGCGGATCAAGATGGATTCAGTGATCGAGGCAGTCTGGGAGGCACTGAAAGATGCTTCCGATAATCAGCACCTCTTCCCTCTCTTCCAACAGCCTCTCACCGTCTAATCGAATCCCAGCTTCAGCAGGAGAGACGTTGGAGAAGCAATGAAAGTCGCGTGTTCAGACCTCGCCATTTGCATATCAGCCATGCTGGCGGCAGGTGGATCCACCCATAGTTTTTTCGGATCACCTCAAAGAACTCAGCGACGGTCGCCTCTGTCTGCACATCCGACAAGCCGCCACCCATATGCGAGGCGACAACCTGGTTGAAGATCGCAATGCGGGCTCCATCGCGCGCGAGTCGCTGATTCGCGTCGAAGTCAGCGAAGACTCGATAATCTATGTTGTAAACAGGAAAACCCGCTCTCTTATAAAACGTTCCCTGATGGTGCAAGGTATTCTTAAGGCGTAATTCGACTCCGCAACGTGGCCGAAACTCACGTTTTCCATCGAGCAAGACACGGAACGCTGCAACGTCCGTATCATTGGACCGGGCGACTATAAGCTCCTGAATGGGAAGATGCAGGAGTCTATCTCCAGCATTGAGATGGAAGAGAAAAGTTCCTCGAGCCGCAGCAATGCCTTTGTTCATTGCATCATAGATCCCGCGATCTGGCTCACTCACCCAATAATCGATCACGGAATCATACTGGCCGAGCAGCTCTCGCGTGCCATCCTTCGATCCGCCATCAATTACGATAAACTCAATATTGTTACTCTTGAAGCGAGCAACACTGTCAAACAATTCTGGAAGGTCTTGCACCGCGCCAAACACAACGGTGATAATCGAAACGAGAGGCTCAACGACTCTTGGCATGTATCGCTGCTGCTTATCCTCTTCTATTCTCAACGCCATCCATAGAATTATAGCGGAGATCATCGCCGACCTGATGGAGCTTGGGATACCCGAGGTCCCGAGAAGGAGGTCGAAAAGATCTCGTTCAAGTAACGTACAGCATATCTCGTCATCCATATGGGTCATGCAGGCTTGCACCAACGTCGCCAGAGTCCAACCTACATTCAGTGCCATCCTCAATCACTGAAGAGGCATGGACTCCCGAGATCTATCAACCTCGATCGTAAAGTACGACTGCGCAAGAGTGATTGCAACGAGTTCAATGAGGATGTAGAGAATGGATAGGAAATCTGCGAAAAATATGAAGCCCAAGCAGCCTAATAACACCGCCGAAGTAAGATACTTCCTCGTCAGCCGATCACCCGCGCTGATATAAGCAGCAATTACCCCCCACAGGTAGTTGATCCCGAAAATCCCAAAAAACCAGAAATCCAGGAAGTACTTCGCAATATATGTGTGCACACCGTCAACGATCATGTCACTACCTAGATCCGCAACTTCAATTGGCTTACTCGTCCAGAACCCGGGAAGCGCCGAGTAGAGGAAAGAAAACGATGGGTGCTCATAAGGATAAACATGAATGATCCAGCACATATTCGAGATCGGCGTAGAGACATACGAGGCCATCCATATGTAGGCGGTCGGCCAGTCGTAATATGCGCTTTTGATCTGCATGTAACCAAGGAGAGCCGCGCTGCCCAAGCTATTGCGTCCATTCCCAATAAAGTCAGACACCATCAATCCACTGGCTAAGGTCACGATCGCGACGACATAGATCATTCGCTTACTGAGCGATGTTCTCATCGAGAAGACGATGAGAGCCTGGAAGAACATGATCAGCATTAAGCCGCGAGATACATAAATGAGCAGACACGCGGGCGCAAAGAGAAACAAGCAGCCCTTGCGAAATAAAGATGTCTCCAGGGGAGCAGTGACAAAAAGAAGAAGGATCGCCGGAAAAAGTATCTGACGTAAAGATCCATATTCCATGTAGTCGAGAGTATCTGCGCCAAAGAATCCGAACAATGGTGGTAATCCGTGCAGTCTCCAGTTCATTACCATGATCGCGACGATGATCCCTAGCAGAAGCAGATGAAAGCGCCTCAATCGTGTCACATCTATTTGATAGTGGGAAAAGCCAGAGGGAACATGCCCTATGGAAAAGTATGCGGTACGGAGTGTGGCGTATCCAAACAGAAAAGAGAAAAGTGAGGCCACAAAGAGGCCAAGGGCGACCGATATATCTGGATAAGAGGTATAGGAAATATGAAGTTGAAAGGCGGCCAGCATGAGAAGCCAAACTGCGACAAATAGGCTAAGAGGTCTGCAATAAAGAGGCAGTTGCGATTGATTTCGGATTTGGAAAATACGTGAGGTAAAGACTGGCATGTGTTTAGTCACAACATAAACTCGTACAGGAATGATTACATCACGACCAAGTGTCTCTCGCCGTGCGTCCAGTATCTTCGAGGTGTCGAGGTTCAACAAACCCATTAAGTCTCCTTGGGTTCGCGAATTTGCACTGTGACCAATAGTCTTCTGGACCAGAGCGCCTATTGATCACAAGCGAAAGAATCAGCGCAGTCGGCACTATGTCAAGATACACTCTGATCCTGTGCTGACGTATCGCGCCGCAATGTAGCCCACGCCCGCCACTCGGCGATCCGCGCCTTTCTCGACTTGAAGAGTCGCCGCTTTAACTCCAGAAGAGTCCGTTCACGGAAGATCGTTTCGCCAGGCTTGAAAAAGTCCTTACAAATTCTGACTGCAAATCGTAAGATCCGTTCGAATCTTGCGAGAGGGCCCATGTAGAGGTCCCAGAACGCACAATCATCCATAAGAGATGCATCATACCGCTCAATGCTCATACGGGCCTGCTTGTTGAGTAAGGCGAAGTCATGGTGCATCAGTACATCACCAGCGATGAAAACTCGTTTGCCAGAGGTATAAAGACGATGAAAAAGATTGGTATCGCTGAGATCGAGCGGGAACATGGGATCATAGCCATCAATCTCACGGAGAGCGCTGACCCGCAATATAGATCCGGAATTGGCAGCATAGGCCGCCCTCTTCGAGATGCCCACAAAACCCTGGTGGAACCAGTGGGGCACTGCGTGGAATATGAACTGAAAAGGAGAGATGATGCGGCCATCTGCAATCACCTGCGGAACAATAGCTCCGACCGTCTCTACCTGGCTCAGTTCACGGCCGAGATCCGCTACTCTCGTCAGGAAATTCTCGGGCACAAAGGAATCCTGATCCAATGTGAGAAGCCACTCGTATCCCTCTGCATCAGCAAGCCTTAGAGCTTGGTTATAGGCCTGTGCCAAGCCCGGGTTCTGCGGTGCAGATTCATACAGAACTCCCTCGGGAAGATCTTCCACAAGTTGGCCGCCGGGCGTATTGTCCCAGACCAGTATCTTTAGATCGAGTTTCTCAGAATAAGTGCTGGCCGCAACCGAGAGAAGCGTTTGCAGTGTCGAAGAATCTCGTGGCTGTAGCTTGTATAGAACAACTACAGCAAGCAGCCTCGTAACTGGCTGCATCGAATTTCTCTCCTTCGCGCTGCGTCTTGTGGTATTTTCTCGCGGTCTCAAAACTCTTTCCTGCTTACAAGCGTATGTGAAGAATCGTGCTCAGCTGATCTAGTAGAACCGCAGACGTATGATTCTGCCGCATGCGCGCAAGAGCTCTTCGACAAAAGACCCAGAAACATGCGAAGCAAAACCCAACGAAGCCAAAACCCAGAGTGATCAACATGCGAGGAGGACCCGACTTCTTATCAGAAGGAACAGCACGATCGATAACCTGGATGATCGGTGCTGATTTTGCCTCATCGATCCGCGCAGCCTCAAACTGCCGCGTCAGCAGATCCAAGAGCGCCTGATGATACTTGACCTCTCTCAATTTTCTCACGTACTCCAGACCCTCGCCAGGCACCCGCCCTGCAGGCACCTGGGTATCGCCCGGGAGCATGCCTTTCTGGTCGTTTTCCTGAACAGCCAGTTGCTGGCGAAGAGCCTCAATTTGGGTTTGCAATTTGCTGACATCCGGATTTTGATCCGTTGCATAGGATCGTATCGCCTGCAATTCAACTTCGCGACTCCGCAGTTCAGCTCCGGTCTCCGCAATCGTACGGATAGCCATTGCCGACTGTCCAGACAGCTCAATGATGCCAGTTTTTTCCTGTGTCGCCCGCAGTTCATCCTCAGCAGCCGCCAGAGCGCTCTTTTCTTCTTGAAGTTGCTGATCGAAGAAGACTCGCCTCTGGCCAGCTTCAGTAATCGCTAGAGTGGCGTTCATCCGATATAGCTCATCCACAAAAGCATTGGCCATATCAGTGGCTAACGTCGGACTAGGATCTTTTACTGAGATGACGATCAGCCCATCCTTAGCAGCCTCAAACTGTGCATGTTTCTGAAGAGCCTTGCGCGTGTCCTCCAGCTTATTCTGCTTCCAGAGAGATTTAAGATGGAACTGCTGGATGATATGATCGCTGATCGTTCGGCTTTGAAGCATCGCCACGTAAATGTCAGCAGGATTCTTGAGCAGGCTCGATGCTCCGCCCGCCCCGAGTCCCGCCAGCGAACTCAGCTGACCCATCAGGGCTGAGGCAGTGGACTGCGGCGCCTGGGGTGGGAGAATTGTTGCGGTCGCGGTAAAAGTAGCCTTCATCGAAAAGGCGATCACCGCTCCAATAAGAAGCGAAATGAAAGTGACAACCGCAATGCGGAAGCGATCCCGAAGCAGAACTAAAAGCAACTGAAAATAGCGGAACTCCTCGTTCCCTAAAGAGCGATCCTGGTCAGTCAGCGGTTCTTGTAGCTGCGCAACTCTCATTCCTACAGAATCATATCGCATCCTCATACAAGCTTATTTCAAAGCCCGACTACCGAATTAGGACAGCATGGTCAAACGCAAGACATGTTGAGCGTTCGAAGCACAGATTCGACTACATGCTAAGCTGAATCTTAGCGATCATGGCTCTGGTTTATCTTTCCGGACGATGCCCGAATTTATTTTCGTCACTACAGCAGAGGTAGGCAGCATCCTGGTTACAGACAAAAGCAAGCGAGTGGCTGGATGATCAAGAGAGCGATTGGGAGGATGCGTTTCTTTCTCCTTCCGCCAGATGGAAGCAGCCTGAATGACGACACTCGCGGCGCAGAGCGAAATCGCCGCGCCGCGATCACAGGTAGCGTTGCAACCATGGCGCGCGCGGTGCAGGTGGGCAGTTCATTGATCACCGTACCGCTCACTCTGAAGTATCTGGGAAACGAACGCTTCGGCCTCTGGATGACGATCAGTTCCGTGTTAGCCATGGCAGCATTCGCTGACTTCGGCATCGGCAACGGCGTTCTGAATACCGTTGCCAAAGCCTTCGGCAAGGATGACCAAGAAAGCATCCGCAAGGCTGTATCAAGCGGTTTCGCCGTCCTTACCACCATCTCTGCCGCTCTAATTGTGCTTTTCTTCTCCGCCTATCGTTTCGTCAACTGGGCCGACTTCTTCCGCGTCGCCTCTCCGCAGGCCCGCGCAGAAGCCGGGCCCGCGCTCGCTGTCTTCTCCACATGCTTCGCCATCAATATCTGCATGGATGTCGTCCAGCGTGTCCAGCTCGGCCTGCAGCAAGGCTATCGCTACAGCCTCTGGCAACTTATCGGGAGCCTTGCTGGTTTTATCGGCGTGCTATCTGGCATTTGGTTCCGTGTCAGCCTGCCTGTTCTCGTGGTTGCCATCGCTGGCGCGCCTATCCTCGCGACAACGCTGAATGCGATCCACTTCTTTGGGTTTGTGCGCCCCGACCTGCGCCCTATGCGTACTTTTGTGGAAAGCAATGTGATCGCCCAGATTGCCAGGCTTGGCGGCCTGTTTTTCATCCTCCAAGTCGTCGTGGCCGTCTCGTATTCAGCCGACAACTTCATCATCGCCCGAACACTGGGAGCTGTGAATGTTCCAGAGTATTCAATCCCGCAACGCATGTTCGCGCTCATCACAATGATGTCGGGAATGTTAGTCGCTCCACTATGGCCGGCCTACAGCGAGGCCCTCTCACGAGGACACATGGACTGGGTGCGGCGTACCCTCGGACGGTCACTGCTTCTCGTGTTCGTCTTGACCTCGACAGCATCGTTGGTGGTGCTACTTACTGGTCATCAATTAATTCATTGGTGGGTAGGCTCCCGTATTCATCCATCGTTCCTCTTGCTACTAGGTCTGGCCATTTGGACCGTCATAGCCTGTTGTGGCGACGCTCTCGCGATATTTATGAATGGCGTAGAGATGCTGAGATTTCAGGTGATAGTCGCCACCATCTTTGGAGCGGGATGCGTTGTAACCAAGGTCCTATTCGTGAGGCATTTTGGGATAGCAGGCGTCCCTTGGGCCACCCTAACCGCATACCTATTGCTCAATGGTTTACCCTGCGCTCTTTACGTTCCCCGTTTCTTCCGGCAGGTAGGCACTTAGACAGCGTCACAGCTGTAATCGCGTCGTTTTGGATAAGGGACCATCTCACCGGCACGACCGGGAGAAGATTGCAGTGACCTCATCCCAATACGATCGCCTCTGGCTTCGACGGCGCCATGACACAAGTCTGAACCCTTACTCGTTCATCATCTGCTAAAAATCCTGTTGAACAAGGTGGGACCTCGATGCGGGAACCCGGACCCGGAATCCTAAACGTAGTACTTCTGGGTATCTGCACCTCTTGAGTATCTCAGTTCCACTCCAAAAGGAGGCGTAGCTCCACATACCTTGCAAAGAGTAGGCGACAGATCGGCGCTTTAAATGGGAATCATCACTGCTTTATCTGCTTCTCACGCAGGCTCCTCATCTCTGCTTCAAGCATCATGCTGATCACTTCTTTCATGCCGTTTTTGGCCTTCCAGCCAAGCCGGTCTGCAGCTTTGGATGGATCAACCTTATTCCAAAGAATGTCAGTCGGCCGCATCAGGTGCTTGTCGATCGTGACATGTGCATTCCAATCTTTGCCGATAAGCTCGAATGCCGTCTCGACAAACTGAGTCAAGGTGTGGCTTTGACCTGTTGCGATGATGTAATCCTCCGCTTCAGGCTGCTCAAGCATCATGGCAATGGCTTCGACATAGTCAGGAGACCAACCCCAGTCTCTTTCAATTTCCAGATTGCCGAGCGCGATATGCACATCCCGCCTCAGAGCTAGGGATGCCACCGCATGAATGATCTTGCTGGTAACGAATCGCCTTGGTCGCAGCGGAGAATCATGATTCGATAGAATTCCAGTACAAGCAAACATGCCGTACGCTTCTCGATAGTTTGCAACAGTCCAATATGCGGATGCTTTGGCTACAGCATACGGACTACGCGGATGAAATTGCGTGCCTTCGTTGGCCACACCACCCCCCGTGTCCCCGAAGCATTCCGTCGAGCCGGCATTGTAAAAGCGCACGTCGCGATCAGATAGCCGGATCGCTTCGAGCAAGGAGAGCGTACCCAAAGCAATACTTTCGATGGTCTCGACAGGCTGTTCAAAAGAAAGTCCAACAGAACTCTGACCTGCCAGATAGAAAAT
Source organism: Granulicella arctica (assembly GCF_013410065.1). NCBI lineage: Bacteria > Pseudomonadati > Acidobacteriota > Terriglobia > Terriglobales > Acidobacteriaceae > Granulicella > Granulicella arctica. The sequence goes on from NZ_JACCCW010000001.1 coordinate 661,270, forward strand.
TTCGTCCGGACGCACACGCCGAAGCAATCCGATGATGCTTCCCGTATCCCGTAAATTCAGGGAGGTAAGTCGGACTGAATCATAGATTCCGAGTCTTCTCAGATTGCTGAACGTAGTCATCTCAGCATCGCGCGAAGTCCCCCAGACCTCATAGTTCCGGTCTAACAGCAGTTTCGCAAGATAGGTTCCATCTTGCCCAGAGATACCACAAATGAGCACGCGCTTTCCCATGTTCTACCCTCTTACAGATTTCTGCTCATCTTTTTTAGAGAGCTGGCTACTCTGCAAAGCCCCCGCAGCAGTTCTCGCATAGAGCCCCTGAAGACTCACCGCTGTTTTGTCCATCGAGTACCCCAAAAGGGTGAGTGAACCCTTCTCAACAAGGTTCTGCCGCAGCCTTGGCGAGTCAAGAATATCCTTCATCAAGCCCGAGAGCTCCGCAGGGGAGTCCGGATCAAAATACAGGGCACCGTCCCGGGCAATTTCGGGTAAGGTGCTGGCAGTTGAAGATAGAACGGGTAGACGAGCGTGGAATGCTTCTAGAATGGGAAGCCCGAAACCCTCGAACTTGCTGGCAAAGATCATCGCCGTTGCGACTTTGAAAATCGCTTGAAGCTCCGCCGGCGTCACAAACCCTAGGTAGTGCACCTTTTCAGATACCCTTAACTGCCGGGAGAGTTCATCTAGAGTCGAGCGGTAATCTGTGGATGCTCCGGTGAAGTAGACATGTGGGACGAAGTCCCCTTTGTTCGCGAGGAGATGAAGAGCGCGGAGGATAACCTCATGATTCTTATGCGGCCAGGTAACAGCAGGATAGAAGAAAAAACTTTGTGGAAGCTTATATTTGCTAACTGCATTTCGGCATTCTTCCTCTGAGGGATCCTGGTAGGCATCAAAAACGGGCCCCCAGGGAATTACCTCCAATTTTTCCTTAGCTAATCCGAAATGCTGGATAACATCTTGCTTAGTCCACTCAGCTTGGACACATACACAGGAAGCATGGTCACAAAAAGCACGATACTCCCTCTCGCGGCGCGCAAACTCTTCCTTAGAAAAGAATTGCGGATAATGCAGATGTTGCAGATCCCAAGGCTGATAAATCGTGGGAATCTTCGTCAAGTAAGCCACTTGAGTTGGAAAGTGAACCACATCAAAGCCCCGAGACTCTACATAACCATCCGAATTTTGAACATGCACGGCCGCGCCGCGAACCTTTTTCCAAAGAAAACGAAGCGGTGCAATCCAACGAAGGGCCGCCTTGATTCCAGATAGCTTGGAGTCAGAAATCGTCTCAAGATGACACGGTCCGTAGATATATGGTGCCAGGCAATCTCGCAGGCTCTCGCGAACAATGAAAGTGTATTCCTGCTCCTCAATCTTTGAATCAGAAAGCGCCTTCGCCAAAGCCTGCACCGCAGTGCCGATTCCCTGTCGGAAATCATTCATTCTACAGTCGATTGCGACGCGCAGTTTTTGATTGGTAGAGCTTATGTAATTCATTCCCATACTGAGTTTACATGGTCAGTCCTCCAAATACTCCTGCCGCCGCCATCACCGATCTCGGCCTATATCAGAGGCGTTTAGGGTGAGTGCCAGACATTGAGCAGCCCTAGTCTCCCCCTAAACCCTCCCCATCACCCACCGCATAAAAAACGCACCAACCGTCGCCGCTCCCAGCGCTATCGGCATAGCAACCAGCCCCACCCTCAGAAATCTCCCAAAGCTTACATGCAATCCTTCGCGTCGCAGAGCGACTAACCAAAGAATCGTTGCCAGCGAACCCGTGACCGACAGGTTCGGACCAAGATCGACAGCAATCAGGATCGTATGAACGATAAGCCCCTGAGCATGAGCCGCCGTAATCGTACTGCCCGCAATCAACCCGAGCGGCAGGTTATTGACCACATTGTTCCCGACGCCGACGACTGCAACAGTGAGCAGCACGCCAACCGCGGATGGAAGATGTTGCACCCACACAAGCGCAGCCTGCGCATAACGAAGCGCTCCGATCGCGCTCATCGCCTCAACCAGGATAAAGAGCCCCGCAACTAGCGGCAGCACGCTCCAGCTGATATCGCGGACGATCTCGCCCGGATTGGCGCGGGCTTTAATAGAGACGATAGCCGCAATAACAATCGCCGAGATACAGGTCGGCAATCCCAGGTCCTTGTCCATCGCCGAAGCGGCAAGCAGCACCCCAGCCACCGAGAGAATGCCCACCAGCACCAGCCGCCCATCTCCGCTCAGCAACTCCACTGCGATGTCCGCGTCGATACTTCCCTTCAACTCCCGACGAAAATACCACCGCAACACCCAATACGTCGCAACAATCGCGAGCAGCGACGGCAAAGCAAACGAGGCCAGCCAATGCGGCAACGATGGCATCCCGTTGCGAAAGACCACCAGATTCGCCGGGTTCGATATCGGCAACACAAAAGACGCAGCGTTGGCGATGAGCGCACACGCGAAGAGGTACGGCAGCGGCTCCGCCTTCGACTTACGCACCGCGCTCAACACCGCCGGCGTCAGCACAACCGCCGTCGCATCGTTTGACAGGAAGATCGTCACCAGCGTCCCGACACCATACATCAGCATAAAGAGACGAACCCGCGAGCCCCGCGCCCGATGCACCGCCACCGAAGCCAGCCAGTCGAAGACGCCATACACACGAGCCAGCTCCGAGAGCACCATCATCCCAGTCAGGAAGAGGTAGACATCCATCCCCTCCGCAACCGCATGCCCTGCAAGACGCAACGGAATCAGTCGCAATACAATTAACAGCAAAGCACCAGCACCCACCCAATAGACCTCGGCAATACCACGTGGACGCACAAGCATGCACACGATGCTGATCGCAACAATCGCAATAAGAAGCAAATGAGCCGCAGCGGGAGAAAACATCTCCTCCTAAGATGCCGCACGCGACGCAGGAGGCACCCGCATCGCCTTTCGTATCGACAATCGGCTACGATGGAGTCGCCATGACTCCCCTTAAACATTCCCTCGCTGCACTCCTCGTCCTCGCCGCCGCTACCGGCATCGCTGCTGCCCAGTCCCAGCCCACCGTGCTCGTCGACATCGACCACCGCACCACCGTCAGCCTCGACGGCGACTGGCACACCATCGTCGATCCCTACTTCGGCGGCCTTTACAGCTTCCATCACCAGATCAAGAAGGACGGCTACTTCCAGGATGCCGAACCCGCCAACAAAAACCAACTCATCGAGTACAACTTCGCAAAATCCCCCACTCTCAAGGTCCCCGGCGACTGGAACACCCAGCGCGACTCCCTCTTCTACTACGAAGGCCCGCTCTGGTACGAGCGCAAGTTCGACTTCACCCCCAAGCCCAGCACCCACATTTACTTCCACATCGGCGCAGCCAACTACCGTGCCAAGCTCTGGATCAACGGCCAGCACATCTGCGACCACGAGGGCGGCTTCACCCCCTTCGACTGTGAGATCACCGACGCCCTCAAACCCGGCCAGAACTCTGCCGTCATCAACGTCGACAACACCCGCCTCGAAGACGGCGTCCCCACCCTCAACACCGACTGGTGGAACTACGGCGGCCTCACCCGCGACGTCTCCCTCGTCACCCTCCCCGAGGCCTTCGTCGACGACTACGACCTCCACCTCAGCCGCGCCGACCGCAAGACCATCGAAGGCTACGTCCACGTCGAGCACGCCAACGCCGGCGCAACCGTCCACGTCAGCATCCCTGAGCTCAAGGTCGAAACCGACGCCACCACCAACGCCGAAGGCCGCGCCCCCATCACCCTGACCCCGCAAACCCTACAGCTCTGGTCCCCCGAAACCCCACGCCTGTACAAGGTAAACATCTCCAGCGGTCCCGATATGCTCACCGACGACATGGGCTTCCGCACCATCGAGGTCCAGGGCACCAAGATCCTCCTCAACGGCAATCCCATCTTCCTGCGCGGCATCTGCATCCACGCCGAGGCACCCTACCGGACCGGCCGCGCTTACTCTGAAAAAGATGTCGACACCCTCCTCGGCTGGGCGCATGAGTTAGGCGCCAACTTCGTCCGCCTCGCGCACTACCCCCACGACGAGCGCATGACCCGCGCCGCCGACCGCATGGGCATCCTCGTCTGGAGCGAGATTCCCGACTACTGGGCGCTCCAGTTCGACAACCCCGCCGTCCTCATCAAAGCCGAGCAGCAGCTCCACGAAGAGCAGCGCCGCGACCGCGACAAAGCCTCCATCATCCTCTGGTCCGTCGCCAACGAAACCCCCAATAATCCAGCCCGCACCGCCTTCCTCACCACTATGGCCGACAAGGCACGCGAGTACGACCCCACCCGTCTCGTCACCGCCGCCCTGCTCGTCCACGGCGAAGGCAACACCAAGATCGTCGATGATCCCCTCGGCAAAGCCCTCGACGTCATCGGCACCAACGAGTACATCGGCTGGTACGAGAGGACCCCCGAGGACGCCGCCAAGACCACCTGGAACATCGCCTACGACAAGCCCCTCATCATGAGCGAGTGGGGCGGCGGAGCCAAAGCCGGACTCCACGGCCCCGACACCCAGCGCTGGACTGAGGAGTACCAGGCCGACATCTACCGTAATCAGCTCATCATGCTCAACAAAATTCCCCAGCTCCGCGGCACCACGCCCTGGGTCCTCATGGACTTCCGCTCACCCGTCCGCCTGCTCCCCGGCATTCAGGACAACTACAACCGCAAGGGCATCATCGCCCCCGATGGCGAGAAGAAGAAAGCCTTCTTCGTCCTCCAGAAGGCATACCAGGACAAAACCCTCGGCAAAGCCGAATAAATTGGAACGAGAAGAAAACTTCACCTCGGCAACAAAAGACCACAAAAAATAAGAGACTTAGGTCTGACCTAAGTCTCTTATTTTTAAGACTTTCGTCCTTAAAGTACCCCCGTACCCTAATACTCCAGGTGGTAGGGTGCGGGAAAGGTCAGCGTCCCATTCGACAGCTCGTACCACATGAACATCTTCGTCTTGCTGTCGTTCACCGTCACCGCCACGATCACACCCGTCCCGGATCGCTTCGATATATCGACATGGTGCGTCCGGATCGGACCCCAGTCGCTCGCCGTCGTCCAGTCCTCGGTGAACCGTTGAAGCGTGTAGTCGTACTTCTGAGGATGCTGCTGCCAATCAGGATCGTTCATCCAGATCGCATAGGCCTTCACGTAATCCTTGGCCTCCAGCTCCGAGAGAAACTTGCTGACCGTATGCTCCTGCGGCAGGTCCTGAAAGAACCACCCATGTCCCATCAGATAGCCACTCACCGTCACCAGCGCCAGCACCAGCACCAGCACAATACTCCCGATCAGTAGATTGCGGTTCCGCGTCTCGCGGCGTCCGTCATACTCCGGCGCATTCATCAATGTCATTGCATCGGTCCTCTTCCCTGATTAGACACCGCAGACAGAACAATCGGCGGCCTGCCTACAGCCACTCCCTCAAAGCCCTCAGATGGTACTCGATGTGGGCGATGTAATCTTCCATCAAAAAGCCCATCGTCACCTGAGTATCCGGAAAGGCACAGATCCGCGCCAGATGCTCCCGCGACACCTGCCGCATCGTCCAGCCGATGTGCTCGTTCAGTGTCCGCCAAAGCTCCAGCACCTGCGACCACTCCTTATCGGCATAGCGCTGCGCTCGCACCCACCCGTCCTGCTCATATCCCTGCGCCCGCACCTCCAGCTCACTATCCAGCGCCACCTCCAGCCGAACGATCCGCTGTAGGTTGTTCACCGCCGAATCCACCAGGTGCCCCATCGTCTCCTTCGCAGACCACTTCCCCTCCGCCGGAGCCACACTCGCCCGCAAACCCGAGACCCCCTCCAGCCACACCATCGTCTCCGCCACCAGCTCAGCCAGCCGAATCCCCAACTCCACCGGGTCCAACTCCGCCAAAGGTGTCTCATGCGCATACGTCACTGCCATTGGAACGCTCCTCGAAAGACTTCAAACTCTGCACCGCTCTCCAATAAATACACCGAAACCACATCGAAACGCACCGGAATCCTCCGCCGGTTCTCCTCCGGAAACGCCCGCAGATAGGCCCGCGCCAACCCACGCACCATCCGCTGCTTATCCCCGTCCACCGCCGACTCCGCCGGACTCATATCCCTCGCCGTGCGTGTCTTCACCTCAACGAAACACAGCCACTCCCCATCCCACCCGATCAGGTCCACATCCCCACGCATCTTCGCGCTCGTCCACCGCTGCGCCACCACCGTATACCCCAGCCGCCGCAGATGAAACAGAGCCGACCGCTCCCCACGCAGCCCAGTCGCCAGATGCGGAGCCACCCCCGCCCCACGCAGCGTCCGCGCCGCCACCCAATCCACCCACCCCAGACACCACTCCTGCACATCGATCCAACTGCTTCCGAGTCGCATCCACCTGTTCCCTGTGTCCCCCAGCCTATCAGCAAGCCCCCATTACAAAGGCCGGCGGGGATTCCCGGTTAGTCCGGGAATCCCCGCCGGCCTTTAGGCACTCAAAGGGTCGCTGGCTCATCCCATGCAGCGAAGACAAACTCATGGAGCGGCTTCCGGCTTCGAGGAGCCTTTTCCGCCTGCTGCATCCCCCCGGAGAGCGAGTCGGGATCGCCAAGGTAACCAAGCGCCCAGACTGCCCCGATCTCAAAATCATCGGGAATATTAAAGTTCGCGCGCGCCTTATCTTTATCGAAACCACCCATGCCATGGGTGTGGATTCCCAGCGCAATCGCCTCGAGCGAGAGCGTGGCCGAGGCCGCTCCAGTGTCATGCAACGCATACCAGTTCGGCTGACCGTTCTGCGTGAAGGTCTTTTTGCCAGCCGACAGAATCAGCACGGGAGCGGACTTTGCCCAGCCTTGATTGAACTCGACGAGCGAGTCGAGGATCTTCGCATAGGTTTCGTCACCCTTCCTGCCCACAAGGAAACGCCAGGGGGACTCACCATAGCTGGACGCTGCCCAGCCAGCAGCGGTGAAGATTTTGGTCAAATCTGCGCTACTGACAGCTTTGTCCGAAAAAGCACGGGGACTCCAGCGCTTGAGAATGATGTCCTCGACACCGGAATCGGCCGGGCCGTGCTTAACAGCTTCGAGATCTTGAGACATAACGATGTTCCTCCAAAGTTTTGCTTGCGAACATTAGATTCGCGCAGAACCCCATCGAACCACCGCTCAAACTTAAATTCCCACAAAAAACTCCCCATTGCCCCCGCCGCCCATCCCTGCCATACTTAGGAGTGCCCACACTGCACAAAATTCCATCACATTTAAAGAGGTCGCGGACATGTCTGCAAAGTACATCTTTGTAACCGGCGGAGTTGTGTCTTCACTCGGCAAAGGTCTCGCCGCAGCCTCCATTGGCTGCCTGCTCGAGGCGCGCGGAATCAAGGTCAACATCATGAAGTTCGACCCGTACCTCAACGTCGATCCCGGCACGATGTCGCCCTTCCAGCACGGCGAGGTCTTCGTCACCGACGACGGTGCCGAAACCGATCTTGACCTCGGCCACTACGAGCGCTTCACCCACGCCAAGCTCACTCGCGACAACAATCTCACCACCGGGCGTATCTACGAGCAGATCATCACCAAGGAGCGCCGCGGCGACTACCTCGGCAAGACCGTCCAGGTCATCCCCCACGTCACCAACGAGATCAAGAACGCCATGCGCAAGGTCGCAGCGGACTCCGAGATCGTCATCGTCGAGATCGGCGGCACCGTCGGCGACATCGAATCGCTCCCCTTCCTCGAAGCCATCCGCCAGATGCGTCAGGAGCTCGGTCGCGACAACACCTGCTTCGTTCACATGACGCTCGTCCCCTGGATCGCCGCCGCACAGGAGCTCAAGACCAAGCCCACCCAGCACTCCGTTAAGGAGATGCTCTCCATCGGTATCCAGCCCGACATCCTTCTCTGCCGTTCCGACCGCACCGTGCCACGCGACATGCGTTCGAAGATCGCCGCCTTCTGCAACGTCGAAGAGAAGGCCGTCATCATCGCCCGCGACGTGCCCTCGATCTATGAGGTCCCCCTGAACTTCGCCGAGCAGGGTGTCGATGCCCTCGCTCTCAAGTACCTCCGCCTCGAAACAAAAGAGGCCGATCTCACCAAGTGGCAGGACATCGTCCACCGCGCCTACAACCCCAAAGACGAGGTCTCCATCGGCATCGTCGGCAAGTATGTCGAGTATGAGGACAGCTACAAATCTCTGAAGGAAGCCCTTGTCCACGGAGCCCTCGCTCATAACCTCAAGCTCCGCGTCACCTGGATCGAAGCAGAGGGCCTCGAAACCGACAGCTACGAATCCCAACTAGCTGGCTTCGACGGCATCCTCGTCCCCGGTGGCTTCGGCAAGCGCGGCATCGAGGGCATGTTGAACGCCATTCGCTATGCCCGCGAGAACAACGTCCCCTACTTCGGCATCTGCCTGGGCATGCAGACTGCCTGCATCGAGTACGCAAGAAACGTCTGCGGCCTGAAAGACGCCAACTCCGGCGAGTTCGACCCCGCCACCCCGCACCGCATCATCTATAAGCTCCGCGAACTCACCGGCGTCGAAGAGATGGGCGGAACCATGCGCCTCGGCGCCTGGGCCTGCACCATGGAGCCCGGCTCCCGCGCAGCGGAGGCCTACGGCACCACCGAGATCAGCGAACGCCACCGCCACCGCTACGAGTTCAACCGCGAATACGAGGCCGTGCTGACCGGAGCAGGCTTACGCCTGACAGGCACCACGCCCGACGCCACCTACGTCGAGATCGTCGAGATCCCCACCCACCCCTTCTTCCTCGGCTGCCAGTTCCACCCCGAGTTCAAATCCAAGCCGCTCGAGCCACACCCACTCTTCCGCGACTTCGTCGCCGCCAGCTACAAGAACCGCAAGCCCGTCTCGGAAGCATCTACCAAACAAAGCGAAGTCGCCGCACAGTAGGGAAGCACTGCCGATCTCGGCTCGCACAGCGAGATCGGCGCGAACCCCATACACTGGCAGGGTAACCATCAGGGGACGAACCACATGACCACCCAGTACCGCTCCGGCCGCGAGTCTTCCTCGGGCAGCTTCTTCGCCTTCCTCCTTGCTCTCGTCCTCGGTGCTGCCCTCGTCGTCGTCTTCCTGCATCACGCGACCTCCGGCCTTCCCGCGCATCTGGCCAGCCTCATCACCGGGCGCACCTCTGCCTTCGACACCTCCGTCCCCGCCGTCGTCGAAAAGATCCAGCGCCTCAACCGACTCGAGACCGTCGTCTACTCCCTCGACACCGTCGTCGAGGGCTCCAAATCCAGCATGGTCCTCCCCGATCTGCTCGCCGGCGACCGCATCCTCCTCGTCGTCCACGGCCAGTCCATCGGCGGCGTTGACCTCTCCAAGCTCAAGCCCGAGGACGTCCGCATTACCGAGACCAACGGGGCTCGCTCCATCCACATCGTCCTTCCCGCCTCCCAGCTCTTCGTCACCACCATCGACAACCAGCACACCCGTGTCTATGCCCGTTCCACCGGCATCCTCGTGCCCGTCGACCAGAACCTCGAGTCCGAAACCCGCGCCAAGGCTCAGCAGCAGCTCGAACACGCCGCTCTCTCCGACGGCATCCTCGACACCGCCAGCAAAAACGCCCGCGCCACCATCACCACCCTCCTCTACAGCCTTGGCTTCCAACAAGTAGACGTCACTTAGAGCACTCCCTCCCGAACCCAGATCGGAACTCCCCCGGCAACAATCCTCAGCAAGCCACCCCCAACCTGCGCTATCATCCAGACCATGAAGTTCCTCACCACAAGCCGACGCTTCCCCAGAAAACTCGGCAGAAAACTGTCCAAATCCATGTCCAATCTGCCCACCGCCGCCCAGCTTCCCACTCAGGAATCCGCTCTCCTCAAAACCGTAGGCTGGGTTACAGCCGGAGTCGGCGCGCTCGCCATCGGTGTCGTCGTCGGCCGCGAGCTGCGCCAGCGGTACAAGTTCAACCGCCGCACTCCCTACGACTTCTACGCTCACTCCGGCGATGAGCAGGACATCGACTTCGGCCTCGGCATCTAAGCTCCACCGAGCCTCGCACGACCCCGCTGGTTTACCATCACACCTAGTGATGAGTACACAGAAACCAGCCTTCCTCTTCCCCGGCCAGGGCTCGCAGTCCGTTGGCATGGGCCGCGATCTCTACGACAACTTCCCCACCGCACGCGCCGTCTTCGACGAGGCAGACGAAGCCCTAGGCTTTTCACTCTCGAAGCTCATCTTTGAAGGCCCCGAGGAAGACCTCAAGCTCACCGAGCACACCCAGCCGGCCATCCTGACCGTCTCCGTCGCTGCCGCACGCGTCCTCGCGGAAAAAGGCATCATCCCCGCCTTCTCCGCCGGGCATTCTCTCGGAGAGTACAGCGCCCATGTCGTCGCCGGAACCTTCAGCTTCGCCGATGCTGTCCGCACCGTGCGCAACCGTGGCCGCTACATGCAGCAAGCCGTCCCCGCCGGTGAAGGCGCCATGGCCGCCATCCTCGGCCTCTCCGCAGACCTCATCAACGACATCTGCTCCCAGGTCTCCGACGACCTCACCCCGCTCCCCGGCCATGAGACCGCCGACCCCATCGGCAAGGCCTTCTCCCCCAACTCCGTCGTCGTCTCCCCCGCCAACCTCAACTCCCCCGACCAGACCGTCATCTCTGGAGCCGCCGCCGCCGTCCAGAAGGCAGCCGACCTCTGCAAAGCCGCCGGAGCCAAGCGCACCGTTATGCTCCAGGTCAGCGCTCCCTTCCACTGCGCCCTCATGCAGCCCGCCCAGACCAAGCTCACCGTCGATCTCGAAGGTGTCCGCTTCGCCGACCCCACCGTCCCCGTCATCTGCAACGTCGACGCCCGCCTCGTCACCCGTGACGCCGACGCCCGCGACTGCCTCGTCCGCCAGGTCACCGCGCCCGTCCGCTGGGTCGAGTGCATCCAACTCCTCATCTCCCAGGGCGTCACCCACTTCATCGAGGTCGGCCCCGGCAAGGTCCTCTGCGGCCTCCTTCGCCAGATCGACCGCGCCCAGACCAGCCTCAACGTCGAGGACACCGCCTCCCTCGAAAAGACCCTCGCCGCGCTCACCGCGACTGAAAGCTAGGAGCCCTATGCCCGCACCCCAGATCAACGACATCGTAGAAAACTTTACCCTCCAGAATCAGGACGACAAAACCGTCCACCTCACCGACTTCAAGGGATCCCCCGTCGTCCTCTTCTTCTACCCCCGCGCCGACACCCCCGGCTGCACCATTGAGTCCTGCGGCTTCCGCGACGCCTTCGAGAAGTTCCAGAAGGCTGGCATCGTCGTCCTCGGCATCTCGCGCGACACCGTGAAGGCCCAGAAGAAGTTCAAAGACAAGTACGACCTGCCCTATGACCTCCTCGCCGACCCTGACATGGAGCTCATCAACCGCTACGACCTCGTCAAGCCGAAGAACATGTACGGCAAACTCGTCAAAGGCGTCAAACGGACCACCTACCTCATCGGCCCCGACCAACGCCTCATTCACATCTTCGAAGAGGTCAAGCCCGAAGGCCACGCCGAAGAGGTTCTGGCTCTCCTCAAAAAGCACAAATAGCGCATGTCCACCACCGCCATCACCGCCGCCGCCACCGCCCTCGTGGCGGCGGCGACCGTTGGTGGCACAGCCTACGCTGCCCTCTGGCCCCAGTCCCAGCTCTTCGGCAAAGTCCTCGTCGCCAGCGACAATCCCCACGAGCTGGCCCTCACCTACGATGACGGCCCTAACCCCGCCGCGACTCCCCAGCTCCTCAACATCCTCGCCGCCCACAACGTCCGCGCCACCTTCTTCCTGATAGGCCGCTTCGTTCGCCAGCAGCCCGACCTCACCCGCCAGATCGCTACAGCCGGACACCTCATCGGCAATCACACCATGACCCACCCCTGGCTCGCCTGGCAATCCACCACCCGCATCCAGCAGGAATTGTCCGACTGCAACGCCATCCTGGAAGACACCCTCGGCACCCCCATCCGCTACTTCCGCCCGCCGCACGGAGCTCGTCGCCCCGCCGTCCTCCGCGCCGCCCGCGAGCTCAACCTCATCCCCGTCAACTGGAACGTCATCGCCAACGACTGGACCCCCGTCGATGCCGCCACCATCCTCACCCGCATCCAGCGCGGCATCGCTCGCAACCAGAGCCGCAACCGCGCCTCGAACATCCTCCTCCACGACGGCGGAGACCGCGCCCTTAACGCCAATCGGCTCCCCACGGTCGAGGCTACCCGACAACTCCTCATCCTCCACCCGAGCGAACGCTTCGTCACCCCTGCCGGCTGGCTCTAACTCACTGCAAACCCTACACTCGCCAAACCATTTCCACTTGAAAAAGAGAGTCTCCAGCGCGTAGGGTAGCTCTAATCACCATGGCCACATCCTCACAAACTCCAGCGGGCACTCTGCCACCCGAGCAACTCGGTATGGGGGCGGTCCTGCGTATTCCCATGCTGCGGCGACTCTGGTATGCGCAGGTTATCTCCGTCTTTGGCGACTTCCTCGCCCTCTACGCCGTCATCGGCATCCTCACCTTCAAACTCCACGCCACCGCCCAGCAGGTCACCGGCGTCCAGATCGCTTATATGCTGCCCATCGCCGTGCTCGGCATCCTCGCCGGAGTCTTCGTCGATCGCTGGCCACTCAAGCCCACCATGGTCTCGAGCGACTCCATCCGTGCCTGCCTTGTGCTGCTGCTCCTCTTCGCGCACCAGGCCTGGCACTTCTACCTCGTCCTCGCCGCCATCTCAGTCGTCTCCAGCTTTTTCTCGCCTGCCCAGGGTGTAGCCATCCGCTCCGCTGTGCCTCTGCATGGGCTGCGTTCCGCCAACGCCCTCATGCAGCAGGTTATGTTCGGGATGCGCATCATCGGCCCTGCCGCCGCCGGTGCCATGTACGCGTACTTCGGCGCGAAGAGCTGCTATCTCCTCGACTCCGTCAGCTTCGTCGGTTCCGCCCTGATCATCGCCTCCGTGCCTTTCATGGTCCCGAGCGCACCCACCAAGTCCGCAGCTCCAGAGCCCAACGCGGCGGGCCACTCCGTCCTCGGCAAGATCTGGCTCGACATGAAGCAGGGCATCGACTTCATCCTCCACCACTCCGCCCTGCTCTTTGTCATTCTCGCCATGGCAGCCGGTATGTTCGTCCTCGGTTGCTTCGGCCCACTCATCGCCATCTACGTGCGCGACTCGCTCCACGCCAGCTCCAAGGCCTTCGCCATCGTCGCTCCCATGATCGGACTCGGCATGCTGGTCGGCATCAACGGCCTCAATGCCTTCGGCAAGAAACTCAGCAATACCCTGCAGGTCTACTCCGGCCTCGTCGGCATCGCTGTCGGCCTGCTCATCCTCACCCTGTTGCCCCACATCTGGTCCGCGCTGCTCGGTAACCTCATCGTCGGCTTCTCCGTCGCGGGCATCATTGTTCCCGCACAAACCCTCTTCCAGCAAGCCACGCCGCCAGAGCTGATGGGCCGCGTCGGTTCCACCTTCATGTCCATCGTCTTCACCGCGCAGATCGCCGGACTCATCCTCTCCGGTCTGCTTACCCAGCACATCGGCGTCCGCCAGGTCTTCGCCCTCTGCGCCGCCATGCTCATCGTTCTGCTCGTCATCGGCAAATTCTTCATGGAACCCAAAGAGCCGTTGCCATCTTAATCCCACTCGTATGGCACAATAGAAATGGGACATCATAATGGGTACGCTGAGAGCACATATTGTTCTCCCTCAAGAGCTGATCGAAGAGATTGACCGCGTAGTCGGGCCTCGCGGACGAAGCGCCTTCCTTGTGGAGACCGCCCAAGCGGAACTGCGCCGCCGTCGCCTGCTCTCTTTCCTCCATAGCAAAGGGCCTGTCTGGAAGGATGCGGATCATCCTGAGCTCGCAGCAGGAACAGCAACCTGGGTAAGAACGATGCGCCAGGAAAATGAGGCTCGCGACATCCCTGGCGAGTCTCAAGAGAACCTGTCCTGATGGTTCTTCTGCTCGACACAACCGTTCTGGTCGATGTTCTCCGCGATCGGAACGACCGCCGCTCTCTTCTGGCAAACCTGGTGGACGGCGGTCACACGCTCGCGACATCCGCCATCAATATTGGTGAGATCTACGCCGAGATGCGCCCAGAGGAAGAAACTGAGACCGAGGCTTTCCTTTCGAGCCTGCACTGCTATCCCATCACGATCAGCATCGCTCGCCTCGCCGGTTCCCACAAGCGTCTTCAGGCTACAAAAGGAAAGACTCTGGGCTTAGTCGATATGCTCATAGCCGCAACCGTCATCGAGCATAAGCTTACCCTGATGACCGACAACATCAAAGACTTCCCACTCGCCGATCTGGCACTGTATCCGCTATCGTAGCGCCCCTCGCGCCGCCTCCAGCGTAGCCTCAACCTCAACCATTCCATGCTGCATCCCCACAAACGCGGCCTCATACTGGCTAGGCGGCAGCCACACCCCCGCATCCAGCATCGCCCGATGAAACCGCGCGAACGCCGCCGTATCCGACGTCGCCGCATCCTCAAAGTTCTCCACCGCACGATCCGTAAAGAACCACGTAAACATCGACCCAACCCGATTCATCATCATCGGAACCCCTGCCTCTCGAGCAATCGCGACAACGCCCTCCGCAATCGCAGCCGTAGTCTTTTCCAACTCCGCATAGATCGACGGGTGCTCCAGCAGATACCCGACCGTCGCAATCCCCGCTGCCATCGCCAGCGGATTCCCGCTCAGCGTCCCCGCCTGATACACCGGACCCAGCGGAGCCAAAGACTCCATCACCTCTGCCCGCCCGCCGAACGCCCCGCACGGCAGCCCGCCGCCAATAATCTTGCCCAGCGTTGTCAGGTCCGGCTTGATCCCATACAGCTCCTGCGCCCCTCCCAACGACAGCCGGAACCCCGTCATCACCTCATCCAGAATCAGCAGCGCTCCATGCCGCGTGCAAAGCTCCCGCAGCCCCTGCAAATATCCCGCACCCGGAGCAATCGTCCCCGCATTCCCCACCACCGGCTCGACGATCACGCACGCAATCTCGCCCGGATGCCCCTCAAACGCTGCCTCCACCGCAGCCAGATCGTTGTACGGCAGCGCCAGCGTGTGCATCGCCGTCTCGACCGGCACACCCGCCGACCCCGGAATCCCGAAGGTCGCCACTCCGCTGCCCGCCTTCACCAGCATCGCGTCCGAGTGCCCGTGGTAGCAGCCCTCGAACTTGATCACGAAGTTCCGGCCCGTAAACCCACGCGCCACGCGCACCGCCGACATGCACGCCTCCGTCCCCGAGCTGACAAACCGCAGCCGTTCGACCGAAGGAAAACACCGTGTCACCAACTCAGCTAAATCCGCCTCAGCCGCCGTAGACGCCCCAAAGCTCGTCCCCCGCGCCGCTGCCTCGCACACCGCCTCCACCACCGGAGGAAACGCATGCCCCAGAATCATCGGACCCCACGAGCCAAAGAAATCCAGATACCGATTCCCATCTGCGTCCCACAGATACGCTCCCTCCGCCCGCGTCACGAACGGAGGATCGCCACCCACCGCGCGAAAAGCCCGCACAGGCGAATCGACGCCCCCGGGGAGAAAACCTTCGGCACGTTGCTGTAGCTGGCGGGAGCGGGTCAGAGTTCGAGACATACCCCCAGTATAGAAGTGCCGACTTGCTCAAGTTCTCCCCAGTCCAGCCGATAGGGCACCTATCTCCATCCCATGGAGACACAACTCACCGATGAGGATGCCTCCATGTCCATCTCCCCAATCACTTCATCCCTGACTCTCCTTGATAGCTCGCTCTACGCCTCCACGACGAGCGGCACCACGACCACCACCTCCACCAGCTCGACAACGACCACCGCAGCCGACAGCACGGACAGCACATCGACCACAGCCCTGGAGAAAGATCTCGCCGCCCTCCTCAAAGCCCTCGTCGCCGGGGACGTCTCCGGCGCAAAGTCCCTCCTCGTCCAGGTCCAGAAGGACGCCAAAGCACAGGATGCCTCTACGTCTTCCAGCACCAGCTCTGACTCCAGCTCGCTCGACAAATTGCTCAGCAAGATTTCGGACTCACTCAACTCCGGAGACACCTCCAGCGCTCTCCAGGATGTCGCAACCTATCTGGTTCAGAGCGGAACCACCTCGGGAACCCTGCTCAACACCGTTGCCTAAACCACCTGCCCGCAATCCGTCGGGGGTCTACACTTGAAACCTGGATGACCCCAGCTGAACACACCGCCATCGCAGGGCGCTCGTTGATCCTCTACGACGGCGTCTGCGGCCTCTGTAACCGCCTCGTCCGACTCCTGATCCGCATTGACCGCGCCGGTCAGCTCCGCTTCGCCCCGCTCGAAAGCTCCCTAGGCATCGAAATTCTCTCCCGCTTCCCCTCGGCCCCCACTGAGCTCGAGGGCATCGTCCTCATCGCCAATGCCGTCACCCCACACGAGACCCTCCACCGCCGCTCCGACGCCATTCTCGAGGCTCTTCGCCGTCTCCACAGCCCCTACCCAACGTTCGCCATCCTCCTCCACCTCGCTCCCAAGTTTCTCCGAGAATGGGTTTACGGCCTCATCGCCCGCAATCGTTATCGCCTCTTCGAAAAATTTGATACCTGTCCGATCCCCACAGAGGCTCAACGTTCCCGCATACTAGGGATGTAACCTTTTGCCTCTTTGACGGAGCGGTGGTTTTCCCCCTGCTAGACTGAACCTCTTCCCCACGCGATGGAGCACGCCCTTGTCTGACCAGACCTCTCTTCAATCCGATTCGCTTAACTCAGCCGGCACCAAGAAAAAGTCGGCCAGCAAAACCTCGCCCGAAGCGAAGAAAAAAGCCTCCATCAGCTACGCCGACGCCGGCGTCGACATCACCTCCGGCGACCGCGCAAAGCAGCGCATCAAGATGCTCGCCCGTAAGACCTTCAATAAGAATGTCTTATCCGAAATCGGCGGCTTCGGCGGCCTCTTTGCCCTCGACCTCGATAAATTCCCCAACCCCGTCCTCGTCTCCTCCGCCGACGGCGTAGGCACCAAACTCAAAGTCGCCTTCGAACTCGGCATCCACCACACCGTCGGTGCCGACCTCGTCAACCACTGCGTCAACGACATCGCCGTCCAGGGTGCCACGCCTCTCTTCTTCCTCGACTACCTCGCCACCGGGGCACTCGAAGGCAACGTCGTCGAGACCGTCGTCCAGGGCATCTCAGAAGCCTGCCGCGCCAACGGCTGCGCCCTCATCGGCGGCGAAACCGCTCAGATGCCCGGCTTCTACCAGCCCGGCGAATACGACCTTGCAGGTACTATCATCGGCGCAGTCAACCGCGATCAGATCATCACCGGTGCCAACATCCAGGTCGGCGACGTCCTCCTCGGCCTGCCCTCGAACGGCCTCCACACCAACGGCTACTCTCTCGCCCGCAAGCTCCTCTTCGACGTCGCCAAGTACGGCCCAGAGCAGTACGTCAACGAGCTCAAGGACAAGACCGGCGCCGCCCTCATGCGCACTCACCGTAGCTACCTTGGTGTCATTAAGAAGCTCACCACCGCAGGCGTCGTCAGCGGCATGGCTCATATCACCGGCGGCGGCATCACCGAAAACCTCCCGCGCATCATCCCCAAGGGCATGGGCGCACTCGTCGATCTTGCCTCCTGGACCGCCCCGCCGCTCTTCGAGCACCTTCAGAAGCTCGGCAACGTCGATCAGGAAGAGATGCTCCGCACCTTCAACATGGGCATCGGCCTCATCGCCGTCATCCCCGCCGACAAGCTCAAGAAAGCAAAGGCCATCCTCAACCGAGCCAACGAGCGCCACTCCATCATCGGCCGCATCACCCGCGGTGAGCGCAAGGTCAGCTACACCTAGAAACTCACCTGAGTCTTCATGATTTAGGCCTATCTCTGACAGCCGGGGCGATCGATGTGCGCCCCGGCTCTGTTTTTCGCATAAAAAAACCTATCCAGAATTGCTCTTTTGCTGCGATACTTCAAGCGAATCAAAACAGTCAGATACGCCGCAGCGTGGCAGCGCCTCGGGTCGCGTTGGACAAGGTTCCCATGGTTCCCTACTTTCCTCGCTCTGCCTACAAGATCGCTGCCGCCGCAGTTCTCCTTCTATCGTTAGCCCTTAGCGGCTGTGGCGGATCGCGTTACAGTACGAGCGCTACGACCACCATTGCAACGACGCCTGCCACAGTTCAGGGCTCCGTCCACGGCGGTATGGTGCCGGTCTCGGGTGCAACGATCCAGATGTATGCCGTCGGCACAACCGGGGATGGTTCCCCTGCGACCGCACTGCTGGCTCAGTCCATAACGAGTGACAGCTCCGGGGACTTTACCCTCACCGGCCAGTACACCTGCCCATCCTCTTCCACCCTGGTGTACGTCACCGCCACTGGCGGCAATCCTGGATTAGCCTCCGGTACCAACAACACAGCAAGCGTCCTCATCGGCGCGCTCGGAGCCTGCGGAAGCCTGCCGTCCTCCTTCATCATGAACGAGGTGACGACCGTAGCCGCCATCTGGCCGCTGGCCACCTTCATGTCCTCCCCCAGAGCGATCGGTTCCAGCACCTCGGACGCCTCAGCGCTCTCTGCCGCCTTCACCCTCGCCTCCGAATTCGCAAACATCAACACCGGCCTCGCTCCCGGCACCAACATTCCAACCGGCACCACCATCTCGACCGCGACCGTCGACGAGATCAATACCCTTGCCGATATCCTCTCAGCCTGCGTCGACTCCACCGGCACCTCGTCCAGCACCACCCCGTGCGGCCAGCTCTTTGCCCTGACCACCCCTACGTCCGGCACTGCACCCAAGACCATCGCCGCTGCCGCTCTCTTCATCGCGCAGAATCCCACAGAAAACGTAGAGCCGCTCTTCGCCCTGCTGCCATCCAGCACCCCGTTCACCCCCAAGCTGAGCGGGGCACCAGTCGACTGGAGCATTCATCCAAGCGTCGCTGCAATGCTAACTGCCACACCCACCTCCATCAGCTTCCCATCGACGACAATCGGTTCCGCGGCAACCGCGAAGATCGTCACCCTCAACAACACCGGCACGACTGCGATCACGCTCAGCAGCATCTCCATCACCGGAACCAACGTCGGCGACTTCACCCAATCGCACACCTGTGGCTCCTCCATCGCGGCTGGAGGAAGCTGCACCATTACAGTCGGATTCACCCCAACCGTCTCCGGAACACGTTCCGCAGTCCTGCAAATCGGTAGCAACGCATCAAACGCTCCGACCCTCCTTGCCCTCACCGGAACCGGCCACGCTCAGCCTATCGCAATCTCCCCGGCAGCGCTCACCTTTCCCCTCACTTCTACGGGCACCAGCAGTACTCCGCTATCGCTCACGATTAGCGCTCCCGGCGGCGACGCCGTCACAGCCAGCATCACGCCTGCGAGTTCTCCATTTACCCTGTCCCCAGCCTTTTGCAGCAAAACTCCATGCCAGATCGCCGCCACCTTCACCCCGACCGTCACCGGCACAGCCTCCGCCTCCATCACCATCACAGACAAGACCTCGGGCGAGAGCAGCACCGTCGCGGTCACCGGAACCGGTGGCCAACCCAGCCTTTCCCTCTCCTCAACCAGCCTGAGCTTCCCCGCAACCAACGTTGGCAGCTCTGCCTCAACACAGTCGGTCACGCTAACCAACAGCGGAACCGAGCCACTCGCCATCTCCAGCATCACCCTCGCCGGAACCAATCCGGGCGACTTCGCTCTATCGAATGCCTGCGGCTCCTCCGTTGCCGCCAAGGGAAGCTGCACGCTCACGATAGGCTTTACTCCCACAGCAGCGGGTAGTCGCGCCGCTTCCATACAGATCACCAGCAACGCCCCCGGCTCACCCGCCACCATCCTGCTTGCCGGAACCGGAGTAGCCGTCGCCACAGAGGGCCCTGTCACACTCTCTCCCGCCTCATTGACCTTCACCGAGTTTGGAATTCCTCAATCCGTGACGGTCCAGAACAACGGAACGGCTGCTGTGACCATCAGCTCGATCGCTGTCTCGAATGGTAGCTCCAGCTACGCACAAACCGACTACGCACAAACCAACAACTGTGGCACAAGTCTCGCCGCACAATCGGTTTGCACCGTCTCCGTCTCCGCGCTCGTAATCGACTCCTCTGCGGCGCTCAACGGAACCTTATCGGTAACAGCCAGCGACTCCGTCACACCCCACACAGCATCGCTCACCACGCAACAATCCACCGTTACCATTGATGGTTCGCCCATAGACTTTGGCGCGTGGGCCATCGGCACAACGTCCACACAAAAGAACCTCCTTGTCCTCACCTACCCGAATGGAGGCGGCATCAGTGATTCCATTACAGGCCCTGATGCGAGCGACTTTATCCTGGTATCGAACGGTGATGGTGCCGGGTGCATCATCCAATGCACTGTTGTAATGGCCTTCATGCCATCGGCGCTCGGCACACGGAATGCCACACTCGTCACCAGCTACGGAAACGTCCCATTGTCAGGCATAGGCAATCCAGCCGGACCATCCTTCGTCGTCACCGATACGTCCAACCCCTATACCGCAACCATTAACGAGGCGGGTTCGCCTCTGCCAGTCACAGTTTTAAACAACGGCTCAGCATCGCTCAATCTCACCGAAACAATCTCCGGGCCGAACGCCTCAGAGTTCACATTGACCAATCCCTGCACCAATGGCCTCGCTCCCGCTGCCACCTGTACCTTCGATATCACCTTCTCGCCGCTACAGGTGGGGACCCGTTCCGCTGTTCTCACCGTCACCGATTCAACCTCAGGAGTACAGCAGACCGTGGCTCTGACGGGCTCCGGCCAGTTCCCGCCGCCATCAGCTTCACCCTCTTCCGTCAACTTCGGAAACATTCAACTAGGCTCCACCTCTAGCGCTCCCATCACCCTCAGCGCGCCGGCAAATCATCCTCTCAAAATCGTCCTTTGGAGCGGCGGCAGCCCGGGCTTCAGTGTCTCCGCATCCTCATGCGCAACGACCCCTTGTCAGATCAATGCCACCTTTTCGCCCACGTCTACAGGAAGCGCAAGTACCTTCGTACAGTTCACCGACACAGTCAGTAGCGAGCAAAGCTCTGTCGAGCTTAGTGGCATTGGTGGCATCCCCGTCATCTCACTCTCTCCCTCCAGCATCGCCTTCCCGTCCCGGAACATCGGCACTACATCCGTCGCGCAAACCGTTACTCTGACCAACACCGGCAACGCATACCTGAATACTCCAACTATCACGCTTCTCGGAACGAACTCAACCGATTTCACCGAAACAAACACCTGCACCAGTACGCTTGCCCCGAACGCAAGCTGCGCGATATCCGTCTCCTTCGCACCACAGGAGGCCGGCAGCCTCTCCGCCAGTGTTCAGATCACGAGCAACGCCTCCAACTCACCCGTAACCCTGCCGCTCACCGGAACTGCTAACTAGACGTCGCCCAACATCCAGGCAAGCCATAGTACGATGCAGGAAGGCTCGCCGTTCTGCTGCAAACAGAAGGCTGCCCGAGACCTTGGACCCTGCAACACCGTCCATACCTCCAAAGTACTGATGCGGCACCGCCGCTCACCCCCAAAGGAGAACGCGTGAAGCGCCTGGGCATCCTCTTATCCGGCAGAGGCTCGAACTTTCTTGCCATCGCCGAAGCCATCCGTCACCACCGCCTCCTCGGCGCGGAGATCGCAGTCGTCCTCTCCAACCGCGACGACGCCCCCGGCCTCGGCTTCGCCCGCGAGTTCGGCATTCCCGCCTTCTCCATCCCCTCCGCCGGCCGCAAACGCGCCGAGCACGACGCCGAAATGATCGCCCGCCTGCGCCAGCACCGCATCGATCTCGTCTGCCTCGCCGGCTACATGCGCATCATCTCGCCCGCCTTCGTCGCCGCCTTCCCCAACCGCATCCTCAACGTCCACCCCTCGCTGCTCCCTGCCTTCCCCGGCCTGGACGCCCAGGGGCAAGCCCTCGCATTCGGCGTCAAGGTTGCAGGTTGCACCGTCCACTTCGTAGACGAGGCCGTCGATCATGGAGTCATCATCCTCCAACGTACCGTTCCCGTAAAGGACGACGACACCCCCGATACCCTCTCCGCCTGCATCCTTGAGCAGGAGCACCTAGCCTACCCCGAAGCCATCGGCCGCGTCCTCTCGGGCGAGTTCCGCATCGACAACCGCCGCTTTATCCCTACCAAAACTCCGTCAGGCCCCCACCACACCTGACTCTCCCCACAGACTCCGTCATCCCGGGCGAAGGCTCTCGCAGTCTTATCGCAAGCGCCACAGTTGGAGGAATCGAATCTGCTTTTCAAACCCTTCAGCCCTAAAACCCACGCCCCGGCTGCATCGGAATCACCTTCAGCAACGCTCCCAGCGCAAACAGCAGCAGCACAAAGAACACCATCGTCCGCGTATCCGGCTCCTCCGGCGTGTCCTTCGTAAACAGCCGATACACCATCCCCGCCGCGACCAGCAGAAACACCTTCTGATCCGTCAGCGCAAAGAAGAGCACACACGCCGCCAGCAACAGGCCGCGCTGCACTCGGCTCAGCGCCACCACCGCCTGGCCACCATCCAGCATCCACACCGGGATCAGGTTGATCAGATTCAGCCATGCCCCTGCATGCGCCAACGCCGCAAACACCGGCATCCGCGTGTACAGGTACAGCCCCATACACCCAGCCGCCGCAAACAGTCCAAACAGCGGTCCTGCCAGTGCAATCTCCGCCCGCGTCGCCACCGAGATATCGAACCCCTGCCACCGGACATACGCGCCCAGCCCCGGCAGAAACACCGGCAGATCCGCCTTCAGCCCATTCCGCTTCACCGCCGCCACATGCCCCAGCTCGTGGATCAGGATCTGCACCGCAAACCCCACCCCAAACCACGGCCCGAACAGCGTCCAGTACACCCCCAGAAACAGCGCAAAGCTCAGCAAAAATTTCAACTTCAGCAGCAGAAAGAAGAAAGTCTTCAGCTTCGCCAACACCACCGCAATCGGAGCCAGCGGTCCCAATCGCTTCGTCCAGTTCGGCTTCCCCTGCGGACGATCCAACGCCGCAGTCTTCGCATTCCCTGCAATCCGTTCATCGAGCTCCCGCAGATGTTGCCGTATCCAATCCGCCTGTGTCGCCCCCTTCGGCAGCAGCGGCAACGCCGACCGCCAAAGCTCCCGAGCCTCGATCACACTCCCAGCTCGCTCCAGCTCCAGCGCCTCCTTCGAGATCGCATCCAGCCGCTCCCGATGCACCAGCGTCTGGCATCGCGGACACGCCAGCTCGCCCGAACGCAGCTCCGCCTGGCACACAGGACAAACCCGCGCCGAAGCTGAGAGAACGACTGGCTGAAAAAGTCCCATCAGCTCTGAGCCGCACCGCCATGCGGTCCGGTGATCCGGTACTCAGACCCAGCCGTCATCGCCCACGCCGTGCGTATCCCGATAAACAGAATGAACAACCCAATCACACCGCTCACCCCATCCCGAAGCTCCAAAAACGGCGACAGAAGACCATACTTCAGCAGAAAGATCGCAAACCTCTGGCTCATCGCGAAGTGTAGCTCAGGATTCGCCTTTTGGGTCGCATGCAAAATAACGATCAGGCTCGCCGAAGACACCGACACATACGTCAGCACTGCCGCCGCAATCTGGTACCGACGACCTCCCCGCCCCTCCGACCCCAGCTTCATCCCCTTACCGATCAGCCACCCAACTGCAAGCGCCACATACCCAATCGTCCATCCCGTCCCAATCTCGACCGCCGCATACAGCGCACTCCCCACAACCGCTGCGACGATCCCCGCCGCAATCGCCTTCGAAAATGCTATATACGCGCCCTCAGCCGGAGCCTGCACCGCCATATTCGCGCACGGTTCGCATATTGGCTCCCCATCCATCCGGAAGAACCGCTCCACCAGCGTCTGTCCGCACCGCACACACTGCTCCGTAGGCGGCAACTGCGACCCCCCGCCATACTCAGCCTTCTCGAAGCTCGGCAAATTCGTCGACATTTTCGTTCCTACCCTTCGCCTGCCAACTCTTAGACCTGTTCGCCCTGCGATCCCGGAACAGTATCCTTCGCATCGCCCAGCGTCACCTTCACACTCAGCTTCTTCTGGCCACGGAACACCGTCAACGTCACCGTATCACCTGCCCGATGCGTATTCATCGCGGCCGAGAGATCCTGCGGACTCGCAATCTCCTGCCCATCCATCGCCACAATCAGATCGCCACCCAGCATCACCGGCACATTGCCGTCATACATCTTCTGCGTCCCGCCATGCAGTCCGGCCTTCTCCGCCGCACCGCCCGGCAACACCCGCTCAATCAAAATCCCATAGTCCGACGGCAGCCCAATCTGTTGCGCAATATCCGGCCCAATCGGCAGCGTCACAATATCCAGCGAAGGCCGTCGCACCCGGCCATACTTCGCAAAATCATCCAGCACAGCCTTCGCCGTATCGATCGGAATCGCAAACCCGATCCCCGACGACTGATCCGCTCCATTCGACGCAATCATCGTCGTAATCCCAATCACCTCACCCCGCGAGTTCAGCAACGGCCCACCCGAGTTGCCCGGATTCACCGCCGCATCCGTCTGGATCGCATCCTCAATCGGATTGCCCTCCTGCCCGCGAATCGACCGGATCGCCGACACAATCCCGCGCGTCATCGTCCCCGAAAGCCCGAACGGATTGCCGATCGCATACACCCTCTGCCCAACGATCAAACTATGCGACTCCGCCAGCGTCGCCGGAACCAGATTCGGCACATTGTTGATCTTGATCAGCGCCAGGTCATGCCCCTTGTCCACCGTCAGCACCGTCGCCTTGTACTTGTGCTTGTCCGAGAGCGTCACCTCAACCCGCTGCGCATTGTTGATCACATGGTTGTTCGTCAGGATCAGCCCATCCTTGTTCAGGATGAACCCCGATCCCTGCCCCTGCTGTGGAACCGGCCCATAGAAGAAGTTGAACGCCACCGCCGTCGAGGTAATATTCACCACCGAAGGCAGCGCCTTCTTGTACACCGCGATATTCTGCTGTTCCTCCGAATCAAACGCAGGGGCAGCAGACGCCGTCGTCAACGAGAGCGGACCCGTAATCGCGCCGCCCTCCGTCTCCATCGGCTTGACACCATGCTGGACCCAGCGCGCGAGCGAACCAGTCGTCGCAACTCGCGTCGTCAGATAGTAAAAGCCGGAGAGCAAAACTAGGACCAGCAGAACAGGGCGCAGCTTCATCGTCAAAACACCTACCGCTTAAAGTGGCGCGCAGAACACTCCTCGCGCGCTCTCTTATTGTAGTCAACCAGCTCGTCGCGCATGAGTAAGAGGTCTCGTTCCAGCCGCTTCCAGCTTTAACGGCCGCACATCGGCCTGGATGATGCTTTCCAACTCCAGCCGAGCCTTCGAGAGATCGTACCCCGCCTGAAGATTCAGCCAAAACTCAGCCGACGTTCCGAAGTAGCGTGCCAATCGCAGTGCAGTGTCGGGAGTAACACTTCGGCGACCATGGAGTATCTCT
This sequence comes from Granulicella arctica, assembly GCF_013410065.1. Classification (NCBI taxonomy): domain Bacteria; kingdom Pseudomonadati; phylum Acidobacteriota; class Terriglobia; order Terriglobales; family Acidobacteriaceae; genus Granulicella; species Granulicella arctica. Next base: position 686,800 of record NZ_JACCCW010000001.1, read on the forward strand.
CCAACCCGTGTCGGCGGCATCCGCGTCTGCACAGCAAGATGGTTCGCGCTGATCCCCATCGGCTTCAAAAAATCTTCATTGAGAATAATGCCCGGATGGGTCATGACCCCCTTGATGCGCCAGCCTGCTGCCGGTCTTTTGATGGTCATAGGCCCTTCGTTCTCTGGATAATCTAACCGCATGCGCTATACGCGAACGGGAATAGCCGCAACGAGCTCCCGCCATACCCGCTCCACCTGCACTTGCAGCCCTGCCACGTCCCCATCATTCACCAGCACATAGTCGCAGAATGGAATCTTCTCCTCGTCCGGCATCTGCAAAGCCATCCTGCGCCGAGCCTCAGCCTCGACTGCAACCTTTGCGGCCTCCGTCGCGCAAGACCGCTCCACAAACCGAGCGATCTTCGCCGACTCCGGAGCCGTAACCAGCACCATCCGGTCGAAACGCTCCCGCCATCCACGCGGCCCAGCGTACCTTGTCTCAAAGATCAGAGCCGACTCCACCACTACAATCGCCCGCGCATCCCTCTCTCCAATCTCCTCGATCAGCCGCTCCTGCTGCGCGATCACCGCCGGATGCACAATGCCGTTCAATTCCTCAACCCCGCCCTGTTCGAACGCCAGTCGCGCCAACGCCGGACGATCCAGCTCCCCACTGGCAAGCACAACCCCCTGCCCAAAGCGCGCAACGATCTCCGCAAACACCGCTTGCCCCGGCCGCATCAGCTCCCGGCCAATCGCATCCGCCCCAAGCACATGCGCTCCGCGTTCGGCGAACATCCGTGCAGCCGTAGACTTCCCACTGCCCAGCCCACCCGTCAACCCAACGCGGAGCATCTGTCTATTTCACCGGCAACCCACGACGCAGCTTCGCCGCCGTCACCGTGTTCGCCATCAACATCGCAATCGTCAGCGCGCCTACGCCTCCCGGAACCGGCGTATACGCCCCAGACAGCGCAAACGCCGCCGGATGAATATCACCCACCACCACCGACCCGCGCTTGGCAAACGTCGCCACCCGCCCTGCATCTCCCGGGAAGAAGCCCTCCACCTCTGCCGCATCCGTCACCCGGTTAATCCCCACATCGATCAGCGTCGCCCCCGGCTTCACCATCTCCGCCGTCACAAACCCCGGCTGACCGATCGCTGCAACCAGCAGATCCGCCTCCCGCGTAATCTTTGCAAGATCCTTCGTCTTACTATGGCAAATCGTCACCGTCGCCGAGGCGTTCAACAACATCATCGCCGCTGGCTTACCCACAATATCCGACCTCCCCACAACCACCGCATTCTGCCCGGCAATCGGCAGGTTGCTCCGCTTCAATATCTCAAGAATCCCAGCAGGCGTGCACGGAGCCAGCCCAGGCTGCCCACTCTGCAAGCGGCCTGCATTGATCGGGTGGAACCCATCCACATCCTTATCCGGCGAAACCGCCTCCAGCAACCGCCGCGTATCCACATGCTTCGGCAGCGGCAACTGGATCAGAATCCCGTCGATATCCTCCCGCACGTTCAGCTCCGCCACCAGCGCCAGCATCTCTTCCGTCGTAATCGTCTCCGGCGGCGTCAGCATCTCGCTGAAGATCCCCAGCTCCCCGCACGTCTTCACCTTGCTCCGGACATAAATCTCCGACGCTGGCACATGCCCCACCAGGATCACGGCCAGCCCCGGCACGATCCCTTTCGCCGCCAATGCCTTGACCTCTGCCCCAACCTCTGCCTTGATGCTGGCAGCTATCGCAATTCCATCGAGAATACGTGCACCTGAACTCATACCTCCATGGTATCGCGCCACATTGGCTAAACTGAATGACATGAGTGCCCGCCCCCTCACCCAGCACGATCTCCGCCAGCTCGTCTGTCCCGTCTGCCATCAACCCCTCAGTCTCGAATCGGCTCCCGCTTCCATCCGCTGTACCGGCTGCGCACGCCTTTACCCCGTCGTCGACGGACTTCCAATCCTGCTCGCCTCGCGGATTCTCGCCATGTAACCGATAACAAACCGCACAGTCATCGATCCACAGACCAATATATTCTTTAGTAATCATTAATTGAGGTTACTAAATGGCATACACGTAGAGGCTTTTGTTCCTGCCTCCCCACAAAAAGAAAAAAAGCGCGCGTCCATTCAAACCTTTCTTCTCGCGCCGCCTACGGATGTCCCCTATAATTTTGCAAACAGAACAGCGAAATAAGTACAGACTCAACAATCCAATTCCTTCCCGGTTACGTAACAATTCCACAGCATTACGGAAGATTGTTCCTATGGAAGCCTCAACAGCGTTTTAGATCGCTTGCCGCTCAGGTAACCAATCGATCTTTCAAGAAGCAACCGCGGAGAAATGCTATGAACAAAACAATTACGATTGAAAAATTTGCGGCCACTGACTTAGCCGAACTACGCAAAGAACTCAAGCAGTCGGGCCTCGACTCCTGGCAGGCCGCTGAACTCATCAGCGCCTTCCTCTCCGGCCGCGGCTACGGTGTCGCCAGCAATGACCTCCGCAGCGCAACCACGCGCATCGACACCTTTGCTTGTTCGATCCAACATATGCAGGAAGAGCTCGAAAAAGTAGCCTTCTTTATGTAGCCGTCTGCCGTCGCGCTGTTGTTTTGCAACACTCTCAAGTCTGCTCCTGACTCTGCAATACTCTTGCTCCTCCCCCAGCAACGAAACCTCCCCCTCTCCCCTTACAACCTCCTGTTGTAGCCTTGTGCCATGAGCACCCATCGGACTGCATGCCGTCTCTCCCCCGCAAAATCTTTTCTCTCCGCTGCTCTTATTGCGTCGTTTGTCTGCGCAATTCCGCTCCCCGCCCAGACTCAATCCCAGGTTCCTCCCGCAACGGAGAAGTCCACTCTGGCCACCAACTCAGGCAAAACCCCATCCGATCCCAATCCCGATCCGCAAAAAGCAGCGGCCCTATCCTCCATGGCACCCTCCACTCCGCCACAAGCGCCCGTAGGACGTCCCAGCATCGGCCTCGCCCTCGGCGGTGGCGGAGCCGTCGCCATGAGCGAGATCGGCGTCCTCCAGTGGTTGGAAGAGCGCCACATACCCGTCGATATGATCGCCGGAACCAGCATGGGCTGCATGGTCAGCACCCTCTACGCCTCCGGCAAGACCATCCCCCAGCTCAAGACCGTCATGAACGACCAGGTCTTCAACTCCGTCTTCTCCCTCGGCACCTCCTACAAGGCACTCAACTACCGCCGCCGCGAGGACAGCCGCGCCCTCCCCAACGCCATCACCGTCGGCCTCAAACACGGCGTCTCCTTCCGCAACAGCGTCCTCGTCGATCAGGGTCTCAACGCCTTCCTCGACCGCCAGTTCCTCTCCTATAACGACCGCACCGACTTCAACACCCTGCCCATTCCCCTCCGCTGCAAGTCCACCGATCTCAACTCCGCCAGCTCCGTCACCTTCTCCCGCGGATCGTTACCCGACGCGGTACGCGCCAGCGTCTCCATCCCTGGCGTCTACAGCCCCTACGACATCGGTGGCCACCAGTTCGTCGACGGTGCCGTCCTTCAGAACCTCCCCACCCAGACCGTCCACGAGATGCATGCCGATGTCGTCCTCGCCGTCAGCCTGCCGATCTCGCCCATCACCACAGGCGACCTCAACTCGCTCATCGGTGTCCTCCAGCGCAGCTTCGCCGTCGCCATCGAGGCCAACGAGCAGCAGTCTCGCGCCCTCGCCAACGTGGTCATCATGCCCGACGTCACAGGCTTCAACGCCACCGACTATCTGAAGAGCGAAGCCCTCGCCGTCCGCGGCTACCAGGCCGCCGAAGCCCACAAGGCCGAGCTCCTCAAGTACGCCGTCGACGACCAACAGTGGGCCACCTACCTTAGTCAGCGCATCGCCCGTATCCCCGGACCTCCCGGCACCGTCCTCCACCTCCACGTCAAGGCTCCTAACCAGCAGGTCGCCCGTGCAGTCCAGAAATCCTTCTCCACCATCGTCGACAAACCGGTCGATCCCAAAGTGATCGAGGCCCTTCTCGATCAGGTCCGCAGCGACGGCCGCTACGACGCCGACTACATCGTAGGCTACGAAACCACCCCCGACCCCGGCTCATCAGCAGAGACCCTGGCGATCAACCGGCCCGTCGTCACCGTCACCGTTACCGACAAGAAGACCGGCCCGCCCTTCCTCCAGGTCGGCACCAACGTCGAGGCCCAGACCGGCGGCATCACTCGCGCCACCCTCGAAGGCATCCTCACCGATCAGGACTTCGGCGGCTACGGCTCCGAGCTCCGCGCCCACATCGCCGTCGGCTTCCTCACCGACCTCTCGGGCGAGTACTATCGCCATCTCGCGAGCCTCGGCCAGACTCAGGGTGGCCTCTTCGTCGCACCCCAGCTCGTCCTCCACCGCGAGCCTTTCTACATCTACCAGGACCAGCGCCGCATCTCCGAACGCCAGCTCCAGCACACCGGCGGCAGCATCGACGTCGGCTGGAGCGACCAGCGCGTCCAGGAGCTACGCGCCGGGTGGCAGATGGGCCAGGAGCGCTGGCAGACCGAGACCGGCACCGATACCCTCGCCCCGGCCAATCTCGTCGGCTCCATACAGCGCGCCCGCATCCGCTATGTCTTCGACAACCAGGACCGCGCCCTCGTCCCCCAGTACGGCTTCCGCGTCGCCACCGAAGCCGCCTACCTCTACAACGCCGTCGATAGCTCCAACGCCCCGCAGTTCACCTCAAAGATCAGCTACTCCCATCAGATCACCAGCAACATCTTCGTCATGGCCGCCGAGGGTGGAACCATGTTGAATCGCAACGTCGCCCAGCCCTTCCGCTTCACCCTCGGCGGGCCACTGCGTCTCACCGCCAGCGCCATCGACGAGTACCGCGGCACCGACTACTTCCTCTTCGAGCCAGCCTTCCTCCGCCGCGTCGCCAAACTTCCCTCACCCCTCGGCCAGAGCATCTACCTCGGTGCCGCCTACGAGGCCGGCCAGATGCGCGCGCCAGATGCCCGCACCATCACCCGCCAGGACGTCTACTTCGGCGTCGTCGCAGAAACCCCGCTCGGCATCATCACCGTCGCCCCCGCCATCGGAGACGACGGCCACCGCAAGTTCGTCTTCACCCTCGGCAAACTCTTTTAAAATATTTCCGAAGATCCCGCTAACTTCGTCTGGTATCCCAGCGAGAAGCCCGTTAACCTACAAACAATGTTCGCCGCCCACTCAATAGCTTGTAGCTCTCTGCTCTGCATCCTGTTGCTGGCTGGTTGTGGCAGTAACATTTATTCGGCTATCGTCACCACCTCGTCAGCAAAGTATCGAGCTTACGGAGATTCCATTACTGCTGGTGCCACGCTTGCAGACCCTGCAACCCAGGCCTACCCCGCATTGGTGGCTCAAGACGAAAACCTGACCCTGGCCAACAACGCAATCAGCGGCGATCAGGCATGTGACGTCCCAACACGACAGATCTTTGCCAACGCAGACAGCCCTTCTCTCGTTGCGCCTCCGAAGTACAGCCTGCTCATCGGCACCAACGATGTGGACCGCAAAGGCACCGGCGACTATGAAGCCATCTATATTCTGTGCCATCAGGCCGCGATCGCATGGCTTGCTCTGCCGGTGGAATACAAGGTCCTTGCCAATAGCACCGGAGTGACAACGACCGGAAGCGGCGCGATCGACACCACCAATCACTGGAACGCCTGGACGACCGGAGCGCTTGGATCGAGCATCAGCTTTACCATCACCACCAGCAGCATCGGCCCAATCTACGCATGGCCCCGCATCGACGATACCAATCCGGGAACCTATACCTATTCACTCGATGGCGTTGTCCTCGGCACTGGCAACACCCAGACGACGCCGAGAATCGCCACAGGCAACGGCACCACCAACTCGCTCGGCCTCCTTCGCCTGCCCGCGGTGGCCATCGGCAAACATGTGGTTACATTCACCCAGACGAGCGCAGGCTCAAACGGCATGTCCATCGTCGGAATCGGCGCGCCTCGGAAAGTAGAGACCAGCACCTTACCTACCGTGCTCGTCGGCACGATTCCCTTTCAGCTGCATGGCCCCCACGGAGACGCATGCAGCTTGTCGGATGCACCCTGCCTGAAGTACATCCAGGACATCCAGGCCGACGTCGACCTCTTCTCCGGAGACGGCCTTGATGTACGCCTCTTTGACACACGTCAATACATGTTCGGCACGTCATCCGAGATGAATGACCCTCTGCATCCCAACGCCAAGGGGCAGATCGAACTGAGCCACGCGGTGGAAGCAGTTTTTTGACGGTTTCGTTCATCTTCACCCTCGGCAAGCCGCTATAATCGCCCGCTAGACGCTTCCATCCGCCAAGAGTACCGTGTTGAAGAGCTCCCAAAATGACAATCTCCTTCGCCCAAAGATCGCTCTCCCTGCTCCTCTGCCTTGCCGCCATCACCTCCGCATACGCGGCCACGAACTCCCTGAAGAACACGCAGGTCGCTCTGCAATGCGACCACAACAGCGGAGCCTGCACCCTCCGCTGGGCCGATGGCACACAGCTCGGTCCCTTCGCCGCAGCAGTTGACCTCGACAACGGCAAGCGCTGGCTCACCACCGATCTCCCCAAACACCTGATTGTGCCCGGAAAGACCCCGTCAGAGCTCACCATCCGCCACTTCGGCCTCCCCGGCGCACCTGAAATGCGCCAGCACATCTCCCTGCCCGCAAGACAGGGATACCTCCTGATGGACGTCCAGATCATCAGCGATCACCCCGTCAGCACACGGCATATATCGCCCCTTGTGCTCACCGAGGGCGGCACAGCACACCTGGCAACTGGAGCAAAGCCGTCCGTCATCTTCGTCCCCTTCGATAACGATATGTGGGTCCACTACAACGAACCCATCGACCCCGCCAAAGACCCCGACAGCTACGAAGTCACCGCCATCTACGACAACGCCAGCCGCAAGGGTCTCGTCCTTGGCTCAGTCACCCACGACCTCTGGCGCACCGGCATCCTCGCCCGCAAGCTCTCGGACAAACGTGTCGACGAGCTCGAGGTCTACGGCGGCGCAACCGGCCACTGGACCCACGATGTCGAACCCCACGGCCTCGTCTCCGGAACCACCATCACCTCACCCCGTATCCTGGTCGGCTATTTCGCCGATTGGCGCAACGGCATGGAGACCTACGGCCGCGAAAACGCCCGCGTCAAACCGCCCCTCCCATGGAACGACGGCGTCCCCTTCGGATGGAACAGCTGGGCCGCCTACCTCCAGAAGATCGACCTGCCAAAATACAATGCCGTAGCCGACTTCATCCACACCGAACTCGAGCCGAAGGGCTTCCAGAACCACCACACCGCCTACATCAACTGGGACGGCGGCTGGACCGAACTACCCGAAGCCGGCATCATCGCCGCACCCAGGCGCCTACACGCCCAGGGACAAAAAGCAGGCATCTATTACACCCCCTTCTCCTACTGGTCCGACGATCTCTCCAAGGTCGTCGAAGGCACCGACGGCAAGTACACCTACAGCGACCTGCTCCTCCGCGACTCGCACGGCCAACCTCTCCCAAAGATCGACGGCGCCCACCCACTCGATCCCACCCACCCCGGCACACTCGCCCGCATCGACTGGGAGATGGCCCGCTTCGTCGCCTGGGGCTACGACTCCGTGAAGCTCGACTTCCTCAACAGCGGCTCTCTCGAAGGCGTCCACCATGATCCCAGCATCACCACCGGAGTCGCCGCCTACAACCTCGGCATGCAGCGCATCGAACACGATCTCGCCCCGAAGAAGATCGGCCGCCCCTTCTTCATCAGCCTCTCCATCGCGCCGCTCTTCCCCGCCTACGGACACAGCCGCCGCATCTCCTGCGACGCCTTCGGCCGCATCGAGGACAGCGACTACCTCCTCAACGCCGTCACCTTCGGCTGGTGGGCAAACGGCACCCTCTACCAGTTCAACGATCCCGACCACACCGTCATCTCCAAAGACACCGATCCATACCACCCACAATCGAAACCGGACAGCGTCCAGACCCTCGATGAAGCACGCAGCCGGGTAAACGCCTCCGTCATCGCCGGAACCCTCCTCCTCGACAGCGACGACCTGATGGACGCACGAGCGCAATCTCGCGCCAGAGAACTCCTCACCAACACCGCCGTCCTGAACCTCGCCCGCGCAGGCCGCAGCTTCCGCCCCGTCGAAGGCAACAGCGGCACCCACGCCGCACCCATCTTCCTGCGAGAAGACAAAGACGGCAGCATCTACATAGCCGCCTTCAACTACAGCGAAGATCAAGCATCGACACTCGAAGTCGACCTCTCACGCCTCGGCTTGCAACCGACTCGCACGTATAGCGCAACCGATCTATGGACAGGGAAGGAATACGACGCAGCAGGTGTGCTCGTGATCCCACTCGGACCAGCCCAATCCCAACTGCTCCACCTCACCGCAAAATAGAAACGCCGCAGATCCACAAAAACCTGTCATCCTGAGCAAGCGCAATGCGCGAGTCGAAAGACATGTGGTTGCTGTTGTTTGTTCTTGCCATTGTCTTTCCGGTACATGGACACCCCGGCTAACATCGCCGTCGTCGTCCCTATTGATTTATCGTCAGATCATGTCGTCTCTCTGGACCCCCACCAACTGGACCGAGCGTCTCGCCGAGCTCGAGGCACGCACCCCTGAGCTGAAGGAAGCTCCCCTTCGCCGCGACGTGCGCTCCCTCGGCATGCTCCTCGGCGAGGTCCTTCGCGAGCAAGCCGGAGCCCCCCTCTACGACGCCGTAGAAGCTCTTCGCCGCATTGCCATCGCCCGTCGCGAAGCCGATGCAGCCGACGACACCGCCGCCGCCAGCAGCCATCTCCAGCAGGCCCTCTTCAGCGTCCATACCCACGCCGACGACCTCACCCAGACCTATCAGCTCGCCCGCGCCTTCAGCTTCTACTTCGAGCTCATCAACCTCGCCGAGACCAACCACCGCAAGCGCCGCCGGCTTTCCAGCGCCCTCGACCCCAACATCCCGCCCCAGCGAGGCAGCCTTCGCGGCGCGCTCCGCCAGCTCAAGCTCGCCGGCATCAACGCCGACCAGGCCCGCGCGCTCCTCGACAAAATCTGCATCTCTCCCGTCTTCACCGCTCACCCCACCGAAATCGCCCGCCGCAGCGTCATGTTCAAACGCCGCCGCATCTCCGACCTCCTCGAGCAGCTCGACCGCATCCCCGTCCCGGCCCCTCAGCTCGAATCCCTCGAGCGCGACGTCATCGCCGAGATCGCCGCCCTCTGGCAGACCGACGACGTCCGCATTGAGCGCCCCACCGTGCGCGACGAGATCCGCATGGCACTCGATTACTACGAGTCCTCGCTCTTCGACACCCTCCCCGTCCTCTACGCCGAGGTCGCACAAGCCCTCGCAGCCGAGTTCCCCGACGCAGGCATATGCTGCCTCGCCGACCTGCCCCAGCTCGTCTCATTCGGCTCTTGGATCGGCGGCGACCGCGACGGCAATCCCTTCGTCACCTCCGCCGCCACGCACGACGCCCTCGCCATGGCTCGCAGCCTCTTGCTCGTCCACTACCGCCGCCGCCTCCAGAACATCTTCGACCAGCTCGGCAGCTCCACCCAGCAAGTCCCCATCACCGCCGAGCTCGAATCTCTCCTCAACGAGTACCGCGCCCAGCTCCGCGCCGCCGGACAGACCACCCTCGAAGAGCGCTTCACCTATGAGTCCCTGCGCCTCCTCATCGCCTGCATCCTGATGCGCCTCGGAGCCTCCCCGCAGTCCTCCATCCCCATGCCCGCCGCGCCCGCGCTCAAGCCCTATACCCGCGCCGCCGACCTCCTCAGCGACCTCACCGTCCTCCGCAACTGCCTCATCGCCAACCGCGGCTCCCGCCTCAGCGAGATGCTGATCGATCCACTCCTCCTCGAAATCCGCACCTACGGCCTCCACCTCCAGACCCTCGACATCCGCCAACACGCCAAGGTCCACGCCGCCGCCATCGCCGAGCTCTCCGCCTGGCAACCACCTTCTCTCACCAAAAGTGCCGTCATCCTGAGCGAAGCGAAGGACCCCTGTATTTCGCTCGAAGCGCCACAAACGACCGCCCCTTCCAGTTCTTCCACCCTCCACCTGCCGCCGGCCCTCACCCCCCAAACCACCGAGGTCCTCGACACCTTCCGCGCCATCGCCGAGCTCAAGCGCACCTACGCCCCCGAATCCATCCGTCACTACGTCATCAGCGGAGCCACCTCCGCCGAAGACGTCCTCCACGTCCTCTGGCTAGCCCGCCTCGGTGGAGTAACTGTAGAAGCTACCGACGAAGACCCCGGCCTCCAGCCCGTCCCCCTCTTCGAGTCCATCGAAGACCTCCAGAACGCTCCCGCCGTCATGCGCCAGCTCTGGACCAGCGACGTCTACAAGCCCCTCCTCGCCTCATGGAACCACCGTCAGGAGGTCATGCTCGGCTACTCCGACTCCAATAAAGACGGCGGCATGATCACCAGCACCTGGGAGATCTACCAGGCCCACCGCGCCCTGCACGATGTAGCCCGCGAGTGCGGCGTCACCCTCCGCCTCTTCCACGGCCGCGGCGGCACCGTAGGCCGCGGCGGCGGCCCCACCCACCGCGCCATCTTCGCCCAGCCCATGGACTCCTTCTCCGGCGAACTCCGCCTCACCGAACAAGGCGAGGTCCTCAACTGGAAGTACTCCGACGTCGTCCTCGCCGAGCGCAATCTCGAGCTCATGATCGCCGCCTCCCTCGACGCCCTCGCCCGCCCCGACGCCCTCCGCGACACGGCCCACACCGCCCATCTCACCGGCGAGATCCTCCCCGCATGGGAGGCCGCCATGGACCAGCTCTCCGCCACCTCCTACACCTTCTACCGCAACGAGATCCTCGACAACCCCGAGGTCTTCACCTACTTCGAAGAGGCCACCCCCGTCGCCGAGCTCGAGCACGCCCGCATCGGCTCCCGTCCCGCCCGTCGCGCCAGCAAAGACCACAAGCGCAGCTTCGCCGACCTCCGCGCCATCCCCTGGGTCTTCGGCTGGATGCAGTCCCGCCAGCTCGTCCCCGCCTTCTTCGGCGTCGGCCACGCTCTGCAAGCCTTCATCAATGGACCGAGCCTCCAAACGCCGGGTGCCCCATCCTTTGCAGCATCATCGCAAAGGGTGGGATCAACAGAATGGGCTCCCACCCCTGAATCTCAGGCCGCAAATCTAGCCCAGCTCCAAACCATGGCCCGCGACTTCCCCCTCTTCATCGACATCATCCGCAACGTCGAGATGGCCCTCGCCAAAGCCGACTTCGGCATCGCCCGCCTCTACGCCTCACTCGTCGAGGACGAAGCCCTCCGCAACCGCGTCTTCACCACCCTCGAAACCGAGTTCCAGCTCACTCACCGCATGATCCTCGCCGTCACCGGCCAGTCAGCCCTGCTCGAAAAGAATCCCGTCCTCGAGCAGTCCATCCGCCTCCGCAACCCCTACGTCGACCCCATGTCCCTCATCCAGGTCGAGCTCATCCGCCGCAAACGAGCCGCCCAGGAAAAAGGCGAAGACTCCGCCGAACTCAACCGCGCCATCACCGCCACCATCAACGGCATCAGCGCCGGCCTCCGCAACACCGGCTGATTTACTTAAATTTCTTCCAGCGTCTCCATGCATCGACTAGTCTTTCTCGATGGACCTACGCCGCTTCTTGCTCGTTCTAACACTCGCTTCACCTCTTGCGCTACACGCACAGTCCACAGAAGCCGATCTACAATCCCGCCTCATCGGCAAGCCGCTCTACCTGCGCGGATCTTGGCGCGAAGACAAGCTGCATTTTGACGGCTCCGGAAAGCTCTTGGGCACCTCCGACCTACGTAGCTTTACCCTCTGCGGCGTCGACGTAACCAAGGTTCATCTGAAAAATGACAAGCTGTTGCTCGATGCGAAACGCGTAGGACTAGAGCTTAAAGAAACAATGCCAAAACGCGTTGTTCTTCAGGTAGGGACCTTCCATCATCTGCATGACGAAGACATGCAAATCACAATTGACCTGCCGCAGGGTGGCGACTACGGAGCTGCATTGGACGCTATATTCGCCGATGGCCTTGCCGACCTCACACCATCTTTGCCAACATACTGGCAGCCTTACGCTCACAAGACGTTTCTGCCTGCCAACACACTTGCTCCAACCGCGCAGATAACTCCTTCTACCCAGCAACCTCCGAAGAAGGTCGGCGGTGCCTTCGAACCACCACAACTCTTGAAATCCGCCGATCCTATATTTTCCGACGCTGCACACAATTTGAAGTACCCGGCAGTCATCCTCATCGGCCTCATAGTGGAGGCGGACGGTTCAGCCTCGAACCTTAGCCTCGAAAAACCAGCGGGTCTTGGACTCGATGAACAAGCCCTCTACGCCGTGCGAAAATATACCTTCAAACCGGCCACCGAAAATAGCGTCCCTGTTCGAGTCAGTCTAACAATTGCGGTCAACTTCCAAATCTACTAGCCACCGTGCCCCCTTTCATTCATGTTGAAACCCGCAGCCCCGGCTGCTCTTTTCCCTAGAGCTAACCGACCTGGAATGAACACCAAAGCCTTTCATTCCAGCTCTTTTCTCTCCAACGGCATCCCCGAACCCCTGCATGGGCGTCCAACCTAGCAGACAATGCGTACCTCTACGAAGTTCGTACTCGCCGCCCTCCTTGCTCTCCCCGTGGCCCTTTCGGCCCAGTCCTTCCAGCCGAATCTCGAAGCCCGTCTCATCGGCAAGCCGCTCTATCTCCGTGGCTTCTGGAGCGCCGACGATCTCCACTTCGACGGCTCCGGCAAGCTCATCAGCCCATCCGAGACCACGGCCTTCACCCTCTCCGGCATGGACGTCACTAAGGTCCAGCTCCACGGCGACGGCCTCGTCATCGACGGCCGCCGCGTCGGCCTCGAGCTCGAGCAGAAGGACGCCCGCGCCCGCGTCCCCCTCCAGACCGACCCCATGCAGCCCAACAGCGACGAGCCCATCCACATCGAGATCGCCCTCGCCCCCGGAGCCGACTACAGCAAAGCCCTCGACGCCATCTTCGCCGACGGCCTCGCCAGCCTCACGCCCTCCCTGCCGCCCTACTGGCAGGTCTACGCCAGCCGCAACTTCCTCGCCCCCGGCGACGGACTCCCCATGTATCCCAAAAAGGTGGAGAAGGCGATCGACAAGCCCATCCGCAAAGGCAAGGACACCATCCTCCGGCCCACCCTCGCCCACTCCGTCGCCCCCGACTACCCCCAGGCCGCCCGCAACCTCCAGTACAAGGCCAGCGTCGTCGTCAGCCTCGTCGTCGGCAAAGAGGGCAATCCCACGCACCTGCAACTCATCCGCCCCGCCGGTCTCGGCCTCGACGAGCAAGCCATCGCCGCCGTCCAGCACTACACCTTCAACCCCGGAACCCAAAAGGGCAAACCCATCCCCACCGACCTGAACGTCATCGTCGTCTTCGGCGGCGCTCAACCTCCCCTATAATTTGCGGGGAGCCTACTGAAATGCCGCTGAAGCTCATCAAAACTGACACCCCACCCGCAACCCACCCAGGTGCAGGCATGACCCGCCAGGTCCTCGCCTACTCCGACCAGCTCATGCTCGTCCGCCACCGCTTCGAAAAGGGCTGGATCGGCACCCCCCACAGCCACCCCCACCACCAGCTCGTCTACGTCCTCTCCGGCAGCATCCGCATCATCGCCGATGGCGAAGAGGCCATCGCGCAAGCCGGCGACAGCTTCGTCGTAGACGGCAACGTTGAACACCAGGCCTTCGCCCTCGAAGACGCCGAAGTCCTCGACGTCTTCACTCCCCACCGCGAGGACTACGCCCTCTAATCTCCTCCGGATTATGCAATGAGCCGCGCATCAGCAGTCAGCACCCAGCTAACAATTGCGCCCAGGAGAAGATCGCACCCCAGCGTCTCCCAGAAGTGGCTGTGCGCTATAGAAGCAGGCATCAGCGGATTTGGCAGGAGCAGCACAAAGCTCCCTACTCCAAATAGCGCCGCGACGATGCCCGCAGTTTCAATTCTTCGAGTGTTCAACATCCTGATCACGGGATACGCAAACAGCACCCACAGGAGTCCTCGTCCGAACTGGAATGGCAGCATCCACGGTGTTCCCGTCACGACAGAGAGGATTTGCTGGTAGAAGCTCTTTAGCTCCATTGTTCCGGCGTAGTACAGCCGCAGGTCGGGATTCTGCCAGGCCACGTAATATCCGAACAGGTAATAGAGCACCACATACACAAGGGCGAGAATGACAAAACGGGCCACCTGACTCTTCAGGGTAAGCCCGCGCTCAACGTGCGGCTGCTCAGGCCCGCGTATCTTCCCCATGATCAGTACTGCCAGTGGAACAAACAGAAGCGCGACGATCGCTCCCATCACGAAGAGTTTCTCGATCAGTCCGGGTGGCATCTTCCCGCGCAAGTATGCGATGGTTTCGATCTGGCTGATACATGTCATCAGGCCATAGAACGTGAAGACCAGCGCCGCAATCAACTTCAATCCACGCCAGCGCGACCTCTGGATGATCCACGCAATCACCGCCGAAACCAGAAACGTATAGACCAGGAGTGGTCCGAGCAACGCAGCGGCCTGTTGCGCCTGAGACGTGGGAGTTGACACCGCCTGAGCCGAGGGTAACGACGCTTGTGCAGTTGGAGTGGCCGCCTGAGCCGAAGATACCGGCGCCTGTGCCATGCCAGCCACGTTACTGGCAATCATGAAAGCAATGATCAGAACCACAGTGAGGACAACGACCCGTACCGCGAACACGGCTACAGCCTTCATTGCGTACCTGCCTCTCGAAGTGCGTGCTTCGAGATCAAGAATGACCCCGCATCCGCGCAACCCACAGTGGCGAACGTCACCAATCGAAATGACACGTGTCATCCCTGCTGAAGCGTCAACGCGATGAGATGTAGCTATCCCACATCGAGCAGGACGCCCAACCCATCAATACCCCTGATCCGCCCGAACCGCCGTCACCTTGTTCTTCACAAACGTCACCGCCATCGGCTTCCCAAGGTTGGAGTACACCACCATCCGGTTCCCATAGTCGTTGCTCGTGCTCTTCGACACCTGCCCCAGCGCAAGCTGCACCTCACGCTCGCTCATCCCGTTGATCACGCGATGCTCGTCGATCGCCTTCCACACATCCGGCCCCCAGTACTTGTACAGCTCATGCGGGTCGTCGTAGAAGAAGATCTCGTCGATATAAAAGGTGTAGAACTTCCCCTCTTTGTATCCCACCGGCACCGCATACTCCGTCGTCGGCGAGTCCGACTTCGGCAGCGTGAACACCAGCAACACATGCCTGTCGCCTGCCGGAATCCGGAACGCCGCCTTCTTCGGCGCAACCTGCTCAAACGCATCCTTCACCACCAGCGGAACCGCCGCCAGCAGGATGCCCTTACTCTTGCTATAGTCCGCGTGATGCCCCGCATACGCGTAATAGTCCATCTGCCCACCCGCCGACACCCACAGCGTCGAGCCCTTCAAATCCTTCGCATCCTCCAGCGACGACTGCAGCTTCTTCTTCAGATACACCAGATCGTCATCGTCGATCTTGGCCTCCTGCTTCACTACCGGCGCCTCCGGTGCATTCCGCTCCCGATAGACCATCCAGCTCCGAACCCCGGCGACCAGCACCACCAACAGAGTCGCCCCAATCGCTGCCTTCTTGCCATTCTCCATACCGCCTCCAGACCCGCACATTCACCAGCCCAAGTTCACCAGTCTAGTTCACCGGCTCCGCAATACTGTGCTCCCAGTTCGCTTCCATCAAACTCTCCGCCGTCAGCGAATCCGCATTCCGCAGCCGAGGAAACAACACCGCAGCCGACCCGGTCACCATCATCGACCCAAGCCCGCCAATCACCACCGCACGCACCGCACCCCACCAGTGCGCCGTCAACCCGCTCTCGAACTCGCCAAACTCATTCGATGCACCAATGAACAACCAGTTCACCGCGCTCACCCGCCCGCGCATCTCCGGCGGTGTAGCCAACTGCAAAATGCTCGACCGGATCACCACACTCACCATGTCGCTCGCGCCAATCGCCACCAGCGCCACCAGGCTCACCCATATACTCCGCGACAGCCCAAACACCACCGTCGCCGCACCGAAGAGCCCGACACACGTCAGCATCTTTCGCCCCGCGTGTCGTTTGATCGGCTTCACCAACAGCAGCAGCGACACCACCAGCGCACCCAGCGAAGGCATCGCCCGCAGCAGCCCCAGCCCGCGCGGTCCCGCATGCAGAACGTCCGTAGCGAAGATCGGCAGCAGCGCCACCGCTCCTCCCAGCAACACCGCAAACAAGTCCAGCGAGATCGAGCCTAACAGCAGCTTCGCACGCCACACATACTCGAGCCCAGCCAACATCGTTCGCACGCCAAACGCTTTCTTCTCCGCCAGCGTCACCCTTGTCCTTATCATCCCGACCAGTACCAGAAAACCCGCCAGCATCACCATCGTGAAGGCATACACCACGCTCGCGCCGCTCCACCGAGCCAGCACGCCCGTCAGCGGTAGCGTAAACAGCAGCCCGCCCACAGCAGGGCCAGCAATATTGGCAATCTGGAAGATGGTCGCGCCCCACGTCACCGCATTAACGAAATGCTCCTTCGGCACCAGACTCGGCAGCATCGCCGACGACGCCGGTCCGCTGAACGCCCTGCCCATCCCGATCCCCACCAGCACCGTATAGATCGGCCAGATCCTGTGCCCGTTGCCACCCGTCCCATTCAAAGCGAAATGCAGCAGCCCCGCCGTGCACACAAACTGCACCGCATAACAGATCAGGATGATCCAGCGCCGGTCGTACCGGTCCGCCGCATGTCCCGCAGGCAGCACACAGAATAGCCCCGGCAGAAACAACGCCAGCCCCGTGTACCCAAGGTCCAGCGCCGAATGTGTAATCTGATACACCTGCCACGCCACCGCGACCGACTGCGCCTCAGCCCCCAGAATCACCAGCAGCCGTGCCGTCTGGTACAGCCGAAAATCCCGCGACTGAAATGCACTCCCCGCCGTCGACTCCAACGCCGCCTTACTACTAGCACCCTCAGACATATCGATATGGTTTCATACTTCCGTGAAGAACATGCAGCTCAATCCAGACGCGAAGACAGCAACCCACCCTCATCGCGCCTCGGCTCACCCCAATGGTCCGAGTGAATCGGCTTACAGTCCCTCATGTCCAGGAACCCACTCCTGTTTATAACGCTAGGCGTCACCGCCTGCCGCAATCGAAACACCGTCTGCGGAGGGAACGTCACGATATAAACAAAGGCACCATGCAATCCATGCTTTCCCCAAATAATCAGAGAGACCATGCAAACTGCATACATCGGCCAAACTATCCACTTCCAAATCCGACTCGACAGCAATGAACGCACCGGGGCAAGCTCACCCTCTGTCCACACATCGTCCATCAGTCCCCGTTTGAAGCGTTTCTCGGCACGCCACCAGATCAGGACACCGCAGACAAAAGGACCAAGAAACGCTATCAGTCTCAGCCGGTTCGCCCAAAGGATCGGCCAGAACCCGCATCCGCTCGCATACAACCGAGGAATAGGAAGGAAGCTCAAAAACCATACGCTCGCTGCCAGCGACGCACCCGCAATCGCCCACGCAACAAGGTGCATCGGGTTCGGCCTACGCTCCGCCATGCCCGCATCATACCCCTACAAGCTGGACCAGCTCTACCGAAAGCAGATTATTTCCCCAGATATTCGCGGTAACGCGTCTCCACCACACCCGTATTCCGAGCCAGCGTCAGCTTCGCGGTGTTGTACTGATACAGCGTCTCGACCAGCCGTGTCTGCGCTCCCGCCAGCGTCGCCTGAGCCTGCACCACCGGAAGATTGTCGTCCACACCCGCCTTGAAGCGATCGGTCGCGTCGTCAAGCACCTGCTGCGACAACGCAACATTGCTCTTCGCTACCGACACCAACTGCTGCGTCGACTCGACATCCAACATCGCCTCGCGAATCTGCTCGTCGATCGTGTCCCGCAAGCTGGCAATCTGCTGCCGCAACCCGATCATCTGCGACGACGCCACCTCGCGCTCACCGCGGAACTCCGCCTCATGGAAGATCGGAATACTCACCTGCCCCTGCGCCGTAAAGTCTCCGTGATACAGCCCATGCGTCATGCCCAGCACGCCATAGAAGCCGCCAAACGACACCGTCGGAGCATATTCGTACTTCACAGCCTTCTCCGACCGCTCCGCCACCTCCAGCTCCGACAGCAACTGGAGATAGTCCTTCCGCCGCGTATACGCCAGGTCCCGAGCCTGCACCAGCGGCATCGCCGTCATCTGGTCAAACGGCACCGGGTCCGTCAGCCTCAGCTCCTGCCCCGCCGGAAGCCCCATCAGCCGGTTCAGCGCGATCTTATCCTTCGCGAACGCATTCTCGTCGTTGATCAGCACCTGTTGCTGCTGCTGATACGCAACCCGCGCCCGCAGCACATCCAGGTTCGTCCCCACGCCAGCCGCATGAGAGTCCACCGCCTGCTTCAGCACCACCTCGTCTGCCTTCAGCAGCGCCTGCGCATTGCTGATCTGCGACGAATCCGCCAGCGCCCGCAGATACTCCGAACCCACCGACAACGCAACACTGCCACGCGCGTTCAACGTCGCAAACGAAGCCGCATTCACCGCCTTCTGCGCCGACCGGTACAAGTAATACGCCGGAACGTTAAACAGCTGCTGATCCACCTTCAACTGCGCACTCGTCGTATCGACCTTCACGATCGTCTTAAAGTCGGTAAGCCCAAACTCCGCCAACAAAGATGGCTTGAAGCCCATCGCCGCCAGGTTCACTTCCTGCGTCCCGGTCGAAAGCTTCGCCGTCACCGAGGGCAGCAGCGCATTCCCCACCGTCAGCACCTCGCCCTTCACCCGCCGTTCGTTCTGAACTCCCAGCTCAACCTGGAGATTCCGCTTCAGCCCCAGCGCAATCGCATCGTCGATGCTCAGAGAAAGCGGCCCATCCGTCTCCTTCTCTACCACCACATCGCCCGCCAGCTTCGTCACCGGCGCAGTCGCCGTCAACACGCCCGCCGCTGGTGTCGGAGCCGAAGGCAGGCCGGAGGCATCCTGCGCCTGCGCGCTGAAACCCACCATCCAGCACAGTACCGCCATAGCGCAAACCGTCTTGTGTACCCAATGTCTCTGCAAGGAATCGTTCTCGCGCTCTTGAAAATCGCCTGCTCACCGCAGGCCAACATCTGCATCTTTCTGTATTAGAGTGCCACGGGCACCCGCAGGTTGCGAAATCTATTGATCGTCCGAACATCGCCCACAAACATCGCCAGCCCACCCCTCGGCTAAAATACAAACCACAACCCTATGCGTCTGACCTCTATGACCCGCCTCGTCCTCATCGCCGCCCTCCTCGCCTGCCTTCCCGCAGCCACCCCAGCGCACGCGCAGCTCTCTGCACCGCCCAACACCGCCAATAACTTCCGCGATACCTCCATGGTCAGGGCACCCGCTGGAGCCAGGGTCGCCATCTACGAGTTCGAAGACCTCGAGTGCCCCGCCTGCTCCCACGCCTTCCCCATCGTCCACGCGGCCATCGAGCACTACCACATCCCGCTCGTCCGCCACGACTTCCCCCTCAAGATGCACATCTGGAGCTTCGACGCCGCCGTCACCGCCCGCTACATCCAGGACAAGATCTCCCCCAAGGTAGCCGAGGACTTCCGCAGAGATGTCTTCGCCAGCCAGTCCGGAATCGCCAACAAGGATGACCTCCAGAACTTCACCCGCAAGTGGTTCCAGAATCACGGCCAGAACATGCCCTTCGTAGTAGACCCCAGCGGCCTCTTCACCCAGGAAGTCAAGTCCGACTACACCCTCGGCGAGCGCATCGGCCTCACCCAGACCCCCACCGTCTTCGTCGTCACCCAGAAGAGCTGGACCCAGGTCACCGACATGAACTACCTCTACCAGACCATCGACGCCGCGCTTGCCCAGACCAGCGCGCCCGCCGCCACGCACACCCACGCCAAAAAGTAGCGACACCCATACAAAACAACGGCAGCCCACGCGGCTGCCGTTCTCTTTTTAAACCAATGCGAAACAGTTACCTCACTCCCCAACCCACGGCGCAATCCGCACCGACCCCATCACCGACTCAAACTCTCCACGCAGCCACTTCCACCGCATTGGCGCAAGCGGCTTATCCGCCGTATCCGGACTATGGCTCACGATCACCGTCTCGAACAGGTAACATCGCCCCCGCCGGTACGCCGCCACAATCTGATGGCTGTCCTCCGCTCCCGCAATCGAGTACGTCGCCTCCAGCTTCTCCGCCCGTCCACCATTCCACGTCGTCTCGACCGGCCGCTGCGTCGCATCCGCACCCTGATCCACTGCCGCAAAACACTGCGCCTCCGTCTTCGCCGGACTCACCCCATACGAAAACGCCCCCGCCTCAAAGTCCGTCCCCTGGTACGGCCCTTTTCCCGCAAAGTTTCCTTCAAGCGTCACCACCGCAACCGCCTTCGACGAGAGCGCCACCCGCAGCTTCGCCGTAGCCGCATCGTCGTCGCCATTGAGTGTCCACCCAGCAGGATACGAGAAGCTCACTCCATCTCCTCGATCCACATACGCCCTGCGCATCACCTCCGCCCCGCAAGGCAGAGTCGTCGCAGCCATCAACACAACCGCTACCGTTCTTCGTCCCATCCAATCCATCAAAAGCAGTCCTACCTCGTCACAAAGATCAGGAAGTCATTCCCGATATACGATGCACAATCTCCACGCAAAAGAAGCCACCATCGATGGCGGCCTCTTGTTTTAAAACTTTTTGCTTATTTTCTTTACCGAATCTGCACCAGCTCCGCCTCAGCCGCCCCATGCCCACCGGCATTCGGGCTCACAAAGGTCTTCTGCGGAGCTCGCCAGTGATCGATATAGCTCACCTGATGCACGCAACTGATCGTGCAGTTCGGCGCACACGACTTCTCCGTCAGGAACTCTCGCTTCACATCGGCCGTCTTGTACTCCGCCAGCGGAACCCCGGGATATCCTCGCTGCTGCGAGCAGTAATGCACCAGCCCGAACTCGCAAATGTACACATAACGCCCGCCCGCCCGGCAACGCCAGTCGTTCGGCTTGCCGTTGGCAATCGCTTCCTGAAAATGATTGAACCGTGAGTAGCTCCGCCGCGTCAGGTTCCGTACCCTGTCCCACACCGCGCGCTCCGCCTCGCCCAGCGGCTTCAACTGTCCCGACCCATCATGGATGATCCCGATGGTCGAGCTGAATCCCAGCGCCAGCGCCCGCTCGCTCACCTTCAGAGCATCGTTCGGGTCCGCAATCCCACCGCCAACCACCGAGTTGATATTCACATGAAAGTCCGCATGCTCCGCGAGCATCCGCAGCTTCGCGTCCAGCACCTTCAAACTCTTCTTCGATACATCGTCCGGCATCACGTTGTCGATCGAGATCTGCATATGATCGAGCCCAGCCTTGTTCAGCCGCTCGATCCTGTCCGGCATCAGCAGATAGCCGTTTGTAATCATTCCGGCAATCGCGCCCGTCTTGCGAATCCGCGCAATCACCTTGTCCAGATCCGGGTGCAGCAACGGCTCGCCACCCGAAATCGTAATCACCGACGTCCCCAGACGCCCCAGGTGATCGATCCGCCGCAGCATCTCGTCGATCGGCACCGGATCGGACACATCATCAAACTCATTGCAGTACGTACACGCCAGATTGCACCGCCGCATCGGCACAATGTGCGCCATATACGGATGTCCCGTCGAAGCCAGAGCCGATCCAATCGACCCCAGCTCCCGCAGCTTCCTCGTCACCTTCTTCCAGCGACGCTTCAGACTGATGGGCTTGGGAGGGGCAATCGGTGGAGGAACAAATGGGGTGACGGTGGACATAGCGTTAATTCATTGAATCATAGACCGGCAGGGGAATGCGAACCCTACTCCAGCCGTCCCGGCGTCTGAACCATCCCCACTGTGGTCTCGGAACGCTCCCTGGCGCCCGGCCACAGCTTCGGCATCACGCTCGACCGCTTCTTCGAGTCCGGGATCAGCGTCAGAATCTGCTCCTTCTTATCCCGCAGCACCACCACCGAAAGTGGCTTGCCCCGGTTGTCATGCACCGTCCTCAGCCAATCTACGCTGTTCACCACCGTCATCGCTTCAATCTTCACCACAACATCGCCCGCCCGCATGCCCGCCGCTGCCGCCGGACTGTTCGGATCGACCGCTCGCACCAGCAGCCCGGTCTCTGAGCCAAAATAGTCCTGCAACTGCGGCCCCATCACCTCCAGCAACGCGCCCGTATACGACGAACTCAAGATTGTCGTACTCATAAAACCATGCCGCGGCACATCGTTGCTGCTCGGTGCACTATTGCCCAGAAAACCGCTGCCGTGCACCGCAGCCCCATCCGGCTCCGCAGGATCATGCACCGTCATGTGCTGCTCCCACGCCTGCTCCCCCACCGTATCCCGATTCGCAAGTTGCGTGGAGATCGTCTGCTGCTGTCCATCGCGACTGATCACAAACACCACCGTCTTGCCCGGCGGCGTGTCGTGCAGCAACCTCCGCAACACATCTTCGTTCACAATAGGCTGGCCGTCCATCAGCAGAATCACGTCGTGCTCGCGCAGCCCCGACTTGCACGCCGGGCCATCATGGTCGAGCACACTGATCTCCGCCCCATGCGCATCCTTCAGCCGCAACACCGACACCTGATCCTCGCCAACCGTATGAAAATTGATCCCCAGATACCCCTGCGGCGGCGGCCCGGCATGCCTGCCCCAATGCCGCGAGCTCCCCAACGGAGACACCGCCTCCGCCGACGACACCAGCATCAAACCCACCAGCAGCCCCACCCCACACATCGCCACAGCACTGCGGCCCCGCACCATCGCGGGACTCATCGTACGCATCGCTCCGACCTGTACCTTCGCAACCAGCATCTGCCGCTCACCTGCAACACTATGCAAAGAAATTGTAGGAATGTCTACTGGATTCCAGCCGTATCCTGCAACGCCTGAAACGATGCCGTCCGGATGTACGGATTATCATCCTGCGTCGAGACCGTGCGCAGCACCTGCCGCACACTCGAGTCCGACTGCACCGGAGTCAGCAGGCTGATCGCCGCCGTCCGGACACTCGCGCTCTTGTCGTGCAGCAACGCCTCCAGCAGCGCATCCCGCACCCTGCGATCCTGTCCGACATACGGCTCCAGCCCATGCAGCGCATTCATCCGCACCGCGTCATCCTTGTCGTAGCGCAACGAGACCAGCAGCGCATTCCGCACTCCCTTGCCGTCCGTCTCCTCAACACATGCATGGCCCACCCTGCACTCGTTCGACAACATCTTCACCGAGGTCGCGCGAACATCCGTGTTCGCCTCCTGCGTCATCCCCACCATCAGGAGCTGGCGAATCTCCTTGCTGTCCAGCGAGCCTTCCATCGTCTCCGGAACGATCCGGTTGTACTTCACCTGGACGATCTCCGAGTTCGGCGTCGGCACAATCCCCGTCACATTCGCAATCGATCCCTGCGTGGAGTTCGACATCGTCACCACACCCGGAGCCTCGGCCGGTGCATGCGCCACCTGGTAGCGATAGGTAAAGTTACCCGCCAGAAAGCCCGTCCCCACCAGCAGCGTCATCAGCGCCGGAGCGCTCTGCATGTGCCCAACCCACCCATAGAAGTTACTGCGCAGCCGCGTCAGGAAGCCATGTGGAGGAATCAGGTCCAACGCATCGTCCAACCGCATCCGGCTCTGAGCCAACAAGCTCGGCGAAGGCTCGACCACCGGATTCAGCGCCAGATACTCATCGAGCGCCCGCATCGCGTTCAGCTCCCGACTGCACTCCTCGCACTCCTCAAGATGCCGCTCCAACGATCCGCCCAGCTCATCCGGCAACTCGCCATACACCGCCATCACCACATTTTGTTGCGCTATCTCACACTTCATCTGCGTGTACCTCGCCCAGCCTCAAAAATTGGTCGTACAAGCGGCTTGAGTCTGTGTGTCTGCCCTTCACCGCTTTTGCTGCTAACTGCTACGTGCTGTCTTCAACTGCTCTCTCAGCTTGCGCGTCGCCCGGAAGAGCGTGTTCTTTGCCGTCTCCTCCGTCGTGCTCAACATCTCACCAATCGTCCGCAGCTTCAATCCCTGGTAGTGCTTCAGCTCAAACACCGTCCGCTCCCGCGGCGTCAGCTTGTCGAGCGCGCAGCCGATCTGTTCAGCCATCACCTTGCGCTCAAGCTCTCGTGCCGGGTTCGCCATCGCCCGCTCGTCCGAGATGTTGGCCATCAGGTCCATCTCGCCGCCGTTGGCATCCAGCACCGTCGCCGGATCCTCCCGCCGACTCTTCCGCCGCCGCAACTGGTCGAGACAAAGGTTCGTCACGATCCGATACAACCACGTGTAAAACGAGCACTCGAACCGGAAGTTCGCCAGGTGCCGGTAAGCCTTGATAAAGGCCTCCTGGTGCACATCCTGCGCATCTTGCTCGTTGCCCAGCATGTGTAGCGCCAGCCGCAGTACCGACTGGTCATACCGTCGCACCAGCGCGTCGAAGGCCGTCCGCTCGCCAGCCTGCGCCTCACGGATCAGATCGTCGTCCTCGATCCGCTGCTGCGCCCGCGCATCGATCTGAGCCTGTGTCAGCTTGCCGCCACGAGTTCCGGTTTGCGTCGCTGCTTTTGCCATCGCTGGCAGTGATTCTACCCCGATACGCAGCAGCGATGCCCCTGCGACACTCCCCCGACGCATACCGGGAGCGATTCCTACACCTGATCCAAGACCTGTTCCCAGGCTCATTCCTACAGCTTCTGCCTTCATGCTCGTCTGACTCCGGAGTCAGTGGATTGTTGCACTTGAATAGACCACCCCACGACAAAAAGGTGAGC
The DNA here is from genome assembly GCF_013410065.1 of Granulicella arctica. NCBI lineage: Bacteria > Pseudomonadati > Acidobacteriota > Terriglobia > Terriglobales > Acidobacteriaceae > Granulicella > Granulicella arctica. Next base: position 711,724 of record NZ_JACCCW010000001.1, read on the forward strand.
GCCCCAGTCACAAACCTTCAAGAAAACGGACTTTCAGTAAACTGATCTTTATGCCGCCGCGTCTCACCACCCCGAGCCTCTTTTCCGCCAGCAACCTCGACGCCCAGCAAACCACCCCCAAACCCACCACCCACTCCAGTTGGATCCACGCCCACTGCGACGGCGGAGCCCGCGGCAACCCCGGCCCCTCCGGCTACGGCGCCCTCATCCAGGACAACAACGGCGCCGTCCTCGCCGAGCTCTCCGAGTTCCTCGGCATGCGCACCAACAACTACGCCGAGTACTCCGGCCTCCTCGGCTGCCTCCAGTACGCCCTCGACCACAACCATCCCCGCCTCAAGGTCGTCTCCGACTCCGAGCTGATGGTCAAGCAGATCCAGGGCAAGTATCAGGTCAAAAGCCCCGACCTCAAGCCTCTTTACGAAGAGGCCAAACGCCGCATCGCCAAGCTCGACGGCTTCGAGATCTCCCACGCGCTCCGCCACAAAAACAAGGACGCCGACCGCCTCGCCAACGAGGCCATGGACCGAGGCATGAAGCGCCCCGGCAGCGCCGCTCCCATCCCCACTCCAATCAAAGCCACGCCCTACCCCACCAAGGCCGAAGCTCCGCCAATCCCCATCGCCTTCGCCAACCGACCCGCACCAGCCGCCGCAGCACCGCCCGTCCCCAAAGCCGACGCCATGCTCCGCGGCTTCACCCGCGACGGCGTCGTCCACATCCTCGGAGGCGTGACCCTCCCCGATGGCGTCTTCGTCAAGATCATCCGCGAGTAAATCCGCAACTCTATCGCCCAGACGATTGCCCAGCCCGAGCCATGCGCGAGCACAACACCTCCACCGCCCTCATCCGATCCAGCATCGCCTCAAGCTCCGGAACCCCGATCTCCTCCTCGAAACCGCGCTGCATCCGATCCAGAATCCCCACCACCCGCACCGCCCGCCGCCGTCCCTGTGGCTGCAACCCAAGCTGAAAGGCCCGCGCATCCTCAGGATCGATCTGTCGCTGCACAAGCCCCTTCGCCTCCAGCGACGAGATGCAATGGCTCACATTACCCCGCGTCGTCTGAAACGCCTCCGCCAGCGCCGAAGGCTTAACCCCGCCCTTCTTCTCAAAGAAAAGCGCCGCCAGAACCAACGCCTCAAACGCCGTCACCCCCTCCTCCCGAAGAAGAAGGTTCAGCGAGCCGTCCATCGTGCGGGCAATCCGGCTAGTCTGAAAGATCGGGCTCTGCTTCAGGAAGGATTCAATACGCATCAAGGCCGCCTTTTTAGTTGAATAGCTCAACTATTTATATCAAGCTAAAACTAGCTCCCTCATACAATCCATTCAAGAGATCATCAGACGTGCAAACATCTCTCACCGCTCCTAAGATGAAAACTCGCCTCGCTGCTCTCAGCTTCGTTCTTCTCTCCATCACGCAGGCCCACGCTCAGCAGCCTCAACCCACCACCACGCAAGACGCAATCACCGTCACCACCACCGTCGAGCCCCTCCCGCTCTCCGAAAATGACCGAGCCGTCAACCTCATCGACGCCCGCGACCAGCCGCTCCTCGTCAACAACCTCACCGACCTTCTCCGCCTCGACCCCTCCGTCAACCTCCAGGCCCGCGCCGGCAACGGAGTCCAGGCCGACCTCTCCATGCGCGGCACCACCTTCGAGCAGTCCCTCGTCCTGCTCAACGGCCTGCACATCAATGACTCCCAGACCGGCCACTTCAACCTCGAAATCCCCGTCCCGCTCGAGGCCGTCTCGCGCATCGACGTCCTCCACGGCTCCGGCTCCACCTTCTACGGCTCAGACGCCATCGGCGGTGCCGTCAACCTCATCACCCAGCGCCCCACCACCACCGACATCATCGCCAAAACCGGCTTCGGCAACTACGGCTCCGAAGAACAACACCTCCGCGCCGACCTCACCACCACCCACCTCGCCGAACAGCTCTCCGGCAGCCGCGATACCTCCGACGGCTTCATCCCCGACCGCGGCTACCACGCCAACGCCCTCGCCTCCGAGACCTGGCTCACCACCCGCCCCGGCACCACCGACATCCTCCTCGCCGCCAGCGACCGCCCCTACGGCGCCGACCAGTTCTACGGCGACTTCGACTCCTGGGAGCGCACCAAAGCCTGGTTCGCCTCCATCCAGCAGCAGCTCGGCCCCCGCACCGCCGCCAGCTTCGGCTACCAGCGCCACACCGACCTCTTCGTCCTCCTCCTCGACAACCCCGACTTCTACCGCAACAACCACATCACCACCAGCTACGAAGGAGCCCTCCGCCGCGCCGACACCCTCGGCTCCAACGCCACCCTCTCCTACGGCCTCGAAGAAGCTGGCGACACCATCGACAGCAGCAACCTCGGCCACCACGCCCGCAACCAGGGCGCAGGCTACGCCACCCTCTCCCTGCGCGCCCTCGGCCGCTTCTCCCTATCCCTCGGAGGCCGCGAAGAGGTCCTCTCCGGCAACGGCTCTGTCTTCTCCCCCAATCTCGCCGCCGCCTTCGCCCTCACCAGCACCGTCCGGCTTCGCGGCTCCGTCGGACACGGCTTCCGCCTCCCCACCTACACCGACCTCTACTACGCCGACCCCGCCACCCTCGGCAACCCCGCCCTCAAACCCGAGTCCTCCTGGAGCTACGAGGCCGGTCTCGACTGGAACCCCGGCGGCCCTCTCAGCCTCACCGCCACAGCCTTCCGGCTCAACCAGAAGGACGCCATCGACTACTCAAAGTATTCGCTCGCTGCCCCATGGCAGGCCACCAACGTACAGGGCCTCAACCTCACCGGAGCCGAAACCGCTCTGCGCCTGCGCCTCAGCGGCACACAGCAGCTCCAGCTCAGCTACACCGCCGTCCACGCCGGACCACCGCCCGCCGGACTCATCTCCGAATACGCCTACAACTACGCCGCCCAAAGCGCCCTCGCCGGATGGACCGGTGAGCTCTTCCACCAGGTCAGCGCCCACACCCAGGTCGCTGTCATCCAGAAGACCACCCACACTGCCTACCCTCTCTGGGATGTATCGGTCGCTCGCAGCCACGGACACATTCGCCCCTACCTGCGCCTGCTCAACCTCAGCAACACCGGCTATCAGGAGATCCCCGGCGTCCCCCTGCAAGGCCGCACCCTCATGGCAGGAACCGAGATCAACTGGTCCTCCAGCCGTCACTGACAACGCTACTTCGTCACCACCCCTGCATTATCTTTGTCTTTATCCTTATGCCGCAGGTCCAACCCGAACTTCGGCTCCGACTTCGTCCCACTCACCCTCACCGGAATCTCCGTCGATCCGTTCTTCGAAAAAAACGGATCGACCGGTTTCAGCAGCCACGACTTCCACCGCGACGCCACCATCTGCGAGATCTTCGCATCCGTCCGCACCTTCCCATGAAAGTCGAACTGCGCCCCATCCAGCGAGTACACACCATCCATCTGGATATTCCCGCCCGGCAGCGTATACGCCAGATTGCTGAAGTTCAACTTACCCGCGCTCATCGTGAACGCGCCCTTCATCTGCGACCGCACATCCTCCGCCCCCGGCTTGGCATCCTTCGGATCACCCTGCGCCCGCAGGCTCAGCATGTCCACCTTGTCCTGCACCTTCGGATTCGTAAAGTGGATCTGTTGAATCCCAAACGCTCCCTTCAGGCTCAGCTTTTCGATCACCCTCTCCTTGCCCGGCCGAATATGGACATGCGCCTTCATCCCCACCACGCCCGACATAATCACCGGCTCCGTCTTCACCGCAAGCTGTAGAAAGTCCTGAATCCGTCCCGCCGGCACATCCACATCAAGATCGATAATGTGCCCCTTCCCCTTGACGTTCACGATCGCCCCATTCGCCATGAAGCTCGTCTCTCCCAGCTTCGCATCCACCTTATTCAGATAGGTATCGCCACTCGTTCCATCCACCACAGCCTCAAAGCGCGTATGCAGCGGCATCGGATGATTCGCCGTATCCAGCGAGAAGTCCGGAACATCCGCCGTTCCCTGCACGGCAATCCTATTAAGCTGTCCTCCAAACTCTCCAATCGAAGACAGCATCCCCCCAATCCCCTTGATCGGATTCAGGTCCGCATGATCAAACGTATAGTGGCCCGTGATCGACGAGTCCCCCGGACTCTCCGCATCCCACGGCCCAAAGCTCCCCACCGCATGAATATTCCCCTTGGGAATCGCATTCACCAGAGTCGCGTCATACTGCCACGGCGCATTCGGCCCCACATCCTGCATCACAATGTGCTGTAGCTCGAAGTCCTTCGGATCTTTATTCGGATTGATGTTGCCGATAATCAGGCGCGAGTCGTCACACACAATCTCGTCCACCACGATCTTCATCTTGCCGAAACGCTTCCGCTTGGGCTGCGTATTCTGCGCCCGCATCTGCTTCGGCGGAATATGAATCTCAAGCCCCGTCACATGCACCGTTCCCACATGCATCGGCTTGATAAACAACCCCGCCAGCCCCGTATGAAACGCAAAGTGCTTGATCGCGATCACCGGCTCCGTCGCCCCTGCCGCCACCACATCGTCCGGCGCATAGATCCTCAGCCCGCCACCCGAAACCTCAATCCCCCGCAGCAGCGACACCTGAAAATCATCCATCTCCACGCGGCTGCGAAAGCGCGCGCTCAACGTCTCAATCACGCGCCCTTTCAGGATCGGGCCTGCACGATGCACCATCACCTCGCCAACGATCCCCAGCACAATCACCCCCAGCAACACAGAGATCGCGACCCATCTCCATACTCCCCGTCTTCGTGGCACTGCTGTATCCTGATCCATCATCGATTCACGTGCTCTTTCGGAAATAAAGTCACTGCAAACTTGGATGCGCTCACCCCCCAAAAGAGAACCCCGCACGATGCCGTCCCTGAGAAATCCATCCCCCCTCCAATCATCGTATGAAGATTTTTAACCTCAAACTTCCAGAATCCGCATCGCCTCTGAATCCATGTCCGCTCCGATTGCGTCTAAGCCTCCATGCAGATCAGGCAAACCCTCCTCTCGTGTTCCACGATCACGCTCCTCTGTTGCGTGGGCTCACTTCCTTTGGTCGCCACCGCCCAACAGCTTGACCGCCCGGCTCTCACCGCAACCGCCTCACCGCTTGTTGCCTCTCTCGACAACACCATCCCCGCAGCCTCAGAGTCCTCCTCGAGCGTTCCCGAGGGACTTCCCGACGCGCCACAAGCCGCATCACAGCCCCCCGTCCATCAGGACGGACAGACCAAGCGCATCCTCGGCATCATTCCCAACTTCCGCGCCGTCAACGCCGACGTCAAGCTCCCACCCCAGTCCGTCAAAGACAAGTTCATCACCGCCTCGCAGGACTCCTTCGACTACTCGTCCATCCTTCTGCCGACCCTGCTCGCCGGGTACTCCCAGGCAACCAACGCAACCCCCGAGTTTCGTCAGGGAGGCATAGGCTATGGCCGCTACCTCTGGCACTCCACCGTCGATCAGGACAGCGAAAACTACTTCGTCGAGTTCATCGTCCCCGCCATCACCCGCGAAGACACTCGCTACTACACCCTCGGCAAAGGCGGCTTCCTCAAGCGCACCGAGTACTCCCTCAGCCGCGCCATCATCACCCGCAACGACGCCGGCAAGGAGACCTTCAACGCAGGCGAGGTCATCGGCGCAGGTGCAGCCGCAGGCGTCTCCAACCTCTACTACCCTTCACGCGAACGAACCTTCGGCAACACCGCGGGCAAATGGGGTCAGAACGTCGGCATCGACGCAGCCACCTTCATGTTCAAAGAGTTCTGGCCCGACATCAACCACTATCTCTTCCACGGCAAAACGCAACAAAACTGACCCGCGACGGACGAAGGGCGAGTTCCACCCGGCAATATCGCCCTTAGTTAACTACTTCGCCAACTCTGCCTTCACCAGCTCACTCACCAGCTTCCCATCAGCCCTCAGTGTGGCAGCCTGAATCCGCTGCTGTACTGCCTTCATGACCATACCCATCTCCCTGGGTCCCGGCTTCGCTCCCGCCTCGGCAATCTGCGCAATCGCCCCCTGAACGAGTGATCGCAGCTCCGCCTCGTCCGCCGCCTGAGGCAGAAACCCCTCAATCATCCCAATCTCAGCCGCCTCCTTCTGCGCCAGCTCCGGCCGCCCGCCCTTCGTAAACGACTCGACCGACTCCTTTCGCTGCTTAATCAGCGTCGTCAAAATCTGTGTCTCCTCCGCGTCCGTCAGCGGCTCCCGCTTGTCGATCTCCTTGCTCTTCAGCGCCGACTTCACCATCCGCAGCGTCGTCAGGCGGTGCTCATCCCGAGCCTTCATCGCTACAACGATCTCCGCTTGAATTTTTTCTCCGATACTCATCTTTGTTGCTCCCATCAAACTAATTTTTCCTGCGCCAGACAACCCGCGAGGCGATGCCTATTCTTCTACCAATTTATTCCTTTTGCTCCCATCCAGACTCGCCCCCCTCACGTCCTTGCTGACACAGGTTCGGAAACAGTTCGCAACAAGGAGAGGTAAATTGTGGAAAAGAAACTAAGTGACCTCGTAGATAAAGCTCTATCCCGTCGAAGCTTTTTAGCCGGCGCTGGGTCCGTCGCAGCCGGCACGCTCGTAGCCGGTTGCAGCAGCGGAACCCCCGCCACGACAACCCCGGCAACCACCACCCCAACACCGACCACCACGGCTACCCCGACGATTGGGGATGTCGACGTTCTGAACTTCGCCCTCAACCTCGAGTACCTTGAGGCCGAGTTCTACCTCCGCGCTGCAACCGGCCAGGGCCTCTCCGCTGCCGACAGTGGCAACACCACAAGCCTGACCGTCGGTGGAGCAGCCGTTCTCGGCCTCACCACCGCCCAGCAGAACTATATCTACGAGATCGCCATGAACGAGCTGGACCACGTCCGCTTCCTTCGCAGCGCCCTCTCCACCGCAGCCGTATCCGCCCCCGCCATCGACCTCACCAACAGCTTCAACGCCGCAGCGTCGGCTGCGGGCATCGGTTCTTCCTTCAACCCCTTCGCGAGCTACCAGGCGTTCCTCGTCGGCGCGTTCGTGTTCGAGGATGTCGGCGTAACCGCCTATCACGGTGCCGCGGGCCTTCTCAGCAGCAAGACCAACCTCGGCTACGCAGCCTCCATCATGGCGGTCGAAGCCTACCACGCAGGCGAGATCCGCACGCTGCTCATCGCCGACTCCGTCAAGAACGCTACGATGACATCAACAACCGTCTCGCCGGACAACACCTACATCGGCTACGCGAACAAAATCAGCGCACTCCGCGCCAAGCTGGACGGTAGCGCCAACGGCGGCAACGAGACACCGATCACACCGCTTCCTCCGTATGCGATTCCGTTCGTCCCCACCGCCTACACCCCGGCAAGCTCCATCGTCGCCGCAGATTCAACGAACTCCATCGCCTTCTCCCGCAGCACCGATGAGGTTCTTCATATCGTCTATGCGGCGGCTCCCGGTGCCGGCGTCAAAGGCGGCGGCTTCTTCCCCAACGGCCTTAACGGCCTCATCAGCGTCACGGCAAGCTAAGGACGGATACCCATGGCAAATCTGGAAACCCAATTACTCGATGACATCATCGTAAAGAGCCGACGCAAGATGCTCTCCCTCGGGACCGCCGCGCTCGCCGGCCTCGCCTTCGGCGGTGTACGCACCGCAGAAGCCGCAACCACCTACAGCGATTCGGACATCCTCAACTTCGCTCTCAACCTCGAGTACCTCGAGGCCAACTTCTACACGCTCGCAACCGCAGGCATGACCATCAGTCAATACGGTCTTGGCATCGGTGCCGGCACCGCAACATCCGGGAGCGGAACCGTCGCCACCAAAACCGGTGGCCCTTCCGCCTGCCTCGTTCCGTGGACCATCCCAGCAATCCAGTCCTACGCAACCGAGACAGCACAGGAGGAGCGCAACCACGTCACCTTCCTGCGTAGCGCGCTCTCAACAGCCGCCGTTGCAGCGCCCAACATCGACCTGTACACCAGCTTCAACACCCTCGCCTCCGCTGCCGGAATCGCCAGCACCTTCGATCCCTTCGCCAGCGATGCCAACTTCCTCATCGGCGCGTATGTCTTCGAGGACGTAGGAGTCACCGCCTACAGCGGCGCAGCTCCTCTCATCACAACCCCTGCCTACCTCGCAGCCGCAGCCGGCATTCTTGCGGTTGAAGCCTACCACGCAGGTCTCGTCCGCACCTCGATCTTCGTCGCCGACCCCACCGGTGCCCTCGGATATCAAAAATACACGCAGCAGATCTCCGCAACCCGCATGGCACTCGATGGCAGCACCACCACAGACGACATCGGCGTCGGCTTCCAAAGCGTCACCCTCAACGCAACCACCAACGTCAACGCCGCAACCATCGTCGACGCACAAACCGGCAGCACGAACTACTCCAAAACCTACGTCCGCACCACAACCGAGGTACTTAAGATCGTCACCGGGAGCGCAGCCCCATCGTCAGGCGGTAAGTACACGGGCGTCTTCTTCCCCAACGGCCTCAACGGCCTGTTCAGCTAACCCAAACCCTCCCCAGGGGTCTCAACCACATGCCGGAGCCTCAATCCATCGAGCCTCCGGCATCGTCTTTTCCCACCACCAATAGCCCCGAAATGCGCCGCTCCGTACCGCGAACCCGCCCTCCCCTGCTCCGCCTCGCTACAATAGACCCATGATCCGCAAGACACGCCTCTTCACGCCTGGTCCGACCCCACTGCTTCCCGCCGCCCAGTTCGCCATGGCAGCCGCTGACATTCACCACCGCACCCCCGAGTTCCGCTCGCTCTACACCCGCGTCCTCGCCCAGCTCAAAGAGTTCGTCGGCACCAAAAACGACGTCATCATCCTCTCCAGCTCCGGCTCAGGAGCCATGGAAGCCTCCGTCTCGAACCTGACATCCCCCGGTGACCGCGTCCTCGTCCTCACCGCCGGCAAATTCGGCGAGCGCTGGACCGGCATCACCAAGGCATTCGGCTGCCACGTCGATGTCGTCGACGCTCCCTACGGCAGCACCTTCACCCTCGATCAGGTCAAAGCCGCACTCAAGCTCGAAACCCGCGCCGTCTTCGTTCAGGCCACCGAGTCCTCCACCGGCGTCCGCCACGACATCGAAGGCATCGCCAAGCTCCTCAAGTCCGAAAACTCCGAAGCCCTGCTCATCGTCGATGCCATCACCGGCCTCGGCACCACCCACCTCGACATGGACGCATGGGGCGTCGACGTCTTCATCGGCGGCTCGCAGAAGGCCGTCATGATGCCCCCTGGCCTCAGCTACCTCGCCGTCAGCCAGCGCGCCTGGGACCGCATGGAGGCCACCTACAACCCGCGCTACTACTTCGACCTCCGCAAGGAGCGCAAGAACGCAGCCAAAGGCGAGTCCGCCTACACCCCCGCCGTCGCACTCATCGCCGCCCTCGGCGCCTCGCTCGAATACATCACCGGACAAGGTGGCGGCGACCTCACCGTAGGCCGCACCAACCTCGTCAACAACGCCGAGACCTGCGCCGCCATGACCCGCGCCGCAGCCGAGGCCATGGGCTTCAGGCTCTTCGCCCCCAAGGGCTACGAAGCTGCCGCAGCCACCGCCATCCTCCCCCCCGAAGGCACCGACTCCGGCGTCATCGTCAAGGGCCTCAAGTCGAAGTTCGCCGCCATCGTCACCGACGGCCAGGGCGAGATGAAGGGCTCCCTCTTCCGCATCGCTCACATCGGCTACTTCGACTACATGGACACCATCGCCATCATCGGTGCCCTCGAGCAGGTCGCTATCGCCGCCAAACTCCCGCTACCCAACCTCACCTTCGGCACCGGCCTCGTCGCCGCCCAGAAGTTCTTCGCCGAGCACGCCAAGTAGCCACCACCAGCCACAACCCGGAGCCCACGCCTCAACCCTGAGGCATGGGCTCCACCCACCCCCTCCATGAAACGCTCGACCCAAGTCGTAGCCCCCATCCTCGCCGCAGCCGCGCTCGCTATCACAGCAGGCTGCCGTGAACCGGAGATGCAGCGCTGCGTCGACGAGAACAACCACGTCGTCGCCGACAATCTCTGCCAGCAGACCGGCCAGCAGCAGCAACCCGACGGCCACGGCGGCTTCATCTTCGTCCCCAGCCCTTACCGCTTCTACTACGGCGGATACGGCGGCTACGGCATCGGCTCAGCCGTCGGCGGAGGCATGTTCACCCCAGCCCCCGGCCACAGCTACGCCGGCAGCACCACCCGCGGAGGCTTCGGCAGCACCCTCGGCGGCTCCCACAGCAGCAGCGCAGGAGAATAATGCAGCGCATCCCCCTTACCCCACGCGACAACTGGCAGCAAAAAGTCGAGGCCGTCGGCCTCACCTTCCACACCCTCGAAGTCAACGGCGAAACCCGCCCCTACTGGGACGAATCCGCCGCCTACGAGTTCACCGCCGCCGAGATCGACACCCTCGAAGCCGCAGGCAACACCCTCCAGGAGATGTGCCTCGCCGCTGCACAGCACGTCATCGACGAAAAACGCTACGCCGAGCTCGACATCCCCGAGTTCGCCATCGAAGCCATCGAGTGGGCATGGGAGAACGAACCACCCGCCCTCTACGGTCGCTTCGACATAGCCTGGGCCGGAGCGCAAAGCGGCCAGCCACCCAAGCTCCTCGAGTACAACGCCGACACTCCCACCTCGCTCCTCGAAGCCGCCGTCGTCCAGTGGGACTGGCTCCAAAGCGTCTTACCGGCCCTTGAGGCCGCCTCGCACTTAGGAAAACCAGACCAATTTAATTCCATCCACGACCGTCTCATCGCCAAGTGGAAGGATCTCGATCCCTACCTCTCGAAGCCCATCTACTTCGCGGGTGTTGACGCTCCCGAAGACCAGCTCACCCTCGCCTACCTCCGCGACACCGCCCAGCAGGCCGGCATCGACACCCTCCAGATGTACATGGAAGAGATCGGCTGGAACGACGAGCGCCAGGCCTTCGTCGACCCCAACGAAGACCAGATGTTCTCCATCTTCAAACTCTACCCTTGGGAGATCATGCTCAGCGAAGAGTTCGGCATCCACACCCTCGACACCTACCCCGACATGCGCTGGATCGAGCCCATCTGGAAGCTCCTCCTCTCCAACAAAGGCATCCTCCCCATCCTCTGGCAGCTCTACCCCAACCACGAGCTCCTTCTCCCAGCCTTCTTCGACAGCCCCGGCTCCCTGCGCGACTACGTCCGCAAGCCCCTCTTCTCCCGAGAAGGCGCAAACATCACCCTCGTCCGCGACAACGCCACCCTCGACAGCACCACCGGCCCTTACACCGGCCGCCAGATCGTCCAGGCCCTCGCCCCCGAATCCATCTTCGCCAGCCAGAGCGGCAACAACCGCTACCCCATCCTCGGCCTCTGGATGATCGACCAGGACTGCAGCGGCCTCGGCATCCGCGAATCCGCCACCCCAATCACGGATAATCTAAGCTCCTTCGTCCCCCACTACTTTGTCTGAGCCCAGACATCCGCGCGCCGCCTGTCATACAATGTACGTACGGAGAAAGCCCATGCCCTCGACTGCACTCAAGACCCGCCCAAAGCGCATGACAGAACGCCTGAACGTTCGCGTCACCGAGCCACAGGCACGGCTCATCCGCTTGGCTGCAAAAGAAACGCGCGCCACCATGTCCAGCTTTGTCATCGAAAGCGCCTGCCTCCGTGCCGAAGAAGCACTCGCCTCCCAACACACGCTGATATACACCCCAAAGCAGTGGGCAGCCTTCGTCGCGGCGCTGGATCGCCCTGCTGCGGCTGCGAAGAGCAAACCCCGTCTGCGCCGTCTCCTCACCCAGCCCAGTATCCTGGAACGGCGGTAGCGTGGCCGAGTTGTCCGAAGTCGAGCCTCTCACCAAAAGCCACAGCGTCGAAGGCTTTGACTGCGGTCTCCACGAGTCGCTGAATCTATGGTTGAAGCGTCACGCTCTCCAGAATCAGTCGAACGATAGCTCCCGAACCTATGTCGTCCATCGTGCCAATTCAGTCGTCGGCTACTATGCCATCTCCGCCGGCAGTATCGCCAAAGTCGATGCCTCCACACGGGCGGCCCAGGGCCAGTCCAATCATCCAATTCCCATCAGCCTCATTGGCCGCCTGGCGGTTCATCGCCAGGAGCAGGGCAACGGCCTCGGCAGTGCGCTCCTCAAAGACGCACTCCTGCGTATGGAGCGCGCCGCCGAAATCCTTGGCATACGAGCCGTCCTCGTCCACGCAATCGACCAGCAGGCTGGCCACTTTTATGAACGATTCAACTTCGAACGATGTCCCGGTGACGATCTCCATCGCATGCTGCCGATGAAAGACCTTCGCAAACTGATGAAACCCTAGATTCTGAAACCCTAGACCATCTCTACTAGCCAGTCCGCTGCATACTTTTAGGAGCTCCATGAAGATCGTTCTCGCAGAAAAAGTCTCCTCCGCCACCCTTGCCGTCTTCCAACAAGAGCCAGGCTGGAACATCGTCACCCCCGACCAGATCAAGAACGGCCTAGCCGCCGAGCTCGCCGACGCCGACGCCCTCGTCGTCCGCTCCGCAGTCCAGGCCGACGCCAAGCTCCTCGAGTCCGCCCCCAAGCTCCGCGTCATCGGCCGCGCCGGTGTAGGCGTCGACAACATCGACACCGCAGCCGCCACCCATCGCGGCATCGTCGTCATGAACACCCCCGGCGCCAACGCCGTCGCCGTCGCCGAGCTCACCCTCGGCCTCATGATCTCCCTCGCCCGCTCCATCCCCCGCGCCAATACCACCATGCACGCCGGCAAGTGGGATAAGAAATCCCTCCAGGGCTCCGAGCTCCGCGGCAAAACCCTCGGCATCGTCGGCCTCGGCCGCATCGGCCTCGAGGTCGCCCGCCGCGCCGCCAGCTTCGGCATGACCCTCATCGGCTACGACCCCTTCGTCGCCCCCGTCATCGCCCGCGAGAACAACGTCACCCTCGTCCCCATCGACGAGATCTTCAAAGAGTCCGACTACCTCACCCTCCACGTCGGCCTCACCACCCAGACCGAGGGCCTCATCAACGCCACCTCCCTCGCCATCATGAAGAAGGGCATCCGCATCATCAACTGCGCCCGCGGCGAGCTCATCGTCGAGCAGGCCCTCGCCGACGCCATCCAGTCCGGCCACATCGGCGGAGCCGCCCTCGACGTCTTCCACCAGGAGCCCCTCAAGGAATCCCCCTTCTACGGCCTCGACAACGTCATCCTCTCCCCCCACATCGCCGGAGCCACCGACGAGGCCCAGGAAGCCATCGGCATCCAGCTCGCCATGCAGGTCCGCGACTACCTCAAGCTCGGCGTCGTCCAGAACGCCGTCAACCTCCCCTCCCTCTCGCATGAGGAGTACCTCGAGGTCGCACCCTACATCGAGATGGCCGAGCGCCTCGGCCGCTTCCTCGCCCACGCTACCCCCGGCAACCTAGAGAACATCCAGATCACCTACTCCGGCCGCATCGCCACCGGTAAAACCGATCTCATCCGCAACGCCGCCATCGCCGGCATCTTCGCCGCATCCTCCGACACCGAAGGCGCCACCGACTCCGTCAACCGCATCAACGCCGCCGCCATCGCCGCCGAGCGCGGCATCCGCCTCCAGGAAGACAAGAAAGAGTTCGTCACCGGCGGCTCCGGCTCCGTCCTCAAGCTCGTCCTCCACTCCTCCGAAGGCGACGTCAGCGCCTCCGCCACCGTCCTCCACGGCACCTCGCCCCGCCTCCTCACCTACGATGGCATCGACATCGAGGCGCCCCTCAACGGCACCCTCGTCGCCATCCGCAACCACGACGTCCCCGGCGTCATCGGTCGCATCGGCACCATCCTCGGCGAGCACTCGCTCAACATCGCAAACTTCGCCCTGGGCCGCTCTATCCGCTCCCAGCGCGTCCCGCAAGGACAAGCCCTCGCCGTCGTCCAGATCGACGCCAAGGATACCGCCTCCGCCAGCGCCGCCATCGATGCCCTCCGCAAGGTCGAAGCCATCGCCAGCGTCCGCCTCATCGAGCTCGGCAAACTCTAAGGACCTGCCCATAAATGGCCGCCCAAAGAGTTTTGGCGGTCGTATATTCTATTCCACGCCGTTGCCGTTGTATGTTTCACGCCGTCATCCTGAACGCAGTGAAGGACCCCTGTATTTCGTCCTTGTCTGTCCCACATAGGAGAATCGCCGACAACCTTACTGGGGTTCTTGGACAGCTCCTAACCACGCAAAAAAGCCCGGTCACCCAGACCGGGCCTTTTTGCGTCCTCCAAACAGCATCCGAAACACCGGCGCACCCCAAGCCCCCATCGCCAGCAGCGCCCCAAACAGCACCACCGCATCGATACTCTCCCGCCCCTCCCGCGACCAGTACGCCATCGCATCCAGGTTCAGCCACAGCGCAAACTCATCCAGCGTCAACGCCGCGCCGATCCCATACCCCAGCGACAGCAACCGGCTCAGCAGAATCGACTGCGGCGTATCCCCCGTCCCCCACTCCGCCAACGTCCCATAGCCGCTCAACAGCAGCAGCAAAATCCCCCACACCAAGTGATGGATATGCCGCCCGCCCATCTCTACATACCCAAACGGCCCGACATGATGCGTAATCGACATCACCAGCAGCCGCACCGCCAGAAACGTAACAAAAAAACTCACCGAAGCCAGAAACAACCGCCGCTGCGGCCTGTCGGGTATCTGCTGATGGATCAACACCCCCAGCTTCGTCAGGTGCAGCACCAGCAAAATCGCAACCGTCGCCAAACCCAAAAAGATCAATAGGATGATCGACCCATGAAGATGCATGCCCTCGATCGTACAAGGGCCTATCAACCTATGACTATCACTCGTTTTTAAACCTCACCCCACAAAAAACTGTCATCCTGAGCGCAGGCCCTGAGATTGCCGGGTGCCCCATCTTCGCGACAGCTCTATCGTCGCTAAGGTGGGCATCGTGCGCAGCACGACCGCTCTCCTTCACACCACCACCAAAAACTGTCATCCTGAGCGAAGTCGAAGGACCTGCGGTTGCAGTTGACTGTTCTTCAACCCCTGTCAACCCCCTCCACCACCCCACCCTCGCCAAAACCCAATAAACACAACCCTTTTCGCTCACACCAAACATGGCATAATCCCCTCCCCAAACCCGTATAATAGAAATAGCCCCTCAGTACACGGAGCCGCACAACCTCCTCCATCGTCCGCGATCAGGAAGAGCTTTCTGCAAAAAATTCCAGACCCAGGTCAGACCGATGCATACCAGGTCCAGACCTAAGTCCTTTAGAACTCATATTTTGGATTAAAGATATACCCCCACCCCCCAAGGGTGATTCTCTGAAAGCAACCGACCATGCCGCTCTACGAATACGAATGCACTGCCTGCCATAAGCGCACCGAAAAGATCCAGAAGTTCTCCGACCCCGAGATCACCATCTGCCCCTCGTGCAGCGGCCCCCTGGAACGTGTCATCTCCGCGCCCGCCATCTCCTTCAAAGGCGGCGGCTGGTACGCCGACGGCTACGGCAGCGTCAAACCCGCAGCCTCCGGCGAGTCGAAAAGCAGCGAAACCAAGAGCGGCGAAACCAAGACCACCTCGGACTCCGCCAGCAAGTCAACCTCCGACTCAAGCAGCACCGCCGCCGCACCAGCAGCCCCCACTGCACCGGCAACAGCAGCACCCGCAGCCGCCAGCTCCGACAAAAAGTAGTCCGAACTACTCCGGCAGCATCTGGATCAGCTCCTGCTCCCCATCAAGCAGATAGTACGCAATGAACCGCATCGGCTCTGTCGCCGAGGCATTGTCGAAGCGCAGAATCACTGTCCCAGCCGGCTCATAAAACGCCGAACCCGCTACAAGCGTCTGGACGTCAGCCGCATCGCTCCTCTGAAAGAGCGCCGTGCCTTCCACGATATAGCCAAGAACCGGACACGGATGCAGATGCCGTCCCGTCTGCTGTCCCGGTTGAAAGAGTATCTCGCGAACATCCACCTGGGTCACGTTTCGCTGTCCCAGCGCGGCACTCAACAACTGCCTTCGCACAATTTCATTCGTATTCATAAAAATAAGATTGCGAACCAGCATCCGCCGATGCGGCAATCGAAGCCTACTGCTTCGGAGGAGGAACCTTTGCGCCCGCCTTGCGAGCCTCGGACAAGCCGATCGCAATCGCCTGCTTCGGATCCGTCACCGTCTTGCCGCTGCGTCCGCTCTTCAACTTCCCCTGCTTCATCGCCTTCATCTCGCGCTCAACGCTCTTGCTCGCCGCAGGACCATACTTACGCCCAGATGAAGTCTTCTTCGCCGAAGCCTTCTTAGCCACCGTCTTCGTCGCCATGAATTACCTCCACCAACTAGGAGTGGCGATACATACATCCCGTTGCATCAACGCGACCGCCGCCACAACCAGAACGCCACGCCCATCGCCAGCACAAACCCCGCAATCTCCAGCGCCACAACGATCCAGTGTTCGCGCCCATGCGTCCGCCGCAGCGTCCCATCCTGCCAGGCCTCCTGCACACTCACCAGATCCGCCGTCAGCCCCGGAATCGTAATCGCCGCAAGCTCCGTCGTCGGCAGCGATCCAAAAATTCGTTCCGGCTCCGGCATCCTCCCCGTACGATCCTTCGGAATCGCCGCAATCAGCGCATTCACCTCCGCATCGCGCGCATCGTCGAAGAGCGCATCGTCCGCTGTATTCGGAAACAGCGTCGCCTTCCCCGTCATCTTCTTCTCAATCGCCGCCACGCTGTCCTGGCAGACGCCCAGCGCATAATATCCACCAAACGGCAGCTCCGGATGCGCCTGGTGCAGATGCGCATACGCGACCATCATCCGTCCCGTCAGCCGCGTCACCTCCACCGCATCCGCTCCACGATACGTATGCGCATAACGCCCCAAAACCCACGGCTGATTCAGCTCATCCATCGTCCGAAACTCAGCCTTCCCATCGATCCCGAAGTACCACGCCACATCCGCGTTGATCTTCGGCCCACGCACCGTCCACTCATACTCCGCATGGCTCACCGGAACCAGCAGCGCCCGCCTCGTATGCGGCACCAAAATCTGCGAGTTCACCCAGAACGGCATCATCACATCCTGCCCGTTGGAGTGAAAGTGTCCGAAGTTCGCGAAGTACCGCGCATCCGACACCACCACCTCATGCCCGCTCGCCACCAGCGACTGCATCATCGCCTCGGGCGTCGTCGCCGTCCTCCCATCCACCGAAGCCGTCGCAACAGCCGCGCCATCCAACCCATTCAGCGCCAGCCGATTCAGCACCTCGGCCAGCCGCTGACTCTCCGCATGCATCGGGGCAATCGCCGGATCAGCCCCATCGCCCCGAACCACGCCATCGCCCAGCGCACTCGTCAACCCAACCGTCGAAAACCCCGGACGATCCGAAGCCACATCCAGATCCACACGCTCCGCCCGCTCCAGCGCGTATGGCCCAAGATCGACATACGCCGCCAAATCCTTCGTCGAAGCCGCACCGCCTGCAACACGACTCACAACCCGCACCGTCGGGTTGATCTCCCGCATCGTCCATCCCGGAAACCGGTTCAGCCCCTGCCAATCCTTGCCCAGGATCAACTGCCGCATGTGGTCGATCAGCTTCGGCGTCAGCAACGCAGGGCCGCGCTTCGACCCATCATTCAACTGAGCCAGCATCGCCTCAGTAAACCCCGGCCTCGCCGAAAGCTCCTGCATCATCTGCGACAACAGCACCGTATTCGCAGGCATCGGTCCCGTCGGGACAACGTAAGGAGTATCGCCGCGACATCCAGCCAACGCGCCCACCACCGCCGCCGCAACCACCCATCCCGTCCGCCGCGCGCGAACGTACCCGAACAACTGCAGACGCAGATAACCAGAGAACGATGAGAGTCCCATTGAATCGTTAGAACCCTACACCGCCTATCTAGTTGTCCAGCCGCTAGTTATCCAGCTTCTTCACCACCAGCTCATTCAGCAGCGCCGGATTCGCCTGTCCCTTCGACAGCTTCATCACCTGTCCCACAAAGAACGCCGAGACTGTCTTCTTGCCGCCCCGATACTGCTCCACCTGCTTCGGATTCGCTGCAATCACCTCGTCGATCATCGCCTCAATCGCGCCCGTATCCGAGATCTGCTTCGGCTTGTCCCGCTCATACACCTCAGGAAAGTCCTTGCTCTCCGCAAAACACGTATCCAGCAACTGCTTCAGCATCTTGCTCGACAGCTCGCCTGACTCCGCCAGATCCGCCGCCAGCACAATCCCTTCCATCGACACCGGCGACTGCTCCTGCTCCAGCCCCGCCAGCCGCAACCGCATCGTCAGTTCGCTCGTCAGCAGCGCCGCAACCCGCTTCGGACTCTTCGCCTTCTTCGCGCCCGCCTCAAACCGGTCCGCAAACTCCCGCGTCGCCGTCAGCGTAGCCGCATCCTGCGCACTGATCTCATACTCCGCAATCATCCGCGCCCGACGCGCCTCAGGAAGCTCAGGCAGATTCTTCAGAATCTCCGCCTGCCACTCCGCGCCCACCACCAACGGAGGAAGGTCCGGCTCCGGAAAATACCGGTAGTCATGCGCCTGCTCCTTCGAGCGCATCGAGTACGTCCGTCCCTCGGCGTTGTTCCACAGCCGCGACTCCTGCACCACGCGACCGCCATCTTCGATCACGCCGATCTGCCGCTCAATCTCATACTCCACCGCCGCGCGAATGTACCGGAAGCTGTTGACGTTCTTC
This sequence comes from Granulicella arctica, assembly GCF_013410065.1. Taxonomy (NCBI): domain Bacteria; kingdom Pseudomonadati; phylum Acidobacteriota; class Terriglobia; order Terriglobales; family Acidobacteriaceae; genus Granulicella; species Granulicella arctica. The sequence goes on from NZ_JACCCW010000001.1 coordinate 730,436, forward strand.
ACTTCAGCCTTGGTCCCATACTCCTTCGCACCCTTCAGCATCACGCTCACATTGGCATCGCAGCGCAGCGAACCCTCTTCCATGTTGCAGTCGCTCACGCCCGTGTACAGCAGAATCTCCTTCAGCTTCGTCAGGTACTCGAAGACCTCATCCGCCGAGCGCAGGTCCGGCTCGCTCACAATCTCCACCAGCGGCGTCCCGCAGCGGTTCAAATCGATGTACGTCTTCGACACCGAGTCCGCAAACCCATCATGCACACTCTTGCCCGCATCCTCTTCCATGTGCAGCCGCGTCACGCCAATCCGCTTCGACGCGCCAGCCGCATCGAGGACATCGATATAGCCATTCTCCGCAATCGGCTTATCGAACTGCGAGATCTGATACCCCTTCGGCGAGTCCGGATAGAAGTAGTTCTTCCGCGAGAACACACTCGTCTCCCGAATCTCGCAATGAATCGCCTTCGCCGCCAGCACCGCAAACTCGACCGCCTTACGGTTCAACACCGGCAACGCTCCCGGCAATCCAAGACACGTCGGACACACATGCGTATTCGGCTCACCGCCATACTGGTTGACGCACCCGCAAAACGCCTTCGAGGCAGTCAGAAGCTGAACATGGACCTCCAACCCGATCACAGGTTGGTACTTGGCAAGAATCTCAGGCGATAGTGCTGTCATAGTGGACATAATCTAAATCTAATTATCTAGCAGGCTGATGCTCTGGATACTCGCGTTCTTCGTGATCAGTATTCCAGGCCCCGGAATCGGGATCACATTCCCGTCCTTATCGACCCACGATGCCTGCGTCACATAAACCGAACAATCCTCTGAGGCATCCGAGTAGTAGCTGAGAAGCCCCAGAATGCTGCGCCCATCTCCCAACTCAACCTGGACCACCTGGTTCTTCTTGGCCTCTCGCTGAAAAATGTCATTCCAGATCGAACGCCGTGCAGTCCGCTCCGTCAACTTCAGCTTCTGAAACAGCCAGTTTCCATCGCGGTTTACATAGACTGCTCCACCAACCGCGAAGCAGAACGTGATCGCCGCAAGCCCGAGCAATCTGGCCCTGTGCCACTGAATAAAATAATCGGTCGAAGGCGCTTTGGGAGGGATGACATCAAACGGCAGCGTTCCATGCGTGAAAAGCACATACGTTGCGTAGATGAGGAAGCTATAGAGACAAGCCTCGATAACCTTGTCAAAATCGGTCTGGCTGCCCCGTAAGGCCAGTAGCTGAACAAGGTACGCGGCCGCAAACCCAGGCAGCAGGATGAGCAATATCTCGAGCGCGACAATGCTCGTAGGCATTACCTTCCTCTTGTAATGCTCGGAGGAGGAATTCTAACCGGCGGCGGCATCTTCACTGGCTGCGGAGACGACGGCTTCACGCCATACAAAGTCTTGGAAGACTTCCCTTCATTCAGATATGGCATAACAGTTGCCTCCCTGGCGGCTCGGGCTGCGAGCCCTACTCTAGCTAGGATACAACGTATATCCATCGACACGCAGCGAATCCGCATCTCATAACCCAATGGCCTTCCATCTCCGCCGCCGCATGCCCGCCCCGCGACCCGCCGCGCCCGATGCTCAGAAGAACCTCGAGCGCCCCAGCGCCCAGGACATCTACGAGCAGGTAGCCAACAACGCCCGCCAGGAGCTCGGCCGCTCCACCGTCTCCCTCATCATCTCCGGCCTCGCCGGAGGCATCTTCATGGGCCTCTCCGCGCTCGGGACAGCGATCGCCCTCTCCATGCTCGGCACCTCCAAACCCGCCGAATTCATCGCCAAGATGTTCTACCCCATCGGCTTCATCGTGGTCATCCTCGGCCGCTCCCAGCTCTTCACCGAAAACACCCTCTATCCCGTCGCCCTCGTCCTCGCCGAAAAGAAGCACTTCTGGCACACCATGCGCCTCTGGGCCGCCGTCCTGCCCTCGAACATCGTCGGCGCACTCGCCTTCGCCTCCCTCGCCTCGCTCACCAACGCCATCAGCCCGAACGTCGTCCAGTCCCTCTCACAGCTAGGCCTCGACGCCATCCATCATCCGCCCGCAACCATCTTCTGGAGCGGCGTCATGGGCGGCTGGATCATCGCCACCGTCGCCTGGCTCGTCTCCGGATCGCACTCCATCACCGGCTCCGTCATCATCATCTGGCTGCTCGCCTTCGTCGTCGGCCTCGGCAACTTCGCCCACTGCATCGCCGCCAGCGGAGAGGTCTTCGCCGCCATCCTCACCGGCCACGCTCCATGGATCGCCTTCCCCACATGGTTCCTCCCCGCCGTCTCCGGCAACATCTGCGGCGGCGTCGGCATGGTCACCCTCCTCGAATACGGACAGGTCATCTACGGAGGCGACGCCGAAGCCGAAGCCATTCCTTCCCCGCAAGAGAAGGAAGCCTCAGAACCTGTTTAAAACTTCTATCGAAGGAACGTTTTGAAAGGGCACGGCTTCAGCCGTGCCGTAAAAAGTGGAAAGAAGCGGGGCTTTAGCCCCTGAGGGAATCGTTACACCCACACACTTCTCCATAGTTCCTAAACGTTTAAACAGCTTCTCAGACCCAACCGAATCCCAGCTCCCCTGAGTCCTCCGGCATCGCCACGAATCCAATCGGCATACGAGGGAATCGCATGTCCGCAGAAACCGTAACGATCGTCCGCTTCCACCAGCTTGGTGGTCCCGAAGTCCTCCAACTCGATGAACTCGCCCTGCCCGAACCCGGCGAAGGCGAGGTCCGCCTCCGCGTCAAAGCCATCGGCCTCAACCGCGCCGAGGTCATGTTCCGCCAGGGCAAATATCTCTACCAGCCCGAGCTCCCCTCGCTGTTAGGCTACGAAGCCTCCGGCATCGTCGAAGCCGTCGGCCCCAACGTCGATCCCACCTGGCTCGGCAAGATCGCCAGCACCGTCCCCTCCTTCCATCTCACCCGCTACGGCGTCTACGGCGAGGTCGCCATCGTCCCCGCAACCGCGCTCGCCGAGTACCCAGCCAGCCTCTCCTTCGAGGAAGGCACCTCCATCTGGATGCAGTACATCACCGCCTACGGCGCACTCATCCCCGCCGCCAAGCTCACCAAAGGCGACTTCGTCCTCATCACCGCAGCCAGCAGCAGCGTCGGCCTCGCCGCCATCGAGATCGCCAAGGCCGAAGGTGCCATAAGCATCGCGACCACCCGCACCTCCGCCAAAAAAACCGAGCTGCTCTCCTTCGGTGCAGACCACGTCATCGCCACCGAAGAGGAAGACCTCGTCGCCCGCGTTCACGAGATCACCGGTGGCAAAGGAGCACGCGTCGTCTTCGATCCCATCGCTGGCAAGGGCCTCGAAACCCTCGCCGCTGCAACCGCCGTCCAAGGCATCATCGTCGAGTACGGCGCGCTCGCCCCCGAACCAACGCCCTTCCCGCTCTTCGCCTCCCTCAGCAAGCAACTGACCATCCGTGGCTACACCCTCTTCGAGATCGTCACCCAACCCGAGCTCTTCACCGCCGCAAAGAAGTACGTCTTCGACCACCTCGCCTCAGGCGACCTCAAGCCACGCATCGACAAAACCTTCCCACTCGCCGAGATCGTCGCCGCTCACCGCTACATGGAGTCCAACGCGCAGATCGGCAAGATCGTCGTCACTGTTTAGGAAGCCTCCGATTAAGTCCTTGCCTTGAAGGGGCGTGGCTTCAGCCACGCCGTAAATCGAGCAAAAAGTGGGCTTCAGCCCCCGAGGGAATGTTTCCATCCCAATGACGGACTTAATCGGAGCTTCTTTTTACTTTGGACGAGCTACCCCAAAATTCATGCCTGCCGCTTCCTCCAGATAAAATCGAATCAGCATGGTCCTTCCCTTCGTCCGCGAGCTGCTCGCGGACCTCGAGCACTCAGAAGCCTTCGAACGCGTCCGACGCCATCTCAGCGGCGGAACGGGGCGAAGACGTGTCTCCGGACTCACCGCCACCGCTCGCGCTCTCTATCTTCCACTCTTCGTCCGCGCCTCCAACGCCCCGGCCGTCATGATCGTCGCCGACAACAAGGCCGCCGAGGCCCTTCACGCCGCCGTCCTCAGCGCCTGCGAGCTCACCGGAGCCCTCCCCGCCGAGTCCGTCCTTCGACTCCCCGGCCACGACGTCCTCCCCTTCGAAAACCTCTCCCCGCACCTCGAGATCCAGGAGCATCGCGCCGCCACGCTCTGGAAGATCGCCACCGGCCAGGCACGCCTCGTCATCGCACCCCTCGAAGCCGCCTGCATGCATCTCTTCCCGCGCGACTACTACCGCGCCCTCGCCCTGCACCTCAAAGTCGGCGAAGAGTACCTCCCCGACATGCTCGTCGAGCACTGCCTCTCCGTCGGCTACACCCGCGTCGATGTCGTCGAGATGCCCGGCCAGGTCACCCTTCGCGGCGGCATCCTCGACGTCTACTCACCCGAGATGGATCGTCCCATCCGCATCGACTTCTTCGACGACGAGATCGAGTCCATCCGCAAATTCGACCCCGAGACCCAGCGCTCCAGCTCCCACCTCGACGAAGCCCTGCTCCTCCCACTCACCGAAACCCCGGTCACCGAAAAGCTCCTCACCGCCATCAACGCCCGCCTCACCCGCGCCGGAGCAGCAGGTGCAGCCCTCGAAGGCGGCGAAGAGCCCGTCGAGCTTCAAACCCACGTCAGCACACGCACCGGTGAAGCCACCGTCTTCCCCGGATGGGAGTTCTTCGCCCCCGTCGCCGGAGCCAACCTCACCCTCCTCGATCTCCTCAACGCCTCCGGCCCCGCGCCCCGCGTCTTCATCGAAGAACCCAGCATGGTCCGCAACCAGGGCGAGCGCTGGTGGAACAAGGTCGAGCAGCGCCACGACCGCTCCGGCATCGGCAACCTCGTCCGCCCCGAAGACATCTACCTCTCCCCGTGGGACCTCGACGACCGCCTCCGCAAGTTCTGCGGCTGCGAGCTCGATCAGCTCGGCCTCGTCGATGTCCTCGACGCCGACCGCAGCGACCTCTCCGAAGTCGACTTCGCCACCCGTCCCACGCAGCGCTTCCATGGCAGCATCCCCGCGCTCATCGACCAGCTCAAGCTCCTCATGAACCAGGACGCCCGCATCCTCCTCACCGCACCGAACCAGGGCGAGGTCGAGCGCCTCGCCGGGCTCTTACAGGAGTACCAAATTCCCTATCGCCTAGGCTCGCGCAGCGAAGCCCCCGGCAGCACCACCGTCTACAGCGAGTCCAGCTACCTCGCCGGCGATCTCCGCACTCCAGTCATCGTCAAGACCGCCATCGCCGCCGGCGTGCAAGTCCTCGACCTCGACAAAGCCACCGCCCGCCAGATCGTCCTCTTCGGCGCGCAGGACCTCATCGACGACGCCGACGTCAGCACCCGCCCCGCGCGTCGCAGCAAATCCAAAACCTCTGCCTTCATCTCCGACTTCCGTGATCTGACGGTAGGGGATTACGTGGTGCATGTAGAGCACGGCATCTCCCAATACTGTGGCCTACGCGTTATTGAAGAAAACGACCAGCCACCGCTCGAGTTGATGATCCTCGAGTTCGCCGACGAGGCCAAGCTCTACGTTCCGCTCACGCGCCTCGACCTCATCCAGAAGTACCGCTCCACCGACACCGGCCCCGCGCCCCAGCTCAGCAAGCTAGGCACCCAGGCATGGCAGAAGACCACGGCCCGCATCAAGAAGGCCATGGCCGACATGACCGGCGAGCTGCTCATCCTCTACGCGCAGCGCAAAGCCGCTCAGGGCACGCCGTTCTCCCCAGACACCAACATGCAGCGCGAGTTCGAAGACGCCTTCGACTTCAACGAGACCGACGACCAGCTCTCCGCCATCGCCGACATCAAGCAGGACATGGAATCCACGCAACCCATGGACCGGCTGTTATGTGGAGACGTGGGCTATGGAAAAACCGAAGTCGCCATGCGCGCCGCCTTCAAGGCCGTGCAGGATTCAAAGCAAGTCGCCGTCCTCACCCCCACAACCGTCCTCTCCTTCCAACACTACGAGTCCTTCAAGAAGCGCTTTGCCAACTTCCCCGTCAACATCGAGATGATCTCCCGCTTCCGCACCGCGAAGGAACAAAAAGTCATCCTCGAAAAAGCCGAAGAGGGCAAGATCGACATCCTCATCGGTACCCACCGCGTGCTCTCGAAGGACCTCAAGTTCCAGGACCTCGGCCTGCTCGTCGTCGATGAAGAACAACGCTTCGGCGTCCGCCACAAAGAGCGTCTCAAGCAGATGCGCGCCGCCATCGACGTCCTCTCCATGTCCGCCACGCCCATCCCGCGCACGCTGCACATGTCGCTCATCGGCCTCCGCGACATGTCCGTCATTGAGACGCCGCCCAAAGACCGCATGGCCATCCAGACCATCGTCGCCAAGTTCGACGAGAAGCTCGTCCGCACCGCCATCGAGATGGAGCTCGAGCGCGGCGGCCAGATCTACTTCGTCCACAATCGCGTCGAAACCATCTACGACATCGCCACCATGATCCGCGAGCAGGTCCCCTCAGCCCGCGTCGTCATCGGCCACGGCCAGCTCCCCGAAGCCGAGCTTGAGCGCGTCATGCTCGCCTTCATGAACCACGAGTACGACATCCTCGTCGCCACCAGCATCATCGAAAACGGCCTCGACATCCCCCTCGCCAACACCATCATCATCAACCGCGCCGACCGCCACGGCCTCAGCGAGCTCTACCAACTCCGGGGCCGCGTAGGCCGCAGCAACCGCCGCGCCTACGCCTACCTCCTCATCCCGCCCGAGAAAGAGCTCACCGAGATCGCCCGCCGCCGCCTCGCCGCCCTCAAAGAGTTCTCCGACCTCGGCGCAGGCTTCAAGATCGCCGCGCTCGACCTCGAACTCCGAGGCGCAGGCAACATGCTCGGCGGCGAACAGTCCGGACACATCGAGGCCATCGGCTTCGAGATGTACACCACCATGCTCGAAGAGGCCGTCCGCAAGATGAAGGGCGAGGACAAACCAGCCCACGAAGGCACCGTCCTCAACCTCGGCATCTCCCTCCGCATCGACAGCGAGTATATCCCCGAAGAGAACCAGCGTCTCCGCATGTACAAGCGCATCGCCGGAGCCGAAACTGCTGCCGCCCTCGCCGAGGTCCGCGACGAGCTGCAAGACCGCTATGGCACCCCACCCGAAGCCGTCCTCAACCTCCTTAGCGCCGGCGAGATTCGCCTCCACTGCGAACAGCTCGGCATCGCCCAGCTCGACCGCGAGCGTACCCAGATCGAGCAGGGCAAAACAAAAACATTCGTCGAGATGCTCCACATCAAATTCGCCGAGCAAAAGTCCGGCGGAGCACCCGCTACCGCCCCCGGAGTCGCTCCCGCACGCGAACGCACCATCGATCCTGGCATCCTCATGAAGCTCGTCAGCCGCAACGCCAAAAAAGGTGCTCAGTTCACCCCCCAAGGCGTCCTCCGCTGGCCCCTTACCTCCGCCAAAGCCGAAGATGTCCTGAGCGAAACCCGCGCCCTCCTCGACTCCCTCGACCCCCATCGCCAAGGCTCGTAAACCCCTCATTAAGCTGAAATTCAGGTAACTTTTGGTAAAATAACAGACGGCAGTGTACGACCCTGTCTACTCCCGGGCTCCCCAAAATCCTCAGAAGACAGGTTCCCCATCGCACGCATTATTCACGTCGGCGACATGACCGTCACCTTCCTCCAGAGCCGTCACGAAACCAACGGCTGCCTTGACGCCTTTGAGGTCACGCTCCCCCCGCACGTAGGCAGCCTCGTCCCACGCTTCCACCGCGACTATGAGGAGACCGTCCTCGGCATCGACGGCATCACCACCTGGACCGTCGAAGGAAGGCAGATCCAGGTCTGCCCCGGTGAGCAACTCGTCATCCCGCCCGGCGCACTCCACGCCTTTATCAACCTGCACGAGCAGGCAGCACGCGTCCTCTGCATCCACACCCCAGGCATCATCGGTCCAGAATACTTCGATGAGCTCGCCTTGGTCATGGAGGCCGACGGCCCCACCGACTATGCCGCCGTCGGCGCAGTCATGGCCCGCTATGGCATCATTCCCGCAACATTCTAGAAAATCCCTCGCTCAGGCCGTACACTTTCTCCATCTATGAAGATCGTCCGTTTGGCCGCCCTCGCCCTTCCCCTTCTCACTGGAGCATTCATGGCCGCACCTGCATCTGCCCAGCGCGTCTCCGCCGACGGAGCTCCCCAGACCTTCAACTTCCTCACCGATCAGTACTTCACCGACGTCTACTTCCACTTCTCCCCCACCTCCGGAACCGCTGCGGGCCTGCACCAGTACGACACCCAGCTCGAGGACTACAGCGCCGCCAGCGTCCAGAAACAGATCGCAGCGCTGCACAGCTATGAGAAGAAGATCGAGGCCATCGAACCCTCTGCCCTCGACGCCAGCGTCGCCGCCGACCGCGACATCCTCCTCAACAGCATCAAGTCCAATCTGCTGACCCTCGAGGTCATCCGCCCCTGGGAGAAGAATCCCGACAACTACTCCTCCGGCATCACCGGTTCCATCTTCGTCCTCATGGAGCGCCCCTTCGCCCCCGTCAACACCCGCCTGCGTGCGGCCGTCGAGCGCGAAAAGCTCATGCCGCAGGTCCTCCTCGAAGCCCGCAAAAACCTGAAGAATCCTCCCAAGATCTACACCGAGATCGCCCTCGAGCAGATCGACGGCCTCGTCAGCTTCTTCCAGACCGACGTCCCCTCCGCCTTCGCCGACGCCACCGACGCCCAGGCTAAAGCCGACTTCGCCAAGTCCAACGCCGCCGTCATCGAAGCCCTCAAGAGCTACGGCGCATGGATGAAGACCGACCTGCTCCCCCGCTCCAACGGCGAGTACAAGTTCGGCGCGGACACCTTCGCCAAAAAGCTCCAGTACGACGAGATGGTCGACATCCCGCTCGACCACCTCCTCGAGATCGCCTACGCCGACCTGCATAAGAATCAGGCCGAGTTCGCCCGCGTCGCCAAAGAGGTTGATCCCACCAAGACCCCGCAGCAGGTCCTCGCCGAGCTCGCCACCATCCACCCCGCCCCGGACAAGCTCCTCCAGGCATTTCAAGACCAGTTCGCCGGCCTGATCGACTACATCCAGGCCCACAGCATCATCACCATCCCCTCCAAGGTCGAGCCCACCCTCGAAGAGACGCCACCCTTCATGCGCGCCACCACGCAGGCTTCAATGGACCCTCCCGGCGCCTTCGAAACCCATTCAACGAAGGCCTATTTCAACGTCACCCTCCCTGAAAAGGACTGGACCCCAGCTCACATCGCTGAGCACATGGCCGCCTTCAACGTCGGCACCATCACCAGCACCGCCGTCCACGAGGCCTACCCCGGCCACTACGTCCAGTTCCTCTGGCAGCCGGAGTTCCCCTCAAAGATCCGCAAGCTCCTCGGTGCCAACACCAACATCGAAGGCTGGGCTCACTACTGCGAACAGATGATGCTCGACGAGGGCTACCTTCCCACCGGCACCGCTCCCGGCTCACGCGAGGCAAAGCTCATCCGCCTCGGCCAGCTCCAGGACGCGCTCCTCCGTGACGCCCGCTTCGTCGTCTCCATCCGCCTGCACACCGGCGTCGGAGGCCCCTTCACCATCGACCAGGCCGCGCAGTTCTTCGTCACCGAAGGCTACCAGTCCCCCTCCATCGGCATGGTCGAAACCAAGCGCGGCACCTCCGACGCCACCTATCTCTACTACACCCTCGGCAAGCTTGAGATCATGCAACTCCGCGCCGACGTGAAGGCCAAACAAGGCTCCGCCTTCAACCTTCAAAACTTCCATGATGACTTCATGCGCCAGGGCTTCGCTCCCGTCAAGGTCATCCGCAAAGCCATGCTCCACAACGACACACCCGTCTTGTAGAGAGGTGGAGCTTAGCTCCTTATCGCTAAGCTCCCATCTTCTCTATCGGCCGTCCGCTGTCTTTGACATAAAGTTGGCTCACCAGGATAACCGCGAGAATCAGCAGCAGCCAGCAGAGATGCGGTCCGATCACCGTGTCGACCAAAGCCGGATGCTGCTGGCTGAGACGTGCAAACCAACTGCATTGGCGGAGGAATGCCTCCGTGTTGCCTAAAAAACAACAACAGATAGCAATCGTCCAGCGATTACTGGCTCGCCCAGGATGCTGCATCGCCCACAACATGGGAACCAGCAACAGAACGCCTGAATAATAGCGCTGATAGAAGGCCAGAAGCCCTATGACCGCGAGTCCGGCAATCAGAAGAAGATGTCGCTCCCGAAGACTTCCTCCTCTATCGTCCGGGGCGAAAACCCACCCAC